>JAJZEE010000018.1 GCA_021805735.1 Bacillota bacterium
GATCTGGGGATGATGGAGTGGATGTCGAAGAAGCGCTGAAGGATGTGCGGTTGATCAAGGGTTTGGTGGCGCAGGCACGGGGAGAAATGTTCAGGGGAGGCGCACCATTCTTTCTGATTTGGGGAGTCGTTTGGATGATTGGCTATCTGCTGCCTATCGCTGGTGTGCTGGACAGTTGGCAAGGCCCCCTGTGGATAGGTCTGGATCTCCTCGGATTTGCGGCGAGCGTCATCGTCGGCGCAAGGATTGGTCGGCGGATTGGGCCAATGCCCTACCTGGCGCGCAAGTGGATGTGGTCCGGCTTGGTGGTGCTGGGGCTTGCCGCGTGTGCAATGGTCCTGACTGGACACGGTCATACGGGAGGGAACGGGGCCGCTATCTTCATCTGGCCGCTGGCGATTGGCGCTTGGTACGCTTTAGCCGGAGTGTTCTCCGAGTCGCCGGGATTTCTCTTTTTAGGGTTGTGGCTTGCAGTTGTCTCAATCGTTGCGCCCTTTCTGCCAGTTGCTTATCCAGCGCAGTTGGCGGCAGTAGCGGTGCTTGGCGCAACTGCGATGATTGGCAGCGGCATATATGGACTGAAACGTCATGGCTCCCATGGATGAGAGGATCCTTCACGAGATCGACGACACAATCCACGCCAAAGCCCGTTTGGGGATCATGTCGGTCCTTCTCACAGAGCAGTCAGCCTCATTCACCTTTCTGAAAAGCGCCCTTGGGCTCACGGACGGGAACCTGGGAAACCATGTCCGCATCCTGGAGGAGGCTGGCTACATCACGGTTCAGAAGGCGTTTGCGGAGCGGAAGCCGCGCACCACATGCCAGGCTACGGAGGCTGGTCGGAAAGCCTTTCTTGAGTATATGGAGACCCTGCAGTTGCTGTTCGAGGCAACGAAGCATGGCGATCGGGCCACCTGATCGCCGACTGGCGTGATAACAAGGCAACGCGGCCATCGCTTCTTCTCTCTGGACGAGAGGCGACAATACGTGGGCGTGTGAGTTGCCGCCGGTTGGACAAATATGCTATACTGACTTCGATTGCATGTGGAGGTGAGTACGTGTGCTGACGGCGGCCAAGATCATACTCGTGATCATTGCCATAACGATCATCGCGGTCATTCTCCTCCAATCGGGTCGCAGTGCAGGACTTGGCGCCATTACGGGGGGCGGAAACGAGGTGGGGAATTCGCGCCGAAACAAAGGCACGGATCCTTTGCTGGCCAAGACCACCATTGTTATAGCGGTGCTATTTTACGGTGTCGGAATCTGGATTGCCTGGATGGTTAGCCACTCCTGATGGACGTGGGTCGCAAGATGATGATCAGTACTCCAGACTTCAGTGCCGCCCATGGGCGGCACTTTGCGTAGGATCGATATAAAGTCGATTACGGACGGCAATACTTTCACTGCACCCACCGCGCGGACGCGTGTGGAGTTCCGCCGAGGCCGGGTGACGCGACAAACGGCAGCAAGTCCGCTTCATACTGGTTTCTGACCACTTGCCCGGCGCGTACGTAGCGCCCGGCTGGAACTTCAACTCCCGATACAAATGCGCCGGCGTCGACAACGCAGTTCTGGCGCAGACAGGCGCGCTGTACGATCGCATTCGGACCGATCCAGGCGTCCGTTTCGATCAGTGCAGGACCGATGATCTGCGCCCCCTCCTCAATGCTGACGCGTTCGCCCACATACATCGTATACGCTTGACCTGAAACCGTCACGCAGGCCAGTCCTGGGTGCGGCGCCGATATGTCAGTGTGTGTCGAGATATCCTGAATGGCGCATAGCAGTGCAGCGCTTCGCTCAATACGACTCTTCGAACCGATATAGACTGATGCGCCGACTGGACAATGGATGAGCGCCCGCTGATCGATATGGGCGTCTCTGGCGAAGTCCATTCTGCCCTGGGAAACGCCTGATCTGGGTCGAGTGTCGGCCGCTGGGTGAGACAACAGTTCATTGTCTATACTGAAGTGGTGGGGATCGTCATCTCTCTCTGTCAGTTGGTGCAGGTACTCGCGAAATAAGTGCGCGGACATCGCGCCTGTTATGAAGGCGATCGCAAAATGGGCAAAGGTGTGACGCATCGTATCCCTCCTTCATCGTTTGCGTCGGATGCGCATTTATGTTGTGATACTTGTAAGGATTTCATCCAAGACCAGATCGGAGGGCGCTGATGCAGACTCGGGAGCGGAATCGGGAAGCGTATGTGCACAAGGGTGGACGCACAGGTCTGTTGCTGATTCATGGATTCACTGGATCTCCGGGAGAAATGCGCCCGCTTGCAGAGCATCTCGCGCAGGAGGGGTATTCGGTAACCGTACCTATTTTGGCGGGGCACTGCTGTACTGTGGAAGAGATGAATCGCACCAGTTACAGCGACTGGATTCAGTCCGCGTACAACGCGTATACGGAGCTGGCCTGCTCGACAGATCGCATCATCGTGGTCGGACATTCCATGGGAGGTCTGATTGCCGTATATCTGGCGAATCGTTACAAAGTTGCGGGCGTGGTAAGTGTGTGCACTCCCATCCACTTTGTCAATTGGGGAGCGCGGCTGGCGCCCGTGATCGGTCTTTTCAAACCTGTACACACGGGGCGATCCACGCGCAATCCGGAAGTCAATCAGTATCTGGGCGGCTACGATGCCATGCCGCTGCGCGCGGTGCGCAGTTTGACAAGGCTGCGCAATATTGTCAGGGATGAACTTGGCTCTCTCCGGACGCCGATTCTCGTGCAGCAGGCGCGCTATGACATGACTGTACGGCCCTCGAGCGCACAGTATATCTATGATCATGTCGGCAGTGAAAGTAAAGAAATCAGATGGTATGAGCGGTCTGGTCACATGTTGCCGGTTGACGTGGACCGCAAAGAGGTCTGGGCGGATGTGTTGGCACTGGTCCGCCGTGTTGAAAGGGAGTCTTAGTGTGATAGAAGAAGAGTCAGTGCTCGAATTTATGCGCGAGAAAGCCTATCGCCCGCTGACATTTGCGGAATTGGAAGAGACTTTTGGGGTGCGCGACACCCCCGACAGCGCCTGGTTAGAGGAATTGCTCGCTCGCATGGAAGAGGAAGGCGTGATCGTGCGCACTCGCACAGAACGGTATGGCGCAGCGGAACGGATGGACCTCATTGTCGGGCGTCTGCAGGTAAAGGCGCGCGGGTTCGGTTTCGCGATTCCTCTGAATCGTTCTCTGTCCGACTTTTACATCGCTGCCGCGGATCTCGCAGACGCCATGGACGGCGACCGGGTACTCGTCCGGCCGATCAAGGGAGCGGGCGGCGCAAGGCAAGAGGGCGAAATCATTCGCGTGTTGAAACGCGCCCACCATACGATCGTGGGAGTCCTGTCGACGCATATCGGCTATGGATTCGTCCAGCCAGACGACAAGCATTTGACGCAGGATGTATTTGTCGCCGACGAGGATCTCCTGGGGGCGGTGGACGGACAAAAGGTGGTTGTGGAGATTACCGAATACCCCACTGTTGGAAGACAGAGCGCCAATGGAAAGGTGGTTGAGATCCTCGGTTTTCCCAATGACCCAGGCGTCGATATCCTGTCGATTGTGCGCAAATATGGACTCCCGCAAACATTTCCTGACGATGTCCTGCAGGAAGCGGAGCGCATCCCGCACGCGCTTTCAGCGGCGGATCTGGAAGGGCGCAGGGATCTGCGCGGGGAAGTTGTGGTCACGATCGATGGACCTGACGCCAAGGATCTGGATGATGCGGTCCATCTTAAAAGGTTGCCCAATGGCAACTATCTGCTTGGTGTGCACATTGCCGACGTATCCTATTATGTGCGTGAGGGATCTGCTCTGGATCGGGAGGCGCTTACCCGCGGCACCAGCGTGTATCTGATCGACCGTGTGATACCGATGCTGCCGCCGCGCCTGTCAAATGGGATCTGTTCGCTCAATCCGCAGGTGGATCGACTCACGATGACTTGCGATATGGAATGGTCGCCAAGTCTTGAGCTTGTTCGCCACGAAATATATCCGTCTGTGATCTGTTCCAGTGAGCGCATGACGTACGGAGCGGTGCGCGATATTCTTGCCGGAACGGACGCAGAGGCAGCCGAGCGGTATCAGGACCTTGCACCCATGTTTCGCGACATGGAAAGTTTCGCTCTCCGGCTGCGCCAGCGGCGCATGGAACGGGGCGCCATCGATTTCGATTTCGCCGAGACAAAGATCAAGGTTGACGAATGGGGCAAGCCGCTGGACATCGTCAAACGCGAGCGCGGTATCGCGGAAATGATCATTGAAGAGTTCATGCTGGCCGCCAATGAGACGGTCGCCGAGCATTTTTTCTGGATGGAAGTACCGTTTCTCTATCGTGTTCATGAACCGCCCGCGGTCGAAAAAATGGTGTTGCTGAACGAATTTGTACACAACTTTGGTTACCACCTGAAAGCGGCCGGCAACATCCATCCGCGGGCGCTCCAGGATCTGCTTACGCATGTGCGGGGCAGGGCGGAAGAAGTGGTGGTCAGTCACGTTATGTTGCGTTCCCTCAAGCAGGCGCGTTATGCGGCGGAAAGTCTGGGCCATTTCGGCCTGGCGGCTGAGTACTATTCACATTTTACCAGTCCGATCAGGCGCTATCCGGATCTGATGATTCATCGGGTCATTCGGGAAGTGATTGCGCAGGGTGCGCTGTCGGAAGAACGGTATGCGTATCTGCAGGCGATCATGCCTGAAGTCGCCGCAGAGTCGAGTGAGCGAGAGCGGACGGCGGTCGACGCAGAGCGGGAGACAGATCTGGTCAAGAAAATCGAGTTCATGCTGGACAAGGTCGGTGAAGAGTTTGACGGCATGATTTCGGGTGTGACCGGATTTGGACTGTTCGTACAATTGGACAATTCCGTCGAGGGCTTGATCCATGTCAGTTACCTTGATGATGACTACTATCATTACCACGAGAAGCTGCACGCGCTGATTGGCGAGCGCATGAAGCGCGTGTATCGGATCGGAGACCGCCTGCGCGTGCGAATCCTCAGTGCCAGTAAGGAGAGTTTGTCTATCGACTTTGCGCTGGTGGCGAAGCTCCAAGGTGACGAACCGACATGGATTGACGATGAATCCCACGAGACAGGGTTCGGCGGAGGTCGCAAGGCAGGCTACGCTGGAGGCGGCAAGGGCAACAGGGCCGGAGCGGGAGCGGGTGGACGCGACGGCAGTGAGCGTAAGGCAGGCTACGCTGGAGGCGGCAAGGGCAACAGGTCCGGAGCGAGAGCGGGTGGACGCGACGACGGTGAGCGTAAGGCCGGCTTCGGCGGAGGACGCAAGAGCAGCGGGTCCGGAGTGAGAGCGGGTGGACGCGACAGCGGTGAGCATGCGCGTGGAGCGACTCCAGGTCGCGGAGCAAAACGGACTGACGGATCGACCTCGATCACGGGCAGGAGTCCACGTTCCGGGATATCGGCTTCAGGGCGCGCACCCGCATCGGTTGGCACAGGTGCATCCAGACAATCGGGGCATATGTTGCCGAGTACAGGCGGTTATTCGCAGGACATTGAGGCGAGGCGTGTCGTTGCCGCGCGGAAAAAGCGCGAGCGTCAGGCGTTGCAGGATATCGAGGTGACAATCGGCGCTCCTGTGAAGGATAAGGCCCGGCGTCGTCGCCACCCCTGAGGTCGCCGTCATCATCTCCGGACACACTTGCGTCACAATTTTTCTGCGACTAACGTAAATGTCTTGGGGATGCCGATGTCATCAATTTTGTGATTCGGTTCTTCATGCAGGAGCACAACACGCAGGCCTGCATGCGCGAACGCAGTCACGATTTCACCCAATGTCCATTTGCGGAGACGGACTTTGTGACTCTCCTGTTCAACATATTTTGTATACGCCACGTCTGTTTCCTCCAGCGCGGAGGAAAAATAATTGCCGGTCACTTTGTGCTTATGCCCCTTTGAAGTGATCAGTTTCGTCGATACCGGATGAAAATCGTGCAGGACGAGTCGTCCACCGCTCTTGAGAACATCGGAAACGACGCGAGCAAGCGGCGCCAAGTCGATGAAATAGTGCAGAATTCCCAGTTCCATGACAACAGCATCATAATCTTGTGACCGATGCTCTTGCGGTAGATGGAGTACGTCCGCTACGATATAGTTGATGGCGACGCCTGCGGCTTCGGCGAGTTCGCTGGCGTACCGGGCGTTCTCGGAAGATATGTCGACGACGGTCACAGACGCGCCAAGCACCGCCATGGCCACCGCCTTGCTGCCGTGAGAGCCGAGCAGATTGATCACTCGCCGGCCGCGCAATTCACCCAAATAGACACCGAACGGCAACAGGCGGCCTGCAGGATCTTTGTGGATGCGTTCCGCGGCCTCACGAGGAGTGCCGTAGCGACTCGTCCATGCTGCATAAGCGCTGTGAGTCCAGGCGACTCTATTTTGCGCGTTCATGGAGGACTGCATGCTTTGCAGGCGGACGCCGATCGCGGTTTGCCACGCGTCTGGCAGGGTGTTGTCGGATCTGTAGGCTTCGATGGACCGTACCCAAAGCGCCCGTTTCTCGAAGGTGATGGCGACTCGGTCGGGGTCTGTCACGATGACCGTATTGAATGCGCAGTGAATGCGGACCATCACACTACGAAAGAAGAACGAAAATTCGGCCGTTCCGCGCCCGCTTTCAATCGCGCTTGGATTGTACTGGCGAAACCTGGTGTGCGCCGTCTGAAGCAGATCCCATTGGATCAAAACGTCAATGGCGTCGACGCAGCTTATATCCACGCCAAGCAGTGCAAGGCCTGCACAGCCGTCGATGGTATAGGGGATTGAATATTCATCAAAGTGGTTGGCCAATTGGGCCACAACGGTCAAGAGGGATTGATCCTGTTCGGACATGCCCTGCACAACTCCGATCTATGATGACTGTGTCAGTCGCGGGTGTCCGCCTGAGCTATTGATGGCACAAGTGTGTTCTCGATATGCTTTTCCATTATAAATGAAGCGGCGAGTCCTCACACGGTTTGGAGGATCCTGGGGAACGTTGTTCCTTTGGGAAGGTTCGGTTCCGCGGCTAGTGCAGAGGATCGATGACAGTCTGATAGGGGTGTATACGTGTGCGACGAGTGATGGCTGTGGGTGAAGCATTGATCGATTTTACCGCACTGGACGTGAATGTACCGGTGGGGGAGGCTACGGCATTTGCGCGCAATCCCGGTGGTGGACCTGCCAATGTGGCGGTGGCAATCGCTCGCTTGGGCGGTCATGCCGGAATGATCGGCTGCGTGGGCGGGGATCCTTTTGGAGAGTTTCTGCTGCGGACATTGGCTGATTATGGGGTCGATACCCGACATGCGCGAGCTATACCAGGATACAGTACCACGCTCGCGTTCGTGGCGCGACACAAGGGTGAACCGGATTACTTTTTTGTGCGGAATCCAGGCGCCGACGTGATGCTTTCTTCTGAACACGTGGCAAATGCAGACATCGATGGGCAAACCGTCCTGCATTTTGTATCCAATGCGTTGGCAGCGCTCCCGATTCGGCAGACATTGCTCGAGTTGATGGCGCGGACAAAATCTGCCGGGGGATGGCTCAGTTTTGACGTCAATCTGCGTCCTGCTTTCTGGAGCGGATCAGATTCGCTCGAGCAGGCGAAGCACTGGTGTGAAGTGGCGTTCGCGCAGGCTGACATTGTGAAGGTGAACCTAGACGAGCTACTGTGGCTCACCGAGCAGGATGATCGGGCGGCGGATGGCCAGGGGCGTCGGGAACTGGGGGCGCACCAGGGTGCGGACGCGGGTGGCAGCGCGCGCCGCGATGTGGCGACGGACGCCGAGACGGCGACGGCCCACGAGGCGGCGACGGCCCACGAGGCGGCGACGGCCCACGAGGCGGCGACGGACCGCGAGGCGGCAACGGACCGCGAGGCGGCGACGGCTCACGAGGTAGCGACGGCTCACGAAGCAGCGACGGCCCACGAGGTAGCGACGGCTCACGAGGTAGCAACGGACCGCGAGGCGGCGACGGCCCTTCGTGCGTTGGCCGATCGAATACCTGGAATTTGCGTATGCACGCTTGGCGCACGCGGCGCTATGGTGTTGCATCGAGAGTGGGGTTCGCCTGTGATGGTTCAGGCGCCGCGTATGCAGGTGGTGGATACGACGGGTGCAGGCGATGCGTTCATCGGCGCGTTATTGTTTCGCTTAAGTAGGGACAGTGCGGATGTAAGGAATTTGCATAGCCGATCCGCAGACGAGTGGGCTGCGGACCTCCATTTTGCCATCCATGCGTCAGCGATCAGTGTGACTCGACAGGGCGCCATGGCGGCCATGCCAACCCTTGCGGAAGTGCAGCAGCAGATGGCGGCGGCCAAAGAAGCATAGATCACGCAGAGGCAGGAATATAATGGAACGTGCCTGTATAACCGATAAATATCGGCAGATGGCAGGAAGGCGGTATAGCAGGAGGGCCATACCGCGAATCCTAAGTATGAATGGACGTGGTGAGAATTACCGTACTGGTGGGCCTGCCTCCAGAACATGCTCGGGAACATCGCTGAACTTTTCAAAATTGACCCGAAATCGCATCGCAAGTTCCCGCGCAGCCAGATCGTAAGCGGCAGAGTCACTCCATGTGGCGCGCGGTTGCAGCACATTGTCTGGCACATCGGGAACAGAGGCTGGTATGGACAAGCCGAAGTTCGGTTCTACGATATACTCGACATGGTTGAGGGCGCCTGACAGCGCTGCTTGTACCATTTTCCGCGTATAGGAGAGCTTCATGCGCGCCCCCGCGCCGTAAGGACCGCCGGTCCAGCCGGTATTGACCAGATATACAGCCGTATGATGGCGCTCGATTTTTTGTCCGAGCATCCGCGCGTAGGTCATGGGATGCAGGGGAAGAAATGGGGAGCCAAAGCAAGCCGAGAATGTCGCTTCCGGCGACGTGATTCCGCGCTCGGTGCCAGCTAACTTGCTTGTATATCCCGAGAGAAAGTGGTACATCGCCTGTTCATTCGTCAGTTTGGCAATGGGGGGCAAGACGCCCGATGCATCCGCGGTCAAGAAAATGATGACAGCAGGATGACTGGCCCTGCTTGGCAGCAGCGCATTTGGGATATACTCAATCGGATACGCCGCGCGCGTGTTCTCAGTCAATTCTGCGGACGCGTAGTCAGCCTGGCGAGTGTGCTGATCAATCAGCACATTTTCGAGAACGGTTCCAAAGCGAATCGCGCTCCAAATCTGCGGTTCGGCGGCTTCCGTCAAACCGATGCACTTGGCGTAGCAGCCGCCTTCAAAGTTGAACACGCCGTCATCATCCCAGCCGTGCTCATCATCCCCGATCAACTGTCGGTTCGGATCGGCGGACAGAGTGGTCTTGCCAGTGCCGGAAAGACCGAAAAACAGCGCCACTTGGTCGCCGTCAGCAGCTTTATTGGCGGAACAGTGCATTGGAAAAATCCCCCGGGTTGGCAACAGATAATTGAGGACTGAGAAGATCGATTTTTTGATCTCGCCAGCGTATTCGGTTCCTCCGATAAGCACAAGGCGATGGCGGAACGACACAAAGATAAATGTTTCGGAGTGCGTATGGTCACGAACCGGGTCTGCTTTCAGAGACGGGAGGTCGATGACAGTGAACGCGGGCGTATGCACGGCCAATTCCTCTTGGCTCGGGCGGATAAACAGCTGGTGTGCAAACAAGTTGTGCCAGGCGTATTCGGTAACTATGCGAATGGGCAACCGCGCATGATCAGAGGCGCAGGCGAATCCGTCGAACACGAATGTCGATGAATTGGCAACCTTTTCAAGCGCCTGATTGTACAGGCGAAGAAATACGGTTTCGTCCATTCTTTGATTCACTTGGCTCCAGTGCACACGAGGTTCGCTGTCAGAATCCGCCACGATGTATTTGTCCTTGGGTGAACGCCCCGTGAATTTGCCCGTAGTGGCGCACAGCGCTCCCTCGTTTGTTAATACTGCTTCGTCGCGTTGCAAGGCCAACTCCACGAGTTCCGGGGTGGACAGGTTATAATACGTGTGGGAAGACCGCAGTGTGGAATCAAGTCGATCGGAAAGCAAAGCATCAATCATGAAAAACCCTCCTGTCCTGGTGGGAGTATTTTGCCCTTATGTGGTGTAATATTCGCTTGATGTCACTTATAGGGTATACGGAAATCGCAAATAATGCAACACAATATCGCCGAACTTCGAAAATGTGACATACTAATTGGAGGTGTGGTATGCGCCAATTCGCATTATTGATGAGTGCAACGCCGAATGAGAAGTCCGAAATCTGCGACAGATCCGTCGGTACGGGCGCCGTGTCGACGATCGGAACGAGTGCAGTGTCGCTCAATGGCAAGGCCAGTGCGTCGGGCAGTAGGACCGCTGGCGGTGCGTCTGGCAGTAGGGCTGCGGGCGGTGCGTCTGGCAGTAGGACCGCTGGCGGTGCGTCGGGCAGTAGGGCTGCGGGCGGTGCGTCTGGCAGTAGGACCGCTGGCGGTGCGTCGGGCAGTAGGGCACGTGGAGCGGCTGCCGGGGGCGGTGGATCAGGCAGTAAGGTACGTGGAGCGGCTGCCGGGGGCCCGCCTGGCGAAAAGACTGTCGCGCAAAACAAGAAGGCCACGCACGACTACTTCATCGAAGAGACGTTTCATGCCGGAATCGCACTGACTGGGACTGAGATCAAGTCCATTCGTTCTGGCAAAGCGAATCTCAAGGATAGTTATGCCCGAGTTGAGCGCGGAGAAGTCTATTTACATAATTTACACATCAGCCCCTATGAGGCCGGAAATCGATTCAACCACGATCCATTGCGGGCTCGCAAGTTGCTCCTGCATCGTTCCGAAATCCGCAAATTGATCGGCGCGACCAAAGAGCAGGGGTACTCTCTGGTGCCGCTGCGGCTGTATTTGCGAGGCGGTTTCTGCAAAGTCGAGCTGGCTCTTGCGCGCGGCAAGAAAAATTACGATAAGCGCGATGCCATCGCAAAACGTGATGCGGACCGCGAAATCGCGCGCGCGTTTCGGGAACGGCAAAAGGGCTGACAGCGTGGCCCCGCACAGACGCGTCGGAAAGGCCCGCAGACTTTCGTCTGTTCGGCGCCGTGAAAACACGGATGATCGGGTACAAACAGGGATGTCCGGCTCAATTGAGGCACGAATGGGATCGCCGGTTTTGTATGGGAACGGGGATAGGAACTGGAACAGGAACAGGGAACTGGTCAGCGGTTATCCTTGATGTAGGGAACAGCGACACAGCGACACCCACCACAATCCACCTCTGTTACTCATCGCGAGTATGTGATATGATAAATGCCACGTCAGATTGCTGACACCTCATGGGGGCGTTCTGGATTCGACGGGGATTGTTCGAGCATGATCGGCGGGTCGTGGGGCTGCGCACACGTTAAAAACGCGGACCTAAACACAAACGCAAAAACCAAACGTAACACCTTCACAAGCAGCAACCTCGCACTGGCTGCCTAATAGCAGTTGTGCGACGTCGGTATGTCATTTTCCCACGATGATGTAACGGCGAAAACTTAGTGGGATAGCCGGGGCAGTCGCCCGTGGTCCTCCGGCGAAACAAATTGCGGGCTAGCCGTCTGACGAGCGCGTCGCTGCGCGCGTCTCCCGGCGAACTTCAAATCAGCGACTACACCCGTAGATGTGATTGCAGCGAGGTCTTCGGACAGGGGTTCGATTCCCCTCGCCTCCACCAAGCAAACCCACGACCACTAGGATTGATGCCTAGTGGTCAGTGCCCTTTCGAGGCTATAATGTAGATAGGTGCACAATTTATTAGGAGAAATAAACTATGAATGATTTCCGATTAGATAAATTAAGTACCCCGAAGAGAAAACCGTCTGCGACAAGCGGCAAATCAGTGTGGTACGGTTACTATGCTGGTTACTCTGAGGAATTTGTAAAAGATGTACTGTGTCATCTTAAGCTTAGCTCCAATGCCATGGTGATGGATCCTTGGAATGGAAGTGGAACGACTACTCAAGTAGCTGCGGAAATGGGATATAGAGCCATTGGATGCGATATAAATCCGGTGATGATACTTGTCGCGAAGGCCCGTTTAGTATCAACAATTGATGCCGTTCGTTTAACCCAGATCGGCTATGCAATAGCAACCAAGGCTAAGAGGTACCGTTATGGGTACCGTTTACAGGATAGCGATCCACTTGAACATTGGATGAGCCAGAATACGGCGGTGGTATTAAGAAAGCTGCAACGGGCCATACATAGCGTAGTAGATGGCAAACAAGAACTAGATTCGCGGAAGTATGTACTTTTCGGTGAATTGTCAGAGATAGCGTCTTTTTACTATGTAGCACTGTTCAGAATGATGAAAGTAGCCCTAGAAGGCTTTAAAAGTTCCAACCCAACTTGGGTGAAGGTGCCGAAAAGTTTTGATGAACGGATATCTCTACAGCCCGATGAAATTCTTGCTCTGTTTAATGAGCAAGTGGACTATATGATAATGCAAATGGGGTCGGGTACTCATAATCACATTTTAGATGCAGATTTTGCTGTGGCATCATCTACTGACTTGCCTATAATCGATAATTCAGTTGATGCAGTGATAACTTCGCCTCCGTATTGCACCCGAATTGATTATGCAATTGCGACTCGTGTGGAGTTGGCGATATTAGGATACTCTGGGGACAGAGAGCTTAAGCAACTGCGAAAAAAAATGATAGGAACACCGACTATCATCGAGAATCAACCTGTGGTTCAGGCAGAGTGGGGAAAAACCTGTATTGACCTTTTGGAACGTATCAAAAGCCACTCGGCAAAAGCTTCTGGGTCGTACTACTATAAAACTTATGTTCAGTACTTCGATTCAATTTACCGCTCGTTCAAAGAAATTAACCGAACATTAGTAAAGGGGGGTACTTGCACTATCGTCGTACAAGACTCATATTATAAGGATGTCCATGTTGATTTAGGAAAAATATTCGTGGAAATGGCCACCTCCCTCGATTGGTCTCATTATAATCAAGTTGAATTCAGAATGTCACAGACTTTAGCCGGCGTTAATAAAGGGTCAGGAAGATATAGGAAGTATTTTGGAGCTGTAGAATCTGCTCTGTTCTTTCAAAAATCAAGACAAGTTGGTGAAAACTCATGACCCATGCAGGCATAGACCTGATTAAGGCCGTGGATCAGAGAATAGAGAAAATTCGAACCCGCAGTTTAGATGTTTCTTTCAATGAACTTCTAGACATGCATCGAGATGGGGAACTCATTATTGATCCGGAGTATCAACGACTATTCAGGTGGTCTGAGGGTGCGCAGTCGCGTTTTATTGAGTCCCTCATTCTTGAAATGCCTGTTCCCCCGATTTTTGTAATAGAACAATCGGAAGGTGTATACGAGCTTATTGATGGGCTTCAACGAATTTCATCTTACTTGCATTTTAGGGGTCTACATCCATCTAAACCAGGTCAATTACTCGAACTGGTCGATTGTGACATCGTTCCGGAACTTAATGGGCTTACTTACGATGAATTGCCGAAGACATTAGAAATTAAACTTAAGCGAAACTTTATTCGCGTCGACATTCTTCGGAAAGAGAGTGATCAACGGTTAAGGTATTACATGTTTAAACGTTTGAATACTGGAGGAGAGACACTCAGTAACCAGGAGGTTCGAAATTGCACGATTCGTCTGTTGGACGATACTTTTAACTCATTCATATCGGAAATGAGTCAGTATGCAGATTTTCTCAATTGCGTTGCCAATTTAACTGAGGAGAAGTTTGATCAGAAGTACGACATAGAACTCGTCCTTAGGTTTTTCGCATTCAAGAATTATCGTGCCCACTACCAACACGACGTTGGAGACTTCCTGACAGAGTATATGGAAGCAGTGTCTGATCCGCAAAATAATGAGGTTTCTTTTGACTATGAGGGTGAAAGGCGCAAGTTTGAGTTAACATTTGCAATTTTAAGTCGAACCCTTGCCGAGGGTATATTCTCAGCTCTTTCTCCAAAGGGAACACTTGTTTCAAAATTTCTTACCTACCATTACGAAGCATTTACGCTTGGAATGCAAAAATATCTGAGTGTTATTGATCCCGACAATGGTGATTTGATGGAACGATTAAAAAAGAGATTTCTGGAAATAAAAGCTGATCCGGAGTTCAAGAAAATAACAACTGGCGGGGGTAAAAACTATTCGCGTCCACTCCATGAAAGAATTCAGTTTGTTGAGGATAGAGTCGGGGATATTCTATGAGCTTAGATTTAGAGGATATTCGAGCACAAATTGAGGAAGAAATGACCTGGCGAGTAAATGAAATGAGATTTCTAGGAAACCAACTTGCTTACATTAGGAACGAGGATGCGCAAAAGCTGTATCGCAAGTCCTTAATTGTAATGTTGTACTCGCACTTCGAGGGATTTTGCAAGACATCTTTCTTAATTTACGTAAAAGCGGTCAACAAGTTGGGTATTAACCGCTTGGATGCGAATAACCATATTGCAGCCGCATCACTAGGGGAGGTGTTTAAGTATTATGGAAATACTGATAGGAAGAATGAGTATTTTAAGAACTCCCTGCCGGACGATGAAAAACTGCACCTGTTTTCTCGGCAAGTTGACCTGGTAGCACAGCTTAAGGAGCTGTTTGATGAAACAGTTACTATTCCAGAATCGATTGTAGATACAGAATCGAATCTTAAACCCGTCGTACTACGAAAGATATTGTTTAGACTTGGATTTCCATACAACGTATTTGGTCCTCATGAGGGGAAGATTGACTTCTTGCTTAACCGACGAAACAGTGTAGCACATGGCACAAAGGATGGTGGGGTTACTGACTCGGAGTATAACGGAGTGCAAATGACTACATATCAAATAATGACGGAACTAACCACACTCATTATGTTAACTTTAGAACAGCAACTCTATCTTAAGAGCTTGTAGGGCACGGAGATCTCTCCCGATTCTTGACCCTGCCAGAATTATCCGATAGCATAGAGATAATTCTTAACACGTTCGGATGCTATCGAGGAATGGGTACAAAAGGTGATAAGGGCGGATGAGGTGATATAACCATGCATGCAAGCAACTTTGCATTTCTATCCAAGCGGTGGCCAGTTCTGGCTTCACTCGGTCAATTAGCCGAAGAATACCTATACACAGACCCGAACTCAGCGATGATTAAGATTCGCCAGTTCGGCGAGACAATGGCGCAAATCATCCTGGCGACGGAGAAAACACCTGAGCCAGAAGACCGCACACAGAACAGTCGCCTCCATCTGCTAAAACAGGATGGTACTTTGACCGCGGATTTGCTGACCTTCTTTCATACCATTAAGAACATAGGCAACAATGCCGTTCACGGCCTATATAATTCTCAGACAGACGCCAACACAGCCCTTTCGTACGCGTTTACACTTTCCGTGTGGTTCATGCAGACATATGGGGACTGGCAGTTCGGGGCACCGGCCTATGTACCACCAAAGCAACACTCGCCACAAGATTCAGCTACTGAAGAACGTCTTCAGCAGATTGCTAACGAATATGACCAAAGGATTCAATATCTCGAACGCCAATTGAACGAGCTTCGCTCGAAGCAGGTATCGGAAGACGAACGGACAAACCGCCGTGTGCAATCGAGCAAGGCGGCAGCCAAACTGCTTGATGAGGCGGAGACTAGGCGACAGCTCGTTGATCAACAGTTGCGCGCAGCAGGATGGGAAGTTGATTCGGATCATCTTCGCTATTCTTCCGGTGCGCGTCCTGAGAAAGGACGCAACGTCGCTATTGCCGAGTGGCCGACAACGCACGGTCGTGCCGACTATGCGTTGTTTGTGGGCATGAAGATGGTCGGAATCATTGAGGCTAAGAAAAAGACGAAAGACGTTCTATCCGACCTTGACCAAGCGAAACCGTACGCGAAGGAAGCCCAGCACTTGCCGGATGAGGAACGACTCGGTCCGTGGGGGCAGTATACGGTTCCGTTCCTGTTTTCCACCAACGGCCGACCCTATCTGCAACAGCTTGAAACCAAGTCGGGCATTTGGTTTCTCGATGTACGAAGGGGCACCAATCACCCGAGGCCGTTGCGCGACTGGTACTGTCCGGAAGGATTAGCCGAGTTGTTGAATCAGGATGAAGACGAGGCGCAATCCAAACTGCAAGCTGAACCTCTAGACTATTTGGGACTGCGCGATTATCAATATCGGGCGATTCAATCCGTGGAGAATGCGCTACAAGAGGGTACACGGAACATTCTCATCGCCATGGCGACCGGATCGGGTAAAACTCGGATGGCCATCGGGCTCATTTATCGCCTCATTAAGACCAAACGATTTCGACGCATCTTATTCCTAGTCGATCGCGAGGCACTCGGAAAGCAAGCGAAAGATGCATTCGAGGAATCGCGGATGGAGGATTTCAACACCTTCACCGAGATTTTTGAGTTGAAAGGGCTGGCAGACAAGTGGCCGGAGGCAGAAACGAAGGTACATATCGCCACCGTGCAAGGCATGGTCAAACGTATCTTGTTTGCCGAGGACGGAAGTTTGACGCCCACCGTGGACCAGTATGACTGCATTGTCGTGGATGAGGCACACCGTGGGTACATCCTGGATAAAGAGATGTCGGATGTGGAGTATCAGTTTCGGGACCAGACTGACTACGTCAGCAAGTACCGCACCGTTTTGGAGCATTTCGACGCGGTGAAGATTGGACTCACGGCAACGCCAGCACTGCACACGACCGCGATATTCGGGCCGCCCGTGTTCACCTATTCGTATCGAGAGGCCGTCATCGACGGCTTCTTGGTGGATCACGAGCCGCCCCACCAGTTGGAGACGCATCTCAAACAGAACGGAATCCATTGGAAAGCTCGAGAACAAGTTGAGGCCTATGTCGAGGGATCGTCCGAGGTCAAAACGGAGTATTTGCCGGACGACGTGAACATTGACGTTGAGGGTTTTAATAAGGTGGTCATTACGGAAAACTTTAATCGCACTGTCATTGCCGAATTGGTCAAGGACATAGACCCAACATTAGATGGGAAGACATTGGTTTTCGCCGCAACCGACAGTCACGCAGATGATGTCGTAAGAATCTTTAAGGAGGCGCTGACGGCGCGGTACGGGGAAGTGGATGACGATGCGGTGCAGAAAATCACAGGGTCGATTCACAACCCATTACAAACCATCCAGAGCTACAAGAACGAGAAGATGCCGAACATTGCCGTGACGGTTGACCTGCTGACCACGGGTGTCGACGTACCGAGAATATGTAACCTCGTGTTTCTGCGCCGAGTGAAGTCGCGCATCCTGTATGAGCAAATGCTCGGCCGCGCTACACGGCTGTGCCCGGAAATCGGGAAGACGCACTTTTCCATCTATGATGCCGTCGGCATCTACGAAGCACTGGAACCAGTGAATACCATGAAACCCGTGGTTGTCAATCCTTCCGTCACATTCAACCAGCTGGTACAGGAATTGCAGCACTTGGACGATCCGAAGCAGCAGCAGGATCACATCGACCAAGTTATCGCCAAGCTGCAGCGAAAGAAGAAGTTGCAGAACCCGGAGAAACAGGCGGAGTTCCAGTCTTTGGCCGATGGACAAACAGTAGACGGCATGATTCAATGGTTGCGCACGACCCCACCGACCGAGACAAAGCGGGTACTTTATGACAATCAGCGGTTGATCACGTTTTTGGATGAGAAGTATAGCGAGCCGGGCATGCAATACATCTCGCACCACGAGGATACAATGCTTGTACACGAACGAGGGTACGGCAAGGCCAAACGGCCAGAGGATTACTTGGATCAGTTCGCGACGTTCATTCGTGAACACATGAACGAGATCCCAGCCTTGCAGATTGTGTGCCAACGGCCGCGCGATCTCACTCGGCAGGATTTGCGCCAACTGCAGGTGGCACTGGCCCAAGAGGCCTTTACGGAAACGAATCTGCGAATCGCATGGGCACAGACGACCAATCGCGAAATCGCAGCGGACATCATTGGTTTCATCCGGCAAAGGGCCCTCGGAAGTCCATTGGTTAGCCACGAAGAGCGAATCAAGAATGCGATGAAGAAGATTTACGGACTGCGATTGTGGGCTCAAAGCCAGAAGCAGTGGCTTGACCGCATCGAGAAGCAGCTGCTGAAGGAAACCGTTCTCGGTCCAAATGCCTTGGATGCATTCAACGTGGATCCATTCGTTCAAGACGGTGGATTTAATCGGATTAATCGCGTGTTTGACGGCGAGTTACAGGAAGTGCTCGACCAGATTAACGACGCATTGTACGCATAATGGAGAGGTCGTTAGAGTGAAGCATGAAGACCCAAGAGATTGTACAGAAGCTATGGAATCTATGTAACGTGCTACGAGACGACGGCATCACGTATCACCAGTACGTGACCGAGCTTACATACATCCTTTTTCTCAAAATGATGAAGGAGACGAGTCAGGAGGCTGTCATCCCGGAGCAGTACCGGTGGGATGAACTGGCCAGCAAAGACGGCGTAGAACTGATGCGATACTATCGCCAACTGCTGCTCGATCTCGGCGCAGATGGTAAAGGGAAGGTCAAGCTGATCTACGCGAATGCGTCGACCAATATCACGGCGCCCGCGAACCTGAAAAAAATCGTGTCGTCGATCGATGCACTCGACTGGTACAGCGCCAAAGAGGAAGGGCTCGGCGGGTTGTATGAAGGGCTATTAGAGAAGAACGCCAATGAGAAGAAGTCCGGTGCGGGGCAGTACTTTACGCCAAGACCACTCATTAATGCCATGGTGCGCCTCATCGATCCGAAGCCGGGCGAACGGTGCAGTGACCCTGCGGCGGGTACCTTTGGCTTTATGATTGCAGCGGATCAACATGTGCGCAGTCAAACCGACAACAACTACGAGCTGTCTGAACGAGATGCGAAGTTCCAACGCAAACATGCATTTACTGGCTGCGAACTCGTTCAGGACACGCACCGTCTGGCTCTGATGAATGCTATGTTACATGGGATGGAAGGCGAGATCCTGCTGGGAGACTCGCTGTCCACGCTGGGCAAGACGATGGGGAACATGGACGTGATCCTCACGAATCCGCCTTTCGGCACAAAAAAGGGTGGCGAGCGCCCGACGCGCGACGATCTGACGTTTGCCACTTCCAACAAGCAACTGAACTTTCTGCAGCACATCTACCGGGCACTCAAGCCGAACGGGCGTGCGCGCGCAGCGGTGGTGCTGCCGGACAACGTGCTCTTTCAGGACGGAGACGGCCAAAAGATCCGCGCCGATCTGATGGACAAGTGCAACCTCCGCACCATTTTGCGATTGCCGACGGGCATCTTCTACGCCCCAGGCGTCAAGACGAACGTGCTGTTCTTCACACGTGGGGAGACAGACAAGGGGAACACGAAGGAAGTCTGGTTCTACGACATGCGAACGAACATGCCGAACTTCGGAAAACGTACGCCGTTTGAGGAGAGGTATTTCGACGGCTTTGTCGCGGCATACACGTCTGAGGACAGGGCTAAGGTGCAGGATGAGCGGTGGAGTGTGTTCACGCGGGAGCAGATCCGGGATAAGGGTGATAACCTTGACTTGGGGCTAATCGCGGATGAGTCGTTGTCGTCGTATGACAACTTGCCCGATCCGATTGAGTCTGCGGAGGATGCGATCGTGAAGCTGGGAGAGGCGATGGCGTTGTTGGAAGAAGTCGTTCGGGAATTGAAGGTTGCAGGGGGGCCTGACGAGTGAGACAAGGCATAAAACAGATGAACTTTGATGAACTGCCTGAGGAAGCGTTGGTGCCAGAGGACGAACAACCTTTCCGTATTCCTGATCATTGGAAATGGGTAAAGATCGGATACCTGTCCAAAGTAGTTGGTGGTGGAACACCCAAGTCATCCTCTGTCGAGTATTATGAGAATGGCACTGTTCCTTGGATCACACCTGCTGATCTCACGAATTATGATGATATTTATATTAGTAGAGGCAGACGCAATCTAAGCGGAGATGGGCTAAAGAACAGCTCTGCAAAGATGATTCCGAAGGACAGTATTTTATTTTCGTCTCGCGCACCAATAGGGTATGTTGCTCTCGCGGCCAATGATTTGTGCACCAATCAAGGCTTCAAAAGTTTTGTGCCATCCGATGTATTTTTACCAAAGTATGGATATTGGTACCTGAAGTACGCCAAGCCATTGGTAGAGAAGCTCGCGAGTGGTACGACTTTCGCGGAGGTCTCAGGTTCTAAGATAGCTGAATTGCCATTCCCAATACCGCCGCTATCCGAACAGAAGAGAATTGTTGAGCGGATTGAGTCGCTTTTGGGGAAAATCACGAGTGCAGGGTCTCTATTAGAGGGTGCGAAAGATACTTATGAACTCCAACGGAAGGCAATTATAGCAAAGGCCCTTCAGGGAGAAATGACTACGTCTTGGCGGGTCTCGAATCCAAATGAGACGGCCCATCTGCTGGTTCAGGAAGTTCGGAAACAGAGGGACACGATCCAGAAAATGTTGTACGGCAAAACGAAATCAAAACTTAATGTCGATGGCGTGTCTCTAGGATCAGAACCTTACACTGTGCCAGAATCATGGGAATGGGAACGCATTGGCAATATTGTTGTAAACGTAGTGGATGGAACACATCACACACCTACGTATACGACATCGGGAATACCGTTTCTGTCAGTGAAAGATGTTAAAAACAACAAGCTGTCATTTGAAGATACCAAGTATATCTCGGAGGAAGAGCATCGAGAGCTCTTAAAGAGGTGTCATCCGCAAAAGGGAGATATCTTGATTACTAAGAGTGGAACAATTGGGAGAACGGCCGTGGTTGAAACGGAGCAAGAATTCTCATTGTTTGTTTCTGTTGCACTTATTAAGACTGCCGGGTTAAGTTTGGAACCGCGCTTTATAGAATTGGCCTTGGAGTTCTTTGTGAATCAAGAGATGGGGAATGAGTTTGTTAAGGGTACGGCGGTTAAGAATCTACATCTAGATCAAATTGTTAAGCTGCCAATCCCTATTCCACCGCTACATGAACAAAAACGAATTGTGGGAATTGTAGACTTAATTGCAACATCTCTTGAGGCATATATACGCTCAATTGAAGAAGTCGAACAGACGTTTAAGGATCTTGCGAATACAGTCTTAGGAGCGGCTTTTCGTGGAAGATTAACTCAATACACCGACTAATTTGATCTCCATTTTTGGTCAGAGTGTCGGGTGGAGAACGGGAATGATGGCTGGATGGGGCACTATTGTACAGAGAATTATTTATTTATCAGGAAGACGGGCCTAATACCCAATACCACTGGACGTATGAATCATGGTGGAGGTCGTGATCGTACCATAACACGGATTGCTTACGAAGAATATTATTGAAAAAAAGAAGGTTACCTCCACCATAGTAAGAGGAGTGAGTCGTAATTGTGACTATATTAGATACTCTTCAAGAACGCGCCCATCACGGAGAAGTGACCCCCAGGCTATTGTCTCTAGCAAAGGAAGTAACCAGCGATGCTACTGAACACTTGAAAGCTGTAAATCACCAATTACCGGAATTTGACGTACATGATGCATCGCACAGTGAACGAGTAGTTCAAAATATGGAGGCTATATTGAAGCAGGATGGTATTATCCGCTTAAGTAGCTACGAACTTTTTTTAATGTATTTGGCAGGTTATCTACATGATTGTGCCATGGCACTACCAAATTGGGAGATTCTTTTGTTGAGAATGACGGAGGGAACAGAAGGTTTTACCAGCAACGAACTCTCAAAATCCTTTGCAAATGACGGAAAGGCGCCATATAAGTTGTCCGAGGCAATCCATGTTATAAGGGAAAATGCAACGGATTTATACGGTAATTACCAAAACATAAGCTCGTTTATCTTTATCTGTCCTACAGAGGACGAGTTTCAGCGAGATCTAGCTGAAAGGTTAATTGATTACCAGATTTTTCGGAATGGATACACGGAGGAACTCAACAAGAAGGTGTCTCAGGGATCAGTAGCTGCTTATTTGGAAATGAGCGACCTGATTAGGTATGAGTATATTAGGTATACGCATCCGCAAAGAGTAGAACAGTTTATTCGGAATTTATCTGTACTTTTCAGGGAGCGCCTGGGTGGGGCATGGGGTGAGGCACTGGCCAAAGATTTGGCTAAGATCTGTCGTTCACACGGAGAATCCATGGATTATGTTCAACAACTTGAACTAAATGCAGGGTATTACGCGGGAGAGACTGCTAATGTTCAATTCATTGCTGTAATGTTGCGATTGGCAGACGTCTTGCATTTTAGCCACGACCGGGCGCCTAAATCATTGTTTGCTGAGAAGATGATCCATTCAAAAGAAAGCTTATTGCACTGGAAAGCTAAATTCCAGGGGATAAACTATACATTGGACGAGCGAGATGGCAACGGGCGAATAAAGATTAAATATATGGCCTACTGCGATGAGCCGAGTTTATATTATTTTATTCAGGAGTATTTAAACTGGGTCGACATTGAAGTAGGAAATTACATTGAATGGATTCGTTCAATGGAATACTCGCCTCAGACAAACAACTTGGCCGAAAAGTACCGATTGCAAATCGCAGACCATGTAGACAGGTCGCAAATCAGGTTTAATGAAGAAAAGTTTAAGCCAGTTCCCGATTTGAAGTTTACTTTGAACCAAAACAGGATTTTGGAGTTGTTAATGGGTGTCGGTTTGTATAAGGACAAATTTCTTTGTTTGCGCGAACTGTATCAAAATGCTCTTGATGCGTGCAGATGTACGCAGGGCATAATGAACAACCGACATGTCGAAATGCAAGGGCGAGTAGAGTTTGGTTTAGGGAAATATGTCGAAGAGGGCAGAGAAAGAACCTATTTGTACTGCATTGATAACGGAATCGGTATGACCGAGGACAGAATTGCGAAGTACTTCCTTAAAATCGGGAATTCCTTCTATACCTCCAGGGAGTTTCAACAACTAAAGGCCTTGTGGGGAGATTCGTTTAAACCGACCTCGCAATTCGGAATTGGCATTTTGTCATGTTTTATGATCGGTGATAAGTTAGATGTGACTTCAAAGGCTTTGAGTGAGGACAACTATAATGGAAGAACAATTCGTTTTGCTATAGATGGACCTCATGAAAACTTTTACTATCTGAATCCAGATGAGCTTGATCTGGAGAATTTGGGGCAGCACGGGACTCTCATTAAGGTCTTTTTATCGGATAAAATCCAAATTTGTGACGATGACCTTCAGAACTTGCCTTTGATAATTCGCGGTGCGAGAATGAATTCTTATCGGAATGCCAAGCCCGAGTTATTCGAAAAGTGGGATCAGCATCTCTACAAATTTCTTTACGATTCGGTTGGTATTCCGTATGAAAAAGTTGATGTTGAAATAAAAATGGCTAGCGGTAGACGAGAGAAGCTTTTACCTTGGACTACCCCGTTTGATGTGGCTAAGTTCTCTCGTGATGACATTGATTTATTGTACTCCGATTATCGCTATTTAAATGATGGATACAATCCTGCCTCAGATTACATGCAAGTAAAGGCGTATATTTCCACTAAAGATATTAGGGTCAACCATGGAAACTTAGAATTTCGTTTCCTACTGAGTCTTCCACTTCCGGGAATGCCAGATGTTGATTATCGCGTACTAGCATTTGAATCACAGTTACATGATGGAAATTCCGTTATGATAGACGGCGTGAGTGTAGGAACACAAACCTTCCAGTTAAAACATGCATCCCTTCTGGACATAAGTAACAGCGCTATTAATTTTATTGGGGAGGACAGGCCGAAACTTTCTGTTGATCGCAATACGATAACTAGCCTGTCCGATCAGCTTGAGTGCGAAATAGAAAAAATTCCACAAAGTGTAGCTCAAAGGATCATCGACGAAGTAGAGGAACACATTAGTAAATACCAACTATCGCTCGATTCCATAGAGGTTAAAATGATGTGGAGCTACATATTTCAGAAATTTAGTCATATTAGCGAGTGGCTAGTTAAGCATATTGTGACTGCGCCTGAAGCTGATTTGGTATTAGACGAGATGGTTGCATTTCTAGGGAATCAAGTTGGCGCTGGTGAATTTTCACGCATGAGTAAGGTAGAACTGAAGGGTTTCGACTATAGAACATTAGGCCCAACTGCTAAACTTGTGTTTATTGGGAAAATTCTGAACGCAAAATCTGTTGAAGTTTATGATAATGACTTGATAGTCGAATCTATGTTATTTTCGACGATAGACACTCGAAAGTCTCGTCCGATGAACAGTGAACTGATTCCGCTTGCAGTAAGGGCTGACAATTGGTCTGGAAAATATGAGCAATATGACTTAGTGTCATCTTTGTGGCCCATTGTCCCTGACAAACTGTATTCCGCATTAGCTGACCATTTTGAGGTGCGCGCGATCACGGATAGGACTAAAGCTACTGCTGATTACGGCAATTCATTGGCTGGATTGGCTCGTATCGACCCCGTGCTCATTCATCCGAAGATGGGTATGTTTTTAAAGAACGAAGATAGGTTCAAGCGTAATGAAAACTGGGTGGGAAAATTCCAAAACCCTGCAGCCGATTTTTGGCTATCGGAACTGAACAACTCTGGGCAAACAGTCTTTCAGGAAAAGCGAGACTTCTTCCTATTTGCTTTTATCCCACCCAGAGCACTAACTGACGAAGAACGCATTTCATTGGTTGAGTGGCGTGACGAAGATCCGGATTACTACGTGGGAGTAGAGAACGGGTGGAGTATTTTAGTGCTAGGGAAGACTGCCCAAGTCATCGTATTGTCCGGCTTGCGCGAACGTGAAGAAATGGTTAATAAAATCAAAGAGTCGTTTTGGGAGAAAAATCAAGACATTGCTTATGAATTTACAGATGGAACAAGAGTTAAATGACATGGTTTTTGATGATTCATCCATATGCAATTCAATTGGTGGAGGTCGTGGCTGTGAACTGACTCGGATCCTTTACACCAGGAAACCCTTGTCCTATAAGGATCTAGCCTCCACCATAAACGAACAGGAACTGGCGTTTTGAGGTGAAATCTCGGATAGTCTTGCACCGAAAAGTTCCTTGTACTACAAGGGTTCATTCTCCAACGGATTGCGACTAAAAATCACGATTGTGCACATGTACCCCAAAAAACGTTTAGAAAAGAGATGCAATTTTTGGTATTATGTCAGTGGGTAATTTAGTAATACTGAAACACACTTTGCTCTTAAGTCTTAACGGGAGTGGTGACGTGGTATGGCTCAGGTCCACGTGGGGCAACATCAACCCACTGCACCAGGAGCAATGATACTTCAAATGTTCTTCAAAGTTGAAACTATAAGTGTTAAAACCAAGATCACACTAGGTAGGTCTGGAGCATCAGTGTTTTTTGTCTTTGTTGCCGATGCCGCTGGGGGCACACGTCTTGCAGTGGCGAAAATCCAAGAGCTAAATTCGCTGGCTAACGAGACGGAACTACACAAACAAGCGACCGCTATGGCGGATGTTAATAGCATGGGGCATATTATTCCCGAGATTATTGATGAAGTCGAGATTGACGGTTGGTCCGGCGTCCTCTATGGGCTCGCAGGAACCACTGTACTCCGCGGCAACACCTTAAATCATGCCATTAATGAAGAAATTCCGGAACTTAGCATAGTCCTAGAGAGTGTTTCGAGCTTTGTTTACAACTGGAATAAGCCATACCGCGTGGAGGAACGTTCGCCTTATGAGTTGGTCCAGTTAATGCTGGGAAGCCGTTTTTTAGATAAGAAACTTCTCGACAGATTCAGTAGTGTGGCGGTAAATGCGCATGATAAGTGGATAATGTTCATAGGTGTGGATCAACTCTTTCCTAACCCTCTCTACTACTTATCTGATAAAGATAATTGGAATGGGAAAACCACACTTACTTGTTCTGTTCCCAACCATGGGGACTTGCACGGTGATAATATCATTCTCTCTCGTGACACACTGAACGTTATAGATTTTGGAGAATTGCAGCCTGAGTCTAGTCTGTTTTATGACGGCAGATATCTCGAGTTACATCTTTTGATGGATTATTTGTCTTTCTCTAAGGATATGGACAGAAACTATTGGAATTTGTTGTGTGCTACCATGTGTTCATCTATGAGTCCGCAAATTCCGATTCCACCAGGGTCTAAATCGAGGATTGTTTCAGAAGTCGTGCCGACACTTAGGAACCAAATAAGTCTTATAGCTGATAAACCCACGATGGAATTGTTAGAACCCACGTTTTATTTGGCGGGTGTAGCAGCAGGAATTAACTTCTTCCGAAAAACCAGAGATTTGGACAAGGCAAGAGCGGCGCTTCTCTATGCTTGTTACAATCTTTCAGCCATGTTAAAGCATCCTGCAATGGAAATGTTTCCTGGTTCCGGGCGGACCGGCAGTTACGTTTCTTGGTACGGATCTGAAACCAGTGATTTAAGAACGGAAGCGGATATTCTTTATGAAAAGATATCGGATGATAAATTTGACTTAGTGCTTGTGATTGGGCCCGGATTGCTATCCGCCTGCGGCTTTCCCACCGACTTTGAAGTTCTGAGTGCAATAACTGACACTTCATCACTCAATAAGTCGATGTCTGAGCTGACTATGTTTGACTATACAATGAGCCAAGTTGAGAGCACTGATGTCTTTAAACTGTCGTACATTGATAAAATTGAATCTCAACTGAATAAGGACGAAATGCGGAAGACTCTCGACGTCCTGATGAAACCTAACTGGAAGGGTATACTGACGTGGGGCGTTTCTACTGAACCTTTCCAGTATATTGTAAACTCAGGGGGAAATCTAAGATTCGATGACGTCAACAACGCCTCAGATGGGAGCACCCAAGTAGGTATTTCTTCCCCCTGGGTATACTTACGTGGGGATTCAAGTAATTACAAGTCACTAGTGTTAGGAAGAAATGAATGGGGTGGCATTCATTCGCGGCAAAAGCGAATCCAATTTTTAATTAAATTCGGAAGTAATTTGGAGAGAGAACCCCGATATGTGATTGCCGGGTTTGATACTGAGGAACAGACACTACTTCTCGAGGAGCTAAAGGGGACACATCCAGGGGCGGATTGTTTAGTTGTTTCAGATAGCAATATGGATACATCACGATTCTGGCAGAGACCAGCACCTGTACAACTTCGAATATCCATACAACAACTAATGTCACTATTAGAAACTGTTCATGAAAACAGGATAATCCCCAATCATGTAAATGTTTGCCGTATTACATTCAACAGGAACGGCACTAGTGAAAGTTTTACATTAAAATCCACGGATTATAACCGAGTGTCTAAGTACATTGACGTCCTTCATGACGGATTGCCCCAGTGTTCAGGTGCAAACGATGGTGAGTTTTATTTTGGTAAGACTATAAGTTGGAGTGAACTTAACAAGAATCTAGATGTTGAACGCAACATTGCAGGGGTTCTTCAGGAACAATTGCTCAAAGATTTACAGGCAGGTTTCCCATATAGAGTTAATTTGGTTGGGGAACCTGGAGCGGGAACGACAACAATTGGTTTAAGGACCGCATGGAACATCTATTTTAAGTTTCAAATTCCAGTATTGGTAATCAAGCAATACGGTCCAGAAATACTGGATCACCTGAGGTTTTTCGACGAGAACTTCGAAAGAGGTTTTCTATTGATTGCTGATGAGCAGTTTATTAGATTTGATGACTCAGAAAGGCTATTCGATACTCTGAAAAAAGAACGTATACCGGCAGTTATGCTACGTATCTATCATGGTGATAGATACACATATTCCCGTTCGGATCAGAGTACTCGGAGCTTCTTTTTGGCAGATGAACTTGATCTAAATGATGAGAGGCCGCGCTTCGTCAATAAATTATCGCCTCTGGTTTCAGAAGAGAAACAGGCAGTACTTAAACAGCCTCAGGACTCCATTCTGTTGTACATGTTGACTGCGTTTGAAAGGGAATTTATCGGGGTTGAAAGATTCGTGAGGGCTCATCTGTCTGCTTCGGTGTTGTCGTATATAGAAGAGAAGACTTTAGTGAATACCGCGCTGGCAACATATTTTGCAAAGCACCCTATGTCTGTCACCTTCATTGCAAATACATTTAACTTGAATCAGCAGGCATCTCCGTCTGACAAGTATTCCAGTGTTTTGGCTTGTCTCCGAAAGTACGCGAATCGCTTGTTTGTTGAAAAGCCGCTTCCCAACGGACAATTTGGATACGCTGCCCGACATGATTTGATCGCAGAGGAAATTCTAAAGACTATTCTGGGTTCTTCTTGGAAGCAAGTGGTTTGTTCTAACCTGGCGGATATGATCAGAATACTTCCGGCGGAAGGTCCTGGCAGCCAGCTTGGTATCAACTTCTGCTACTCTCTTGTACGCGGTGACACTGTCACGACTAGGAATGTAAATGGTAAGAAGATAAGAACTAGTTGGTTAACTAAATTCATTCAAGACAACAATCTCAGTGGTCTGAAAACCATATGTGAGAGGTGTGCATTAAAGTTTGAAGATGAACCGCATTTGCTGGCACACCTCGCTCGATACTATTACGAGTTTACACTGGATTATGGTAAAGCGCGGGAAATCATGAACGATGCACTGCAGTCGAGTGAGGAGTGCACATATGATAGCACTTTGAATCAAATGATGGGTATGACATACAAACGTGAATTGGAATCAATGATTAAATCTCGAGAGCCAGATCTCACAGCCCTATGGCAAGTACTCAACAATGCTGAGGCATGGTTCCGGCTTGCGTGGGAAAGGGGGAGAAACAAGGAAGACCCCAAAGCATATGGCGCATATATTGGTGCGGCGCTAAGTCTTATGGACTATGGATTGAATGCAAAGATTATAAGTGAAGGTGATGACAACTATACTGATATATTAGGCATAGCTGAAGAGGTCCTTGACGAGGCTAAATTTTACCTTGATTACGACGATGGTAGCTATCTATACCAACTCGAGGAAAGGGTACGAGCCTATAGACAGGATGTTGACTTGCAACGAATTCGAACGATTTTAACCAAGAGTGATAATAGGCAAGTTCAGATGACTTATTTGCACAGAGTAAATGATCAAATCGTTCAAGCTGCTCTTCTGTCGAGCGAAAGAGATCAGCAGACATTGAGCTTAGTAAAAGATCTCAAACAAATAATGCAGTCTCAACCCAGTAGACAGATCTCGATCTGGTGGTGCATAATGTCACTTCGGCTAAAGGAGCCACCTTTGGAAGAGATCGAAGAAGAACTTTTGAGGATTGCGTCACCTCATGACTTACGGAGCCAATTTTATCTTATGTGTGTGCAGTTTATGTTAATGTTGAGAGGTCCTAGTATTGATTTGTACAACAGATACCAAAAAGCAAAGTCGGAATGTGCAACGCTGTCCTTGCAACCGTCGCAGGGGAAACGAAGAGAAATGATTGGACGTGACATACGACTGATTCAAGGGCGCGAGATAAAAGATGAAACTGATGCTCTGGAAAGGTTTACGGGCATAACAGTTGTGGATACCTCCCCGGATATGGTCAGACCGTTTAGGGGATTTGTGGAACAGATACCTGCATTCAGGAACAGGGGTACTTCGGCAGTCTCGGTTAGGAAAGGAGATAGGCTCAAGGGGTATTTTGGTCTCACGTTGAAAGGGCCGAGGCTATTTAGTTATGAGCGGGATGATACATAATTCGGTCTCTGATACACGGAAAGCTGCCTTTTGGCGGTGAGCCTCATGAATGGGACGGATATATCGTGGAGGTCGTGGTTCTGAACTACCACGGATCGCCTCCACCAAAAAAATCGCTATATAAGCGGTTTTTCGCCTTTTAGAGGCCGAGTTTGCAGACCGATTGTAGACATGGGGTCTTGATGTGGTTCGGCGGGCCTGATGCTGTAGACGAGATGTCTACAAACATGAAGGAATGGGTGTCGCCGTCGAGGCGACGGTCGGTTGATCAAACGGCAAGATTGCATCGGTCCTTTCCCTCAGGTTCATTTGGCACAGGGCATCCGTGCGTGCATCTTCTTCTTGTGTCTTTTCAAGCAAGTACCGTAGTTCTATAATTTGGAATATGCGAAGATGACACGAGCGAACAAGAGGGAAAGGTGCAACCACAAGGGGAGGATCCGGACGATGCGGTATACCGTCATTATGGAGAAATCGGACGAAGATTACTTTGTCTTTGTTCCAGCTCTCCCTGGATGTACGAGCAGTGGAAAGACGCAAGGGGAAGCACTGGAGAATATCCGTGAGGCGATCACTTTGACGCAAGAATATATGAGAGACAACGGGATCTTGTTGCCGAATGTGCAACAGATGGTGGCTGAGGTGGAAGCCTGATGCCACCTCTCAAGTCGATTGGCGTGTCGAGTTGCAAGTGAAATGTGGTCTCGACCCTGACGATATACACTTCTTCATGAAGAGATTGGAACGAACAGGATTCGTTTCGGAGATTACAGGAACGTTTGTCGGATACACCGGCGGGCAATTCATGATCACCCCCAGCCTCAAACGCTTCAATAGCTATTTGGCCCAGCATCCCGATTATACGGAACTAGGCTTGAATTTCAGTCAGAGCGATGGACTTGCTTGAGGTTTAGAAATGAAATGAGGAAGTGGGCCATGGACCAACCGATTGGGCAAGTTCAGAGTCAATTCAATATCGAAAATGCCGATTGGTCGAGGGAGAAGGCGCAAGCCACTGAGACACTCAGAATCTTGTTGGATTCTGTTAAGGCCGAGTATGAGGCCGAGCAAGAACGTGCCAGTGCGTTCGAGGGGCGCTCGGGCATACTGCTGACTTTACTGTCCGCTTTGCTCGTGTACGATGCAACGTCATTTGCGATACCGCAGAATACCGTAGGAATTAAGATAGCTTCAATTCTCGTGTCAATGGAGTTGATTAGCATCCTGTCTCTGATAGTTGCTATATTCTCGACTCTCACCGTTTTGCGGCCCCGAGAATTTCATCGACTTGATTGTAGAAATATGTTATCTGAGATAGAACCGGGCTCTCTTATGATAAGACTCATCAACGCTTATAACGAATCCACTCGATTGGCTGGACTGCAGATCGCACACAGAGAAACTCGATTCAAAGCCGCGATTTTCGCTTCCGTAATAGGTGTCTTGGCACTTGTCTTATCGCGTATAATACAGGTATACGTATCGTGAGTTAGTCGGGATGAGGTGACAAAATCCTGGACCCGAAAAGTGTAGCAAATCAGCAATTCCTACAAATGATTCAGCGTATTCGGGCCAGTGCGAATGTTCCGGTCTATAACCAGCAAAACCAAATGACGTCTCAAGCATCGGTCATGTTGGATTTACGTTCGGTCACAAAGAGTGCGAACAGAGACTTGCGCGTATTCAACGACAGCGCTGAGTTACTAAATGCTTATAAACGAAATGGGAACGTCCCTCTAAATGAATGAGTGAGGTGTGGGCTTGGAGCTTGGCTTTCATGGAACCGATTCGTGCATGGCGAACTAACGCATTGGTGCCTACGGTTTTGATCCACGCGTGGTTGCATCTCGATTCTCTGGGGCAGTGAAACGAACCATCGTACCAGACCCCGGCACTGTCAGCGCGGGGTCTGGTGGGTACAATCCTCCTATTGTCCAAAACGTTCACAGAGGCTCTCAAGTGCCGTAGGGAGGCGTTTGGGGGACTTTGTCCTATTCTTTACCCATACCGAGGCTTGGCGGCTCGTCTACAGCGGCCTCTTACGCGGGCACGGTGGGTTGAGGAATTCGCCCTGCCCGTCAACCCTTTTCCCTGCTTTGATGTCGGAGGATCGTTTTCACTAGAACGCACTGCTTCATGAACAGGGCATGAGCCCACAATGATTCGGCAAGTGCACTGGGGCAATCGGAGCGGGTTGTTCACATGACGACCAATTCCCGACGGGGCCCATGGTTCATGGCGAGGATACTGAACCCAATCATGGATAAGGCCTACTTTGACGCGCTGGGTTTGAAGAGTCTTCAGGAGAGGTATCTGCAACTTCGTGGAGTTTCATGAACCGCCGTATGCGGAACCACATGTACGGTGGTGTGAGAGGTCGGGGGCTTGGCGCCCCCTCCTACTCGATTGACCGTTTCGGAAGCGCGTTTCTTGTTGAAGAATGCCTTTACATCACCTAAAATATCATATAACTTGAACGTATTCGTAATCGCACCGCAAGGCCGGTAAGTCGAGGAAGGGCGGCCGTCACCTCCCGCCACCAGCGCAACACCGGATCCTTGGGAGAGTGGACGTCAATCCGACCCTCCCACGATGTACTGCGGAAGTCTGAAAAACAGGAGAGATATTCATGAAATGGATCTTCCATCAGACCGCCAGACTCCTGACCACCGTCATCTTGTCTGGATCGATTTGTTTCGGTGGCATCTCCAATGTTGCCATCGCACAAACGACCGGGAGATGGCGCGTGGTCGGTGGTGACCAAGATCTTTCGCGCTATGGAGCGAAAATGGTTACAACATTGACAGCCATCGACGGGATTCTTTATGCGGGAACGGATGACGGCGTCTACGATTTAGAAAAAGGAACCTGGCACCCGGTTGGGAAAAGCGGTGGATTTAACACCTATGAGCTTCTGAATGCCTACGGTACGCTGTTCGGCGCGTTCGCATCAAACGGTACCCTGTTCGCGAGGTTTGTATCCAGTGGCGTAGGCGTGTTCGACAAAGGAAAATGGTACCAAGTGGGTAAATCAGAAATTCCTAATATCTATAAAATCGCCGTCTTAGGGCACACCTTGTACGCGGGGGCGGCCTCGGGGATATACTCGCTCGAGAACAACGGTACGTGGCGCATATTTGGAGGTTCATCGTCACCGCAATTATCTTCCGTGGGGTTTTTGGCCAATGTCGGCGGTACGCTATACGCAGACGGGAATATGCCATACGCAGACGGGAACGGCAATCGAAAAAAGATAGAAAATGGCCTTGTTATGTACCGAAAGGGTACATGGCAACCGGTCGGAACGCTCGTCTCTGAGAATGCACTCGTACGAAACGGCGTGAATGCACTTGTACGATACGGCCGTACACTGTATGCCGCGACCGACGCCGGCGTGTACACCTATAGCCAGCGGGTGTCTCACTCATCGAGCGCGGTTTCGTGGATCCTGAGTGGCCTGAAAAATGCCGGCCCTGTGAACGCTTTACTTGTCATGCATGGAGTCTTGTTCGCGGGAACCGAGAATGGGGTATATTCGCTGACCGCCGGTTCCTGGCATCGAGTCGGGGCAGACATCCTGGATCCCGAAGCCGGAGGACCGGCACCCAGCTTGATCTCGACATTGTATGGAACTGGGCAGACTTTATATGCCGCGGGTGTAAATGTGTATTCGTTCCATGTGGGCTGGTGAGCGGTCGGGGTACCTCACCGCCCGCCGCACGCGTACACCCCTCCTTGTTCAAGGTTTCCCGTCGTCGCGGCATACAAGACTCCCTTCATGACGAGCAACGCATTGACCGACAAACCATCCAAGCCGACTTCACTCCAAGTTCCTTCGAAAATCTACGATTGCAACCTACCTTTTCTCATAGTCTCCGCGTTCTCAACCAACTGTTCATCAGAACATACACAATCTCGTCCGTCGCCGCCGTGTAGGCCTCGATCAATTCTCGGGCCAGATCCACCGTGTTCTTAAAGGCGATCCCAATCTGCGTACGCTTTTCCACTCGGAAGTACGGGCGAAAGTTCCACGGGATCGAGAGGGCGCCCGTGACCACATGCAACGTGACCACATGCAACGTGCGACCATACGCTCTTGCCCTCGGAGTGCGCGTAGCGTAGCGTAGTGAAAGTTCAGTCGCTCCATTCGGTTCGTCGAGGGTTTGCGAATGGAATGGGTGACATCGACGATGAGGAACGTCACCTTGCGTCCGGTCGTCTGCTTGGCGTGCCCCCGTATGATCAACTGACGCAAAAACCGCAAGCGGCTTCGGTTCAGGCGAAGATGATTCCACGGGGCTTCGGCCAGAAAACGTGTCATGGCAACAATATGCTGGACGACTTCATCGAATCAACGATTTAAAACATGAAGTACAAATTTATGACTATATTGACGGTCATGTCCCTATGTTTCTGCGCATGCATCAAAAACGGCTTAAGGGATATCAAGCGATGGGCTATACTGAGCGTGTGACAAGATCAAAGCAAGGACTGAGATGAAATCACGTGTTTTATTTAGAATGATTCAGTTTATAATGAAATTGATTGATAAGGCATGGTTCTTTGGGGCAAACAGAATAGGAAATCCTGGTGTCATTCGTAAGTGGTAACGTATGCTATAGGAAACGGTGAAAGGGCGAGATTTTGATGGCCTTGAATGAAAAGCTTGACCCTGATCTTGCGATAAAACTTCGGGATTTTTTGAAAAAAATCACATTAGTCGCAAGCGGATTGTGATTGATATGGAGTCGGAGACCATTGAATTGAATGCTGCTGATGATTTGGATGAAATTTTAAGTGCACCGCAGGACTTCACGGTGGAGGAGGCAGAAGCGGTCATTGAAAATATTCGACGCTCCCGTGAGGAGTGGATCTTGCTTTCGTATCAAGGAACAAACAACTTCGATTTGCAAAAGCAGACTATGGCGTAGAGTTCATTGAACCTTAAGTTGGTTGGATGCGTGTTAATTTTGAAATTTTTGGCCTCCATCAGACCACGTCCAGTTGTTGGAAGGTTATGGTGGGGTCGTGGTGTTGGCCTTATCCAGTCGCCCATGAAAAAGTCATTTCTATATATTTGTAGAGTAAAGGCTGAGCAGGGCTCAGTCCTTCACTCCACAGTTAAACGAAACGTAACCAAACTATAGCGTACCCTAGCTGTCCTCCTGATTGCTGCCCCGTTTCACGGGTCCACCATACCCTCCGCTGGCGATCCGAGCCAGTACGCGGATGCGTGCGTTCTCGTGCGCAGTACACCAGATCAGACCGAGTTCGACTGGAGGCAGATCCCGCATTGGAATGAGCACGACCCCGGTGCCGTTCAGCATTCGCGACAACGATGCTACGGTGAGATGAACCATCTGACCGCGAGCTACCATGCTTATCGTTTCATGCACCGTACGGACCACCTGGGGGTGAAAGGTAAGCGGCCGTCCGGACGGGGTCTGTGAAGGGGTGAATGGGAAGCGAGAAGCCCGATATAGCCTGGGCACTTCGGGGAAAGGGTAATCGGTGAGTTCCTCCATCGACACCGAATCCCGTCCCGCAAGTGGGTGGTCGGCCGCCACCGCCAGCATGCGCTTCTGTACGTCGATAGTCGGGCCCAGAGTGAGATCCGGCTCGTCAAACGTCAACCAGTTGACCAGGACGTCGATCTCGCCGCGCCGCAAATCGTCGAGCGGAACGTCTATCGCCACTTCGCGGACGACAAGCTCGCAATCGGGGTTGGCCGCCTCAAAGGCCCGCACAAGACGGTTGAGCGCTTCGCCAGCTGCTGTAGCGATGAAGCCGATGCGCAACCGACCGGCCGTGGATTCGGCAGCGGTGCGGGCGGCGGCTAGGGCCGCGACCATCTGATCGTATGCGGGCCGAAGATCGTTCCGAAATTGTTCGCCGAGCGGGGTTAGCCGTACCCGCCGGCTACTCCGCTCGAAGAGTTTGCCTCCGACCCGCTGCTCCAAAGACGCCGTCAAACGGCTGACTCGTGGCTGCGGGAGGTGTAACCGCTCGGAGGCGCGACCAAAGTGCAGTTCCTCGCAAAGTACCAAGAACACCTCCATCTCGGTGATGTCCACGTGCCTGACCCCTCCGATTCATACATTTTCGACATCAATTATTGCACATTTCGCCGTTGATCGACTAGCTAGACTCATCCTACATTTATAGTATATGGTCACATTTTTGCGGGAGGAGTCGCGATGAGATATCGCGCCTTGGGCCGTAGCGCTCTTCCCGTAAAGGAATTGTTCTTGGATACCGTGACGTTCGCCGACGATTGGGGTTGGTGCGCCGCCATCGACGCATGTCAAAACGTGTTCGCAGTCTACGTTGGGCATGATTGTCCTCCGGAAGCCTTCGCGGGGCATTCGGTACATAGGCCATGGCGAAAGAGGCGGTGGCAGAACAGGAAACCGCAGGTTATTGTCGAGGTTATTGTGGCATCGCGCTATATGACGAGGAATGTATTTTAATATACGAACTGATTCCGCTCCGAAAAGAATGAGGTTGCCGAGGCATGGCGAGTCATTTCGAAGCTCAGGCGGATCAAAAGGAGACGTGAGAGAATGATGGGAAAATTCAAAAAGTCCCGCATGACGTTGTTGGCAGCCAATAGTGCCGCGGTGCTGCTGTTTGGCGTGGCGGGCAGCGCTTACGCCACAAGCGGGTTTACGGCCCATAACACGGGTATCGTGACCCATATGCGGGTCAACGGAGGCGCTGCTGCGCAGAGCACCGTGAGGCGTGATGCCCAGAGCGCATCCGTAAGGGTAGTGAGCGCGACCGTGAACGGAAATACGCTCAAGATTACACTTTCAGGGGATCTGCAATACAACATCGTGAATTTTGACGCGTTCACCGTGCTGGACGATGGTAATACCGACGTCGTGACCAACGCGACGATGGCAGGCCGTACGCTGACGTTGACGCTGACGAGCGCGGTCTCGTCCGGAGACACGGTGACCGTCGGATACACGCCGTCCGGCTGGTATGACCTGACGGACGCAAATGGAAACAAGGTGGCCGCGTTCTCCCATGTAGCAGTCACCAATACCACGAACGGGTCCAACAGTTCCGGGAATGCGTCCACCAATACCACGAACGGGACCAACAGTTCCGGGAATGCGTCCAACAGCTCCGGGAATGGGTCCACCAATTCCGGCGTTGCGCTCCCGACTCCCGTAAGGGCGGTGGTGAATGGCCGGACGCTAACTGTTATGTTCTCCCGGACTCTGCGAACCGGCCCCGCAGATCCCAACTCATTGATTGTTCGGGATGCGAGCCATACAGAGAGCGTCATTCGCGCGACGGCGAAGGGGATAGTGTTGACGTTGACCCTGATGGGCGCGGTCTCTTCCGGTGACACGGTGACCGTAGGGTACAGCCCGACTGGTTCGCATGATCTCACGAATACTAGTGGAGGCAAGGTTGCCGCGTTCTTGAACATGGTGGTGACCAATAAGACCAAATCCGCCCCATCCACCATCCATAACAATCAGACAGTGAAGGGCAACTGGCGCATGGTAGGCACTTCGCCGCATTTAGGCCAGGGAGCCGGATCGTATTATACGAATGCCACAAATAATGTTCAAGTCTTGACAACGGTTAACGGGGTTCTTTACGCGGGAACGGAAGATGGCGTCTTTTCGTTCAGCAAGGGCGCCTGGCATCTGATCGGGAGTTCCCGAGGGGTCGATACCGGTACGTTGCTCTACGCGTTCGGCAGTTTGTTTGCGACATTCCGCTCACTTGGCCTTGCTTTCTTCGATGACAAAAAAAGCACATGGTATGTCGACAAAATACAAAACATGGACGCGGGATCTCTCTCCGTTATCGGCGAGACATTATACGCCGCAACGGATAAGGGAGTGTTCGCCCTGCAGAGCAACGGTTCATGGCGTATGATGGGATCGTCCGCGAAACTGTCTGCGGTCGGGCGACTGACGAACGTCGGCGGTCAATTGTACGCAGACGCCCAGAGCCCGTCGTCGGACGGCACGAGGGACCTGTACGTGTATCGCAACGGTACCTGGCAGGCGCTGGGGACAGTGAATTCCTACTATTATCCTGTTCATTCGATAAACGCTGTGGTTCGCTACGACAATACGCTCTACGCCGCAACCGACAACGGAGTGTTTGCCTATTCCGGCGAGCCGTGGAGCAGGTCGATCAAGGGAACCTGGACGCAAGTCGGCCTGGACAATCTGCCAGTCAACACATTGCTCGTCATGAAGGGGGTCTTGTACGCCGGAACGACAGGAAACCTTTCACAGGGAGGGGTATACGCCTTAAAGTCGGGTTCGTGGGTCCAGGTCGGTCCATCTATCGATCTGGACAGTCGTCATGACTTATCGGCGGAGGTTCATACCCTCACAGGCCTTCATGGTGTATTGTACGCGGGGACTTCGTGGGGGGTATACTCGTTTAACCCGAGGTGAGGCAATCCCGCTCGGGCGGAAATGTTGAATTCAAGCGAATCACGAGACGATCGAGGGCCGCAACGATGACAAGCTTTGCGGCCCTATGAGAATATCGCTGAAAACGTCGCAGAGGATGGTGGATACGTGAAGATTCCCTTGAGATTACATCGCTTCGGAAGGTTGGTGTTCTTACTTTTCCTGGCGATCGCACTTGTAGCGGGCTTAGGGATTCCAGGGGGTGGGCGTGCAGAGGCGGCCTCCAGAGCCAATTGGTCACGTGTTGGCGGGTTGGCACCGACTGATGTGTCATCCATTTTTAATGTGAAGGGCACGCTGTATGCCGTAACTGGTTCCGGCCATGTGTGGTCGTACGACGGGAAATCGTGGAACACGGTGAGGGGCTGGCCAGATGGTGTGGTCTCCGTGATAGATCTGAACGGAATCCTATATGCCGACGCCGGTGGGGGATCCTCAGTGTGGTCATTTGACGGGAAGTCGTGGAACAAATTGAGTGACTTGCCGCATGCGTCTACTTCCATGGTGGAAATGAACGGCACACTATACGTGGGATCGCATTCAGCGAGATTGATGTACTCGCGTGATGGTCGCACTTGGAGGCTGATGAAAGGATCACCAAAAGCAGTAGACTCGCTCTGGACTGTGAACGGGAAATTGTATGCGGAGCATGACCACGATACGCAGTATGGTGGGAGCTTCGTGAATGTCACCGTCACATTGTGGTCGTACGGTGGAAAGGTATGGGAAAGGGTAGCGTCCCCTCCGGGTTCGTTAGTTGCCATGCTGGACATGAAAGGCACGATATACGCAAGCGACGGCGACGGCGTGTTGTCATATAACGGGCATTCGTGGAAGGTAATTCTTAACAACCCGGGCAATTCGGAGGGTATTACATCTCTGGAGAACGTGAACGGCACGTTGTATGCGGGCGTCGGGAATGGCGTGTGGTCGTACAACGGCAAGTCGTGGAAAATACTGAGTCACTCTCCAGTCGTGGCCACCTCCCTTTTGGACGTCAACGGCATACTGTACGCAGTGGCAGAGACGGGTGGGCAAGATCCCAATACTATGAACACTCTCACCGACAATAATGTCTACGTAGTGTGGTCGTATGATGGACGATCATGGCAGTCGTTAGCCGGCGGCAATCCCACTGGCGTGACTTCGCTGGTCGAATTGAACGGAATCCTGTACGCTCAGACGAGCTACGGATTGCTCACCTACAATGGAACATTTTGGCGGTATGCCGGCCCTTTCTATTCCGTGGTGAACGTCAACGGCACACCGTACGCAGTGTCAGGCTCGGGCGTCTGGTATTACAATGGATATACATGGAAGAAAAAGATGAGCGCCCCGCCGCAGCCAGACGGGCCAGACCCATCTCAAGCATTGCTATTCTACGCGAAGGGCACACTGTATTTTTCTGAAGGATACGGCATATCCTCGTACAACGGGAAATCATGGAAGACGCTTAAGCAACCTCATGTGATACCTGGACTCAACGCTTATGTTTGGTGGCCTTTTGAGATGAACGACACGTTCTATGTGTACGGCAACAGCCTGTGGTCATACAACGGAAAGGGATGGAACAAGCTCTTTACATTTCCAATGACCATTGATCAGGCCCCAAGCGAAGCGTATAACATGGCCCCAAACTTTGTCACCAATGTGGTGGACGTGAACGGCAGAGTATACGCTGCATTGAACAGCAAGAATGATACGTATGATGACGTATGGACGTATACCGGAAAGTCGTGGGAGAAACTAAAGGCCCAACCGTACCCCCATGAGGATCTCCGTCTATTTGATTTGAATGGCACGTTATTCTCGATTGGCGGGTCCTCTATACGGTGGTACAACGGAAAGTCGTGGCATGGCAACATTATCGTTCCGGCGGGAAATGATGGTTACCTGCCTTCCCTTTTGAACGTGAACGGTACACTCTATGCGGGCGGCAACGGTGTCTGGAAATACAACGGGTCATGGTGAATCGGATCGGCTATGCGTCAACCGGTGACCTATCGCAACGTAAGCAGGCTTTTGCATGTCGGAGGGCAAAGTTGGTCTAGTCACTGGGGGAGCGTCCGGAATTGGACGCAAAACAGTGCTTGGTCTAGTCAAGAGCGGAATACGCGCAGTCGTCGTCGATATTTCTGAGGAGAACGGGCAGGAAACGGTTAGGACTATGCGCAGTCTTGGTGGAGACGCCACGTTTTGCGTGTCGATGTTCGTGACAGGACAAGTGTCGAAACCATGGCGGAAAAGACAGTCGAAACATACGGACGCCTTGACTATGCAGAAAACGCTGCGGGCATAGTGGGTCAATCACAGCCGCTACTTACTTACCCCGAAGATGTGTTCCAGAATGTATTGTCCGTCAATGTCAATGGAGTCTTTTATTGCATGCAAGCAGAGAAGAACCAAATGATGAAGGGCGGCGGGAGTATCGTCAATCTTGCGTCTGCCGCCGGTCTTCGTGGGTTTCCGACGCGCGTGGTTTATTGTGCTTCCTAGCACGCTGTGGTGGGACTAACAAAAACGGCAGCGTTGGAAATGTCCAAGTCGAACATCCGAGTCAATGCGGTGTGTCCTTCGTAAGTGGATACGCCAATGGTTCGCTCCGCAATAGGTGATGATGAACAACGGTTACAAATGGTTTCAAATTTCCAACCAATAGGTTGAATGGGTCGCCCTGAAGAAATTGCAGCCGGTAATCTGTGGCTCCTGTCGGACAACGCGAGTTTCGTGACGGGGACAACTTTCTTGATGGATGGTGGAGCTCTCGCCTAACAGGTATCAATGTTGTTGCCCACAGTTTTCTAGATTGAGTCATCAACGCGTAATTTTACATATTTCAGGGGCACTTTTCCTGTGTCCTTGTTGAACATACCAGGGCAAGTGCGCCAGAAGACGCAGATCTTCATGGATGCATAAACATACAGAATCCTCAGACACCGACGGCGACGCGCTATCGCCCGGACCGGTCAATAACACCGAGCGACCGTCACGGAGAGATCCGCGTAATTGCAGGCGAAACTTACGTGCGAAACCATAAGTTTCCATGAGTTGTAAATGCGCGGGTAAAATGGCCAAGAGTGCAATTTTAGAGGTGGTTTTGAGGTGGTTCGGAATGGGGAATGCCATGGTTGGAACCAGTTGATGCATATGACAGCTACTCGAAACCGGCGAAATCGCAGTAGATCAAGGCTTCGCGGGCTTGCGGAACACCGTGGCCAACTTATCGCTTAGGTCGCACGCTGGCATGTCTATGCATACAGTACGCCATAACACGCCATAATAAATGGCGGACTTGCAGAGATATCCTATCCGCTCCTGTAGACTTTTGTAGACACGGGCCATGAAACGCGGTAATTTTAGCTGATATTAGGCGGTACAAAATAAGAAGTGGACCTCGCACAAAGCCTTACACGGTGCGGATTGAAGTGACGTAGTGGGTCATGCCGGGAAGTATATACGACTGGTTCGATTCCCCTCGCCTCCACCATGCAAACCCACGACTAACCATCGTGGAGGGAGCCCAGACTCCTTGCGGGGGCTGATTACCTATAGTACCGAAGTTCAGAAGTTCCTCCCCGATGCTTTGCCGAAAAACGGCTTATCACTTCGCCAGGATAAATCCAAATTGCTCCATAAGCACTGTCAGCATCTCCGAGAGCGTGCCGGTGAACGGGGCCGGTTCCCACCTTCCATGGTGATTTGCCATCCCCATCCGGAACACGTCCCGTCGCGTTTGCGTCAGGCGGGCGCGGTTGTCCCGTTCGTCCCCTGCCTCTGAGTAGATGACGAGGTGCTGCCCATACAGGCGTGCATGCAGATGGAGAAACCCTTTCTCGTGCAATTCCCGTTCTGCGGTGATTTTCGCCGCTTCCAACCATGCATCTGCCATCTTACACCACCACTTCACCCGTCTGGATCGCAAAACTGGTGATCATCGACACCGTTCCGTGGCGGATGTAGTCATGCTGTACCGCCGGATCCTGCCAGGGGCGGGAAACGCTGTCTCGTATTTTCTCTCCAATGCTGTGCATCCCGGTTTTTTCATCGATGCAAAGAACGATCGTATCTGCGGGTGGATTCGCATGGAGAGCGGCTATATCATTGACTTTCTCTTTAAGAGCGTCTCTGCCACCTGGTGTTCGGTGGCGCCTTCCTCGCACAACAGCCAAATGATCGCAGCACGAAAATGTAAGAGACGCTCGACGCGCTGACCGTGGACCCACTTGTACAACTCATCCCGTTGCTTGGCATCGAGTGTCAAGGGGGGTTTTTCTCTCATGAGCACGCCCTCACTGATTACGGAATGTCACCAACCAGTTGCTACCGTTGGTATACCGAATCGGTGACGGCTTGTTCAGCACTATTTATCTCAGGTTAAAAGGGGAAAGAACTTCTGGGATGCAGTACTAGTTTACTACAAAATGCGTCAAACGATTCAAACGGCACATACATTCACAATAGACATGGCTCTTGGTAAACTATGCAGAGACACGGATGAAATGGGATCGGAAAAGCTTGGGCGACGGCGGGTAAAAGGTAAGGTGTGTCCTCATGAATCAGCAGTGGTTGGTTGGGATTCTGCTCTTTGATGACATCGAGGTGTTGGACTTCGCGGGGCCATTTGAGGTGTTTTCAGTCACCGCACATCTCGATGATCATAGTGCCAGACCGTTTGTAGTGACAACCGTGTCAGAGACAGGGAAGCTGGTTCATGCACGAAACGGGCTCAAGGTGCAACCGGACTACGACATCGAAACCGCCCCGCATTTTGACATTCTCATCATTCCCGGAGGGCCCGGTGCCCGTGAACGTGAACTTAACAATCTCCGAGTGATCGAGTGGATTGTGAGGCGTATGGAGGATGTGAACATTATGGCCTCTGTATGCACAGGCGCTCTCTTGCTCGCGAAAGCAGGTCTTCTGGACAGCAAAACAGCCACGACGCACTGGGCGAGCTACGACAGATTGGAAACGGAGTTTCCCCGTGTTCAGGTGCAGCGAGGGGTAAAGTTTGTCGACCAGGGCAACGTGCTCACTTCAGGGGGCATCTCTGCGGGGATCGACATGTCGTTTCACATTGTTAGACGTTTGCTTGGTGTGGAAGCGGCTCAAAGGACGGCGCGCCGAATGGAGTACGATATCGACTTATCATGCATCGACTGAACCTTAGAAATGACCCAAGTTAATCGACGCCTGTCACATGGAAGAGGTGTGAGGATGCGTTTCCCATGAAGCGGCGCCTTTACACCAGGGTTACAGACCAGGGAGGGAACTATGGGCTCAGGGTTTGACGTGCATTTGCCAGAGGAGTTCCGACCGCTTCTTGATGAATTTGGCGTTTCCACCAGTTTGGAAGATCGGGTGAAGTTATCTGTCGCTATGGCCTTGTTTATCAGCCGTAAAATAAGCTTGGCCAGAGCGGCGGAACTCTGTGGGTACACGTTGGGTTCGTTTATGGATTTGTTACGTGACCAAGGTATCCCCTGGATGGACTACAGCCATGACGATCTTAGTATGGATGATCGAACCATCGCAAAACTCATGCCACGTGACAAGGCTTGACATGATCATAATCGTATCGATCACAAGTGCGACTATCACCGGGTCCGGAATCGGTTGTCTATCAGTGGTCATAACGATTTGTGAGCGTTTGCGAGTTGAGTATTTATCTACGAATACCGCAGGAGGTGAGTCATGAGTATGCAGGACGGGCAAATGCGCAGCCGGATCCGACCAGGAGTTTCCGTGGACATTGTACTGAAGAAAGATCAACAGACAGGAAAGCTGACGCGCGGCATTGTCAAAGATATCTTGACCAACTCGGCGACACATCCGCGTGGCATCAAGGTACGGTTGCAAGATGGACAAATCGGTCGTGTGCAGTCGATTGTGGCGAAAGAATGATCCGATGTCTGACTGCTTACAGGCCAGTTGCGAAAGATGAAAACTGGCCTAAAGAGGTGATCGAATTTGAAGGCGCCGAATCCTATTTTGAATGTGTGGAAGCTATTTGACGGTTATCCTATGGAGACTCTAACGAAAGCATGGCTGTACGAAACGGATAGAGGTCGTAGACAGCGTACGGTGAGCGAGATGGTCGATGATCGGCTTCAATATGGAACCAGCGGCAACTGTTTCGATCTGGCGATTTGGCTCCTGCACGCATTTGAAGCTGCAGGAATTGACGCTTATGCAATCGGACACGATCTTCTCACCCCAAACGCGCACGTGGCCGTTATCGCTGTGGACAATGGATATCGTTACCTCTGCGATCTCGGTGATCAATGGATCGCACCCATTCTTATCGATTCGGCGAGCGCCGATTTTACACCGCAACCCATATCGGGATTTGTGACCGGGGGCCGTGTTCAAGTGGAAACTGACTGCGGGCAAACGGCCGTGATCTACCATCGGCCCGGTGGTAAGACGAGTAAACAACTGTATGACTTGTCGAGAATCGAAGATGATTTGCTTATGCGGGCGGGCACAGCGTCGCAGTCGTTGCTTCGTCACCCTCTCTGTGAGATGCGGGTTCTGGTATCTGGAGAGGTTGCCCACTGGGAATTTGATTCATGGCGCAGTTTCCTCGGGACGGATACGGGTCTTGCCGATGAGTTCCCCGCAGGATCGAATGAACGATGGAGCCTTCGCATACGCGACCGCACGGGCATCCATCTGGATGTCACCCGAAAGGCGCTGGACATCTATGAGAAGTACACATCCAGCAAAGAAGTGGAATGATCCGGTTGGGAAGCGGGGAGTTTATATTGACCTCGGAGATGGTTCGGAGCTATCTGAAGCGGTTGGGAATTCGAGATGTTCAACCGCCGACCCTGGAGTTTTTACGTGAACTGCATCGAGCGCACGTCTCCGTTATTTCCTGGCAGACGATAGACGTTTTCTCCGGGAGACCAAGACCCATCGACATGGAAACATCGGTTCGCATGATCGTGGGAAATAGAAGTGGGTACTGTTTTCACCTCAATGGTGCGTTTGCCAGCCTTTTGCGTTCTCTGGGATATACGGTTTCTCTTCATCGCGCTGGTGTGCAGTCATACGGGGGGATCCCTGTGATCGACTCCTGTCATCTTGGATTGACCGTCCAGATCCATAACGAGTTACAAGAGGAACAGTGGATTGTTGACGTGGGGTTGGGTGACATGCCCTATGAACCACTGCCGCTAATGAACGGTACATATAGGCAGGGTCCATTCGTTTATACAGTCGCCGATTCACAAGTGAACCCGGACGGATGGCGATTGGAACATGATCCGAATGGATTGTTTGTCGGCATGGATGTTGATCGAGGCACTGTTGGCGGCATGGCGGAATTTGAAACAAACCACCTTCACCTGAGCCGGTCGCCCGATTCTCCGTGGGTCAAGTTATTGGTTCTGAAAAATAGATGCGCCGCAGAGACTCATGAGTTGAAGGGTTGCATTTTTACCGTACGCGATAAAAATGGCGCTCATAGATCAGAAGTCGATGACCAAGCGGATTGGATGGATATTTTGGCAGATGTGTTTGGCGAGCACTTATCCGATTACAGTCTTTCGCAGCGAAACGCCTTATGGAACAAGGTGATCCGAACACATGAAGAATGGAAGCAATCAAGTCTATAAAATAGGGTATCCGGATTTTGTGGTGGAATCAGGTTTACAAAATCGTCTGATTCCAATTTTACGTTTGGAGTGGAAATGTGTATTTCAGTTAGGTTTCTTCCTGCTCATATCGCCGGCTATACGGCTTGCCAATACACGATTCCGCCTCTGATATACACTATTATTGCATGCTTATACAATTGTCACTCGTGCTTGTTATTGCGTTAACGGACAGTTTAATGCAATAGCATGTCAATGCAACTTTCCGGTAGGATTTGAAATAGTACCCCCCACATGCTCAGACGTTTGATATTATGGTAGTAAAAATGTTGGGGCGTGAAGCGGTTTTGGATAGCTCGACTATATTGATTGACTTTCTCTTAAAGAAATACCGAGCGGATAAAATAGGCACAATGCAAGTAATCACCCAGTTATCCGATGAAGACATCGTATGGTCGCCAGTTCCAGAAAGTAACAGCATAGCTAATTTGGTGGCACATATTTGGGGAACTGTACACCAACGCTATGAAACCGTTTTCTTTGACGTTCCAGATACAAGAGATAGGGATAAGGAATTCGAACGGGGTCTCCAAATGTCCAAAGAACAAGCAATGGAATTAATAGGAAAATCATACGACCGCATCATTCAGGTTCTTGAGAACGCCAAAGAAAATCCGGAGAAATTATTGGAACAACCTTATTTGAATTTGCCTACGTTAACGAACAGTGGTGTCGACAATGAAGCTACCACCCTTGAAATGTTGCTACATCAATTTAGACATTTGCCTGGTCACACTGGACAGATCGTTTACATTGCGAAAATGAGAAAAGGGCAACTACAGTGGTAGACCCAGAACGCTATGTCTTAATGAGTGTGGCGACGACCAATCGTGTGAGGTGTACAAAAATTGCCCTACATAAAGGTGAAGGACTTGGAAATGTTTTACGAGCAAATGGGTGTCGGTGAACCTGTGGTGTTTTTGCACAGTGGTTATTCACGAGGCATACTGGCTTTTGCAAGTCAGATACTGGATTTCCAGAAGCAATTCACCTGCTATTTTCCCGACTTCAGGGGACACGGAAGAACCAAGTGCGAGAGCTTGGCATGGAATACATCACAAATCGCGGATGACATCGTTGAATTTATGAACCAGTTGAACATAGAGAAAGCACATTTTATTGGCTATAGCCTTGGCGCTAATGTGGGACTGTATGTAGCGGTAAACAATCCCGGAAGAATAGCAACCCTTACGACAATTGGTACTGGCGGTGTTTGCGTCTCAACCGGTGTTGAGGATTATGAAGTGGAATCGCTGATTCAACGTGGACAACAGGAGTTCATCAATCAACTGATCCAACGCCATCAAGAAGCTCATAGAGGAAACTGGCAAGAGCATGTAAGGCAAAGCGCGATCGACTGGCGTGAATACCCGAAGTTAACACGAGGTCAACTGGAAAGTATTAACTGCCCCTCGTTCTTCATCACAGGAGAACATGACCCATTCGCTGGTGAAGAAAGAGTCGTGGCGTTAAGCTCCATCGTAAGAGGATCTCGCTATCTTATCGTGCGGGGGAGTGGTCATGGACCGCATGTATTAAGAGAAAATCCCATCCTTGCGAATGATTCGATCCTTCACTTCCTAGCATCAAATCCCATCACGGTAGCGTGATTCTAGGGCAAAAGAACCCCCTGACGTGTCACTTTAGAGAGTGAAGTTATTGTGCATACGGGTGCCTAAATGACGCAAAGGCTGTCGAACGAAAGTTCTTGCGTCGGGCAGGTTAGTGCCACAAGACAGTATCTGAGTGCGGATCATTAGGAGGAGAGAAGATGATTATACGAGACATGATTGTAGACGACATACCCCAACTCGAAAAACTGTACAGACAATTTTGGGGCGAGGAATCTTCCATTGAAACCATGAATAAGCAGTTCGAAAAACTTCTCAAAAATGAGTCTCACATATTTCTCGGTGCGATTGAAAATAACAAGCTAATCGGTTCCGTTATGGGAGTAATCTGCGGGGAATTATATGGAGATTGCAAGCCATTTTTGGTCCTTGAGAACATGATAGTTGACAAAAACTACAGGAACCGAGGGGTCGGGAAAGCATTAGTATCCGAGCTTGAGAAAATAGCCGCTAATAGGGACTGCTCTCAAGTAATATTTGTAACAGAGAGAAATAGGGTTGATGCAGTCAAATTCTATGAATCAACAGGGTACAGTTCTGAGACTCATGTGGGGTTTAAGAAGAAGCTCAATTAAACGGGGGCTTGAGCTGAATAACGATGGTTGCGCAAGCTGTATGATTATTCAGGTGTCAGTGTGTCGATGCTTGTATCGCATAGGGGCAGAAGTGTGCAGTGCGCCATGAGGCGCTGTGTGTTGAAGCCACGGTTTCGTGGTTGACGAGTACCTCATCTTGTCAAGGCTAGGATGGCATGCGTTGGGTTTGAGCGAACCCAGGGTGTGAAGCC
>JAJZEE010000019.1 GCA_021805735.1 Bacillota bacterium
TCTGCTAGTACCAGTATGGATCTTCAATTATCAAGGAACAAGAAACATTTTCATGCTTGGTGGTGGCCATCAGGCCATGGTAGTTTTGAACAGGCTCTATAAGTACACCACGGCAGGGAAGAAGTTTCCGCCGGATCGGCCACGATGACCCACACGTTTTGATGCTCTGGTATTGTCATGATCACAGAATCAGGCCCATCCGCCGACAACGCTCACCACAGCCCGCGGATGAGTGATTCTGATGAGGGAACGGTCCGGTTCTCCAAGAAGCGTTTCACGATGGTATTCCACGTAGACGCTGATTCAAAATATGGAGAATGTCCGGCCCCGGGAATTTCTACAGTCAGCGCTCCAGGCACAGATGCTGCCAAAACCCTGATCAGTGGCGCGGGGATGGTCTGATCGTTCTCACCGAAGACGAACAGAACTGGGCAATCAACCTTGGCAATCCGGTCAGAATCATACGCGGTTGCCAGAAGCTTCGCCATCATGGCTGCATTGGAGCGTTCTGCGCCAAAACTGCCGATCACTTGGTAGAGGTAGGAAAGCGCAAGATCTCGTTCGGACAGACGCTCGTCTATGGCTTGATGTAGCCCCAGGAACTGAGTTTCCGGTCGGTCAGGGGCGAGTCTCTGAACAGCACTGTGGACGATTTCTGGCGGCAGGGGAATTCCGGCGGTTGTGGAAGCCAATGTGAGGGAGCGAACTCGATCAGGCGCTTCCACCGCAAAACCTAATACCGCCCAACCACCCATCGACTGACCTATGAGATGAGCTCGGTCAATGTCAAGATGATCGAGCAGGTCACGCAAATCCTTCACTGCGGTGGCCGGACTGCACTTGCGCGCACTGTCTGTCGATCTGCCGAAGCCGCGTTGGTCCCAGACGACGACTTGATATTGGCTTGCGAATGCCGCCACTTGTTGATACCAAATGCCGCCGTTGCCCCCCAACCCGTGACAAAATACTACGGGTTCCCCCGCACCGACCGTTTCATAGTACAGTTTCTCGTCGTCGACCAATAGGAAACCAGGTTCGCGCGGAATTGCACGCATTCCCTCTGGATACGCCATGCTTTCTACCTTCTCTCGTTGAAACCATGCTCTGCCCATGCTTGCATCAAGTTTATCATCGACGAACCTCTTCCGCTACGGCGGGAAGCGCTAAGTTGAATGCCCTACGGGGTCGTGAACACCTGCTTCAAATCGATGGCCAGGTCGGGAAATATGCCGACCTGGAGAGTAGCCGTATTTTCGTACACATCGGGTTCTGCATACTTGTCGTCTGCGCCAAGTTGGTAGACCTCGACGTACTCCGTGAGCGGGTCGACGATCCAGAACTCGCGCACGCCTTCGCGCTCGTATTTGCGCAGCTTGATCCGGCGATCCTTGGCGGATGTGGAAGGCGACAGGATCTCGACGATCAGGTCGGGAACGCCGACGCAACCCCTGTGCTGCAGTTTGCCCGGATCACAGACGAGCGTGATATCCGGTTCCACATGCTCATCTTCATCCTCGACTCGGAACCATACCCCGAATGGAGCATGGAATACTTGACATGACTTTCCTTGCAGATAGACGTAAAATAGGGCGTACAGACTTCCGCTCACTCTTTGATGCGGCGTCGATGGCGGCGGGGACATGTCATACACGACGCCGTCGATCATCTCCCACCGCGTCATTTCATACTGAGGGGAGGACTCCTTGGTGCGGTCGGCCACTGCGGATCATTCCCTTTCCCGGTTTGATTTCCATATGTACTCAGTGTAACGACCGGGTATCGCGGCGGCAAGAGGCTGACAAAGAATTTGCCGACTGGCGTTTCGATTATACTTGTGAACTTGCGCGCCACCAACAACGGTGAATTCCCACTCTCGCTTTTGTTCGCAGGTTACGGACAGATGATTGGACACAGTGAGGTTTCTTAACGAGTGACTGGCGGAAACAAGGACATAAGACGCATGGTTGCGGGCGAGACGCGCATGCTGTATCATGGTGGAAACTGATGACCGAGAGAGTACCTTGGCTTGCCCTTGTACAAGGGACGGCGCGCCGTGACTGAAAGCGCGCCGCATGCGGCGCCAGGCGAAGTTCACTCGCGAGGCGATGTGCTGAACTGGAAGTAGGCAGATCCGCAGATCCCGCGTTACCGGGATGCATGAGGGAAGCGCCATGGCGGAAGTCAATCGCGCCGGATGCCGCCGTACGGGGCTTAGCGCGGGTGTTGATGGAACAGCTTCCGAATAAGGGTGGTACCACGAAGTTTTCGTCCCTTGGCGAAGGCTTTTTTTGTGCTTTCTGACGCAGGCAGGATGCTGTAGTTTCCATAGGACTCTTTATTTCCTGCAGGATTCTTTATTTACCGTAAAATGCTTTGTTCTCCTTAGGATTCTTGATTTCCGGTAGGATGTTTAGTTACCCGAGACGGTGGATCGCGCTCGACACAGTGCTCCCACATGCAAGAGGGCGCGAAACGGCAAGAAGGCATGAAGGCGAAGGACACACAGAACGGGGTGGAGAAGGCTTGAAGAACAAACTGTTGGCCCTGCGCGATGTCGCGTTGTTGCGTCTTGAACAGCTGGATCTCGAAGCGTGGCGCGTGGAATATTTGGGCAAGAAAGGCGAGTTGGCGACTGTGCTGAGAGGGATGGCGACATTGTCGGCGGAGGAGCGGCCTGTCATTGGACTGGTCGCCAACGAAGTGCGGGCCGACCTTGAAGAGGCGTTCGTCGCGCGCAAGGCGGAACTGGACAGTCGCCAGGCGGCGCTGCGCGAGCAGGCTGAGACCATCGACGTGACCCTTGCGGGGCGCACTCCTTATCTGGGCGCTGAACATCCACTGCGCAAGGTCATCCGGCGGATTGAAGATATCTTTATCGGCTTCGGGTTTACGGTGGAGGACGGTCCCGAAGTGGAACTCGACCGATACAACTTCGAAGCGCTCAATCTGCCCAAGGATCACCCGGCAAGAGATATGCAGGACACGTTTTATCTGACGGAAGAGATTCTGCTGCGGACGCATACATCGCCTGTGCAGGCCCGCACGCTGGAACGCAGGTGTCCGGAAACGCCGATTCGGATCGTGGTGCCGGGTCGTGTGTACAGACGGGATGATGACGATGCGACACATTCCCACGCCTTCATGCAGATTGAGGCGCTGGTCGTCGACCACGGGATCCGGATGAGCGATTTGAAAGGAATACTGTTGCAGTTTGCCCGCGATTTGTTTGGCGCCGATCAGGAGATCCGTTTGCGTCCCAGTTTCTTTCCCTTCACCGAACCGAGCGCGGAGATGGACATCCGCTGCATCTACTGCCACGGCGATGGTTGTTCGACGTGCAAACATACGGGCTGGATCGAAATACTTGGTTGCGGAATGGTTCATCCGCATGTACTGGAAGCGGGCGGATACGACACCAGTTCACTAACGGGATTCGCCATCGGCATGGGTGTCGAACGAATCGCCATGCTCTCCTATCAAGTGGAGGATATCCGGCAATTTTACCTGAACGATGTCCGTCTGCTTGAACAGTTCGCAACGCTGACGCGCTAGGGGTGACGACATGAAAATTACGTGGAACTGGCTCTCCCAATACGTGGATTTGCAGGGATTGACTCCGGAACAAGTAGCGGAGGATTTGACAAACGCGGGAATTCCGGTTGAATATCTGGCGCCTGTGGCAACGGGCATAGAGAATGTTGTCGTCGGGCATGTCAAGTCTGCGAATCAGCACCCAAACGCGGATCGGCTGCGTGTGTGCACGGTCGCAGTCGGTGCGGCGGAGGATCTGACCATTGTCTGTGGGGCGGCCAATGTTGCCGCAGGTCAGCGGGTGCCTGTCGCTCTGGCCGGGGCGCGTCTGCCGCAGGGACCCATTGGAAAATCCACGCTGCGCGGAGTAGCCTCGGAAGGTATGATCTGTTCCGCGTCTGAACTGGGTCTTGATGTGCGACTGCTGCCCAAGGATCAGACAACGGGCATCTTCGTCCTGCCCGCCGACGCTCCTGTGGGCGAGAGCATCGTCGAATACCTGGAACTCAGCGACATGGTCATGGAACTGGAACTGACTCCGAACCGCAGCGATTGTCTGTCCCTGCGCGGGGTGGCTTATGAGGTTGCGGCGCTCTACAGCCGCAAAGTCAGCATGCAGGCGCCGCAACTGCGGACGCCGCCGCAGGCGGAACGGCCCCTGAAAGTGGAGATCGCGACTGACAGGTGCATGGCGTACGCCGGTCAGGTGGTCTCTGGATTGTCTTTGCGCCCCGCTCCTTTATGGATGCAGATGCGGCTACTCGCGGTTGGTGTGCGGCCAATCAACAATATCGTCGATATTACCAATTATGTCATGTTTGAATGGGGGCAGCCGCTGCACGCGTTTGACTATGACGCGATAGCGGGCGGGCATATCATCGTCCGCGACGCGCAGAGAGAGGAAGCGCTCGTTACCCTTGACGGCCAGGCGCGCGCTCTCGAACCCGCCATGACCGTGATCGCCGATCCTGAAAAGGCGCTTGGCCTGGCGGGTGTGATGGGCGGGGAGAGCAGCGAAGTGACCGCAAACACGCGCGCGGTCGTGATCGAATCGGCGCTGTTTGATCCGCTGCAAACGCGGCGCACCGGCAAGCGACTGCAACTGCGCTCCGAGGCCGGTATGAGGTTTGAAAAAGGGATCGATCCCGCAGCGACATTGCCGGCGCTTGCTCGCGCTGTGGAACTCCTGTGCGCGTATGGAGGCGGCGCGATCGCCAGTGGCCCGCGGCTTGCGGGAGCGGCGCTGGCGGATGCGAACACGAGACACGATGCTGTCCGGCAAGTCGCCGTGAGGGCTGATCGCGCCACCGCTGTGCTAGGCTTTACAGTCGACATCGAACAGATACTGTCCGTTTGCGAACGTCTCCAGTTTGCGGCTCGCGAAGAGAATGGAACTGTTCTGGTGGATGTGCCGTCGCGCAGGCCGGATATCCGGATTGAAGAGGATCTGATAGAGGAAATCGCCCGTCTGATCGGGTATGACCATATTCCTGCCACCATGATTGCAGGTTCGCTCACTGCGGGTGGATTGTCTAATGAGCAACAACTGACGCGCGTGGCCACGGATCATCTGATCGCGCTCGGGATGCAGCAAGTGGTCACCTATTCCTTTGTAACTCCGGCAGTGGCGGAACGCACGCGGTTGCAGCCGGATGACGAATTGCGCCGCATGATTCCTCTGTTGCATCCCCTGTCGGAGGAGCGCAGCGTGCTTCGTACGATGATGCTGCCATCTTTGCTGGAGGTTGCCGAGTATAACGTCAACAGACGGCAGCTCGATCTGCGTCTGTTTGAAATCGGCACAGTATATCTTCCTGAATCGCTGCCGCTGCAAAAACAACCGACAGAACGAAGAGTGATTGCGGGGCTGCTGATCGGGCAGGCACAGGCGCCGTCGCCTTTAAGCGAATCGCGGAGCATTGACTTCTTTGACGTAAAGGGCATGGTCGAGAGTCTGCTCAAGCGAATTGGAGTGGACGCCGCTGCGCAATATACGCGTTCGATGGCTCCCTTTCTGCATGGGGGGCAGGCCGCAGACATCACGGCGGCAGGATCCCCGATTGGTGTGATCGGGAAATTGCGCCAGGAGGTATGCGCGAATTTTGGAATCGACCTGACTGACGCCTTCTATTTCGAGTTATCGGTGGAGGCGCTGTTGCCTCTGATTCGCGAACGTCTCCATGTTGTGGAATTGCCGCGCTTCCCCGGCACTTTGCGCGACCTGGCCCTGGTCGTCAATCGCGCCTTGCCAGTCAGTGAATTGCTCACCGCAGTGCGGTCAGTGGCGGGGCCGCTTCTCGATGATGTGCGGGTGTTCGACGTTTATACCGGAGAGCATGTGGGCATAGAGGAGAAGAGTGTCGCATTGCGTCTCTCTTTTCGGTCGCGTGAACGGACGCTTACAGATGAAGACTTGCAGAAACCCATTGCGGCGGTTCTCGACGCCGTAACAATCGCTTACGGCGCTTCATTGCGTGGATAGACTGCCATCTCTGAGCAGGGTCACAGCATATGAATCCGGCTGGCAGGAACGGCCGTGCGTTTTTCCGGGATAGACCACCATGCCGCCGCGCGGCACCATCAGGGAATGAAAAAGGCGCGGCAAGGTTTTTCACGGATGCAAGACCCACTATGGGAGGAGTCATATATTGCGCCCGTCGCGAGTTTAGCGACAGCGCTGTCTGAGCAGGGGCGCAATATATGACTCCGACCGGCAGGAACGACCGATTTTCCGGGATAGGGGCGACCATGCCGTTCTTTGCCAGACGGCAGAAGCAGGAATCTGCACTCCAATCACGAATAGACAAGCGTGCGGAGGTGGCTTATGTGACTGAGGGGCAAAATCGCGTCAAAGTCGATATATTCGGACAGGTGTACACGCTGCGGGGCCCCACCTCGCCCGAACGCCTGACGCGCCTTGCCGCGCTTGTCGATGAGAAGATGAATGCGCTGTTCGCGCAGAATCCGCGCTTGGATTTGCAGACTCTGGCGGTCCTGACGGCTTTGAACCTGGCGCAGGAATATGATGATATCGCGAGAGAATACGAGACATTGCTTGATGCTTTGGAAGAAGAAGCGAGGTCGTGATGGTTACCCCGCGATAAGGGGATATGTGATATGGATATTGCTGATTGGGTTATTGTCGCTGTTTTGCTGTTTAGCGCCTGGGATGGCTACAGAACAGGATTTGTCGCGCAGTTAGTACGGCTTTTTGGCACTGTAATCGCCTATGTATCCGCGTGGCAGTTCCACGGTCTGCTCACGCCGACTCTGGATCACTGGTTGCGCGCGACCGTTTTGAAACACATACACTCTCCGTCAGTAGTACCGGCGCTTGGTCTGTTTAACACCGGCAACACCGTGGGCACGCTTGCGCAAGCGATAGCGAGCGCTCTTTCGTTCGGCATTGTATTTTACATTTCTCTCATCGTCATTCGTTATGCGGGCCATTTGTTAGGAACTGTGTTCAGTCTTCCGGTGTTGTCATTTGTCAACAGGGTAACCGGGCTCGCGGCTGGCGTGGTGGTTGCTTTCCTGTTAATTGCCGTGCTGATCAGCGTTGCCTCCTATCTGCCCATGTCGCCAGTCAAGACGCAGATTCGCCACTCCGCTCTGGCGCCCATGTTCCGTCAGCCCGTTCGCGAACTCGTCAAAATCGAAGGCGGCCTGTAGGGCGGCAGCGCAGGCAGGCAGGAGTGCGGACTGGGTCCGTTCCCGCCTGTGCCGCTGCAGGTCTTGCCCTTATTGAGTCGTCGCCGACTAATCCTTGGCGCTGCGCATGGTGGTCGGAACAAAGAGGTCCACGATCCCAATGATCAGCGACGCGAGCAACGCGCCGAGCACCGTGACATGCATGCCTGGCACGATCGCCTGGGCCAGGAAGATAACGACGGCGCCGACAAGGAATCCGATCAACCCCCTACCGTAAGGTGAGATGTTTTGACCGAAGACACGTTCAAAGACCCACCCGATGGCTGCGATTACCACGGCTGCAAGTAGTGCTGTCCAGAATCCCGAGACGTGGAACCCAGGGTCTATCAGGTCAATGAACATCAGGACAAGAGCGGAAACGACGAATCGGACGATTGTTCCGAGCATCTATGATCCACCTCCATGTATGTCCGCTTGCTGTAGTGTTTCCCGAACAGCGGGGAATCATGAGACCATATGACGATCGCGCGCCGATCGGCTCGGGAAGTGAGTAGACGATGAATGAACGCGTATTGCGCCTGCTTGAGTATGACAGAATCCGGACTCAAGTGGTCGAATTGTGCTTGACTCCCTATGGCAGGGAACTTGCGGAGCGCATGGAGCCGCTCCCGGATTTGCCGGCGGTGGATCTTGCCCTTGCCATGACCGGGGAAGGGGAGACCTTTTACCGTCGCAAGGGCGCCCCGCCGTTTGCGGACACGTCCGATATTCGAACGTCCGTCGCAAAAGCGCGGCTTGGCGCCGTTGTCGGCGCTGTTGATCTGGTTGCCGTTGGGATTACCGCGAATCGGGCTCGACGAGTACACAGATTGATTGTAGATCTGGCGACCGACGCGGCCATGGAGCATTTTGCACGGGCTGCATCAGACCTTGCCGTAGCGAAGGAAATCGAAGACGAAATTCTGTTTTGCATTGACGAGGATGCAGTCGTCCTTGATCGCGCCAGTGAAGGGTTGCGCCGTGTGAGGCAAGACATACGGTCTGTACAGGCGCGCATGAAGAGAACTCTTGATGAGATGGTTCGCTCACCCACTGTGCAGAAGCACCTTCAGGACAACATCGTGACCATGCGCGGCGACCGATACTGTCTGGCTGTTCGCGCTGACAGTCAAAGTCAGATTCGGGGCGTCATTCACGATGTATCGGCATCGGGGTCAACGGTATTCGTGGAACCCGATAGAGTTCTTGCGCTTGGCAATGAGTTGCGTCGGCAAGAACTCGAGGAAATCAAAGAGGTGGAACGGATTCTCATCCGTCTGTCGGGCATTGTGGCGACGCATGCCGAGGCGCTGGAAGCGGCTCTAAGAGCTGTCGCGACAATCGATTTCGCGGTCGCGCGAGCTCGTTATGCGCATGCTCTGCGGGCCGTGCGGCCGATCATGACAAACCGACCGCAGTTGCGTATCCGGGCGGGTCGTCACCCACTACTCGATCAGCAGCATGTGGTGCCGCTCGATGTCCGTCTTGGCGACGATTTTCAGGCTTTGGTCATTACGGGGCCCAATACGGGCGGCAAAACGGTGACTTTGAAGACTGTGGGCGTATTTGTGTTGATGGCGTTGTCCGGCCTTTATCTACCGGCTCTTGAGGGCACAGAAATTGGTATGTTCACGGAGGTTTTTGCCGATATTGGCGATGAACAGAGCATTGAACAGAGTCTTTCAACGTTTTCCAGCCATATGAAAAACATTGTCCATGTTCTGGGCGTCGCCAGCGAACGATCGTTGCTCCTGTTCGATGAACTCGGAGCAGGTACGGACCCTACAGAAGGGGCCGCACTGGCGATGGCGATTCTTGACTATCTGCATGCGAGAGACATTTGCGTCGCAGCGACAACTCACTACAGCGAACTGAAGGCGTATGCGTACACCACGCCTCGCACCGTGAATGCCAGTATGGAATTTGACGTAGAAACCCTGGCGCCGACGTATCGCCTGCTGATGGGCATTCCGGGGCGCTCCAACGCATTTGCGATCGCCCGCCGTCTCGGCTTGCCAGCGACGATCATTGATACTGCGGTCGATAAACTGTCCACCAGCGACGTCAGGGTGGAGGATCTGATCGCAAAACTGCAGGCGAGTGTAGGCGCCGCAGCGAAAGAGGAGGAATTGCTGCGCGAAACGCGCGTCCGCGCGCAGGCGCTCGAACAGGAGTTGCTGGACGAAAAGCTGCGCGAACAGGAGGAGCGTGAGCGTCGCAAACGACAGGCGCAAGACGAACTGCGCGCTCAGGTCCGCAAAGCCAGGGCAGAAGCGGAGATGATCTTGAGGGAACTGCGGGAACTACGCGATGCGGGGGCGTTGGTGAAAGATCATCAGCTCACGGAAGCGCGCAAACGTCTGGACGGGTTGACCCCGGCTTCCACATTGCCGACGGCTGTTCGCTCGAAACGGCCGCAGCCCGTTCAAGTGGGCGATGAAGTGCGGGTATTGTCGCTCGCGGGACAAAAAGGCACCGTTCTCGACATTCCAGCGGACAGTCGCGAGATCCTGGTGGCCATCGGCATGATGAAGGTAAAAGTGGAACATTCCCAGGTGGAGTTGCTCAGACGGGCGGATAAAGTGGAAACCCCGGCAGCGCGCGTCGTTCGGAGTTCGGAGAGCGTGAAACCAGCACTGGATATCCGCGGCGCTACGGTAGAGGAGGCCATTCGCGAAATCGACCAATATCTGGACCGGGCGATTCTGGCCGGGTATCATCAGGTTTCGCTGATCCATGGCAAGGGTACGGGAGCTCTGCGCAGCGGGCTGCAGCCTTATCTGCGGTCGCATCCGCGCGTTCAGATGACCCGCTTGGGCGGTCAGGGGGAAGGCGGAGGCGGAGTGACTGTCGTAGAACTGCGCTGAACGTCGATCAGGGGCGCGCCGCCCCGCGGATCACTCTGTGTCGGAATCGCCTCGAACAGATCTGTCGGCGCATCATTCTTGTGCTTCTGATCGATTGTGACAGCGGGGCGATTGAACAGGATCTCGGTCCTGATGTCTTCAGGCGGGGTCAATTCCGTAGCCAGGTATCGCTTGCCTGCGACCGTGACAGTCAGCGTCAGTTGATGGTCGCGGCAGACCTCGGCGGGGGCCGACGCCGCGCAGAAGTAGTCCGTTTCTGTTTCATGGACAGCCTTGCACAGAGGGCTAGCCAGCAGACCTGATTTGGTGCAGATCAGGTAGGGCCTGATCTCAGAAGGCAGTGTAAACCTGTCGTGTCGGAGGGCGATGAGCGGCGCCAGAATTTGTCCAAACAGTTTCGTTGCGCGTGTATTCTCATGATACCGTGGCGTTGTCAGCAATGCGTGCGGGATATCATAACCGACCCATGCGCTCATCGTGTACCGCGGGGTGTAGCCGACAAACCAGGCGTCTCTGTTGTCGTCCGTTGTGCCCGTCTTGCCGGCCACATCGCCGTGGCTCAACAAGGCGTGCAGAGAATGGGCAGTGCCGTAAGGGCTCTTGATAACCTGCTCCAACATCGTGGTCAGCAGCGCGGCTGTGTTATTGGAAAATACCCGCCGCGGTCTCGCACGGCGCTTGTAAATGGGGTTGCCAAAGGCGTCGTCAATCCGGTCGATCAAAGACGACTCCGTATATACGCCCCCGGCAGGCAATGACGCGTAGGCTGAGGCCAGTTCGAGCGGGCTGACTCCGCCATGTGTGCCTCCGATGGCGAGACCGAGACTGTTCGCGTCTTCCCGCTCGATTCCGGCGAGGCCGAGCTGCCAGGCAAACCGCGCGCCCGTTTGCGGTCCTATTTGGTTAAGGAGTTCGATGGCGGGCAGGTTGTACGATTGCATCAACGCGTCGCGAATCGTCATCAGTCCATGGTATTTCTGATCCCAGTTCAGGGGTGTCCACTCGCCGCTCGCCGCATATGGATCAGGATACTCGCGAGGAATATCGTCGACAATGGATCCAGGCGTGATGATTCCCTGCTCAAGCGCCGGTCCATAGACCACAAGCGGCTTGAGAGACGACCCGGCCTGCCGTCGCGCAACGGCGTGATCCACCTGGTTTGTCGCGTAACTGCGTCCACCCGCCAGCGCCAGAATGCGTGCGGACCGGTTCTGGAGCAACACCAGACCGACCTCTTCCTCAGCGTTATGAACGACATGCGCGCTGAAACGGTCGTGGACCGTGTAGGTGACAGGCGGAGGAAAAACGGAATTGTGAAGGATGTTTGCCACGCGGGATTGCAATTGTTGATCAATGGACGTGTAAATGCGGTATCCGCCGGATTCCAGCTGATCGCGCGCCTGTTCGAGCGGGATCCCCTCACTCTCGGAGATCATTTGGGGAGCCAGTCGACTTACCTGCGCGAGTATGAAGGGCATTTTACTCTCATAAGGCGCCAGCAAAACGGCGTCGTGACGCACTTCGGACAAGACCGGCTCATCTAGGGCCGCGGCATACTCCCGGTTGGACAGGAACTTGAGTTCTCTCATTTTCGACAAAATCCTGATTTGTCTATCCCGCACTCGATCAGGATGGCGGCGCAGTGAAAACAACGATGGATTGTTCGGAATGGCCGCAAGCAGGGCGGCCTGTGCGACGGTTACGTCTTTGGCGCGCCGTCCGAATACGTGCAGCGCTGCGCTCTCGATCCCATAGACCGGAACTCCGTTCATGCGGCCAAAGTAGATCGCATTGAGGTATTCTGAGAGGATCTGAGTTTTGGTTTGTCGATGTTCGAGTTCCAGCGCGAGAGCCATTTCCTGTAATTTCCGCCGCAGTGTCCGTTCTTGCCGAGGGAACATGGCCAATTTGACCGTCTGCTGAGTGATGGTCGAACCACCGCTGCGAATGGCGCGGTGGCGTATATCGTCGATCGCTGAGCGAACGATGGCCACTGGATCAATGCCGACATGACGATAGAAATCTTTGTCTTCAGCGGCGATGAACGCAAGCTGGATGTTCTTTCCCGCTTCCCGCAGCGTCTGCAGCGGTCTCCGGTCGCCATTGCCCGCAAAACGGCCGATCAGGGTGCCGTCACTCGCATACACGAGCGATGCGGCCGACAGATCGACGAAGTCGGACAGCCGGAGCGTTGGGATGTCTCTTAGCAGGTAGACGCCAAGTCCAAGGACGCATCCGGTTGCGATACTGACGGCAGAAAGTCCGACAGCCAGCGCTCTGCGACGGCGGCGCATGCGCTGTTGGCGCCCGCGATTTCGCCGTCGTGACAACGATCCCGGTTCCGCAGGAGACTTGCGTGACATGGATGATCACCCCACACAATTGACAATACTCCCAAAGGATGCTATAGTATCATAGAACTTATACACGAACGGAAGGGGGAAGCATTTCCATGCGGCAAGTTCTCGTGGTTTTACAGGCGCTGCTATTCGCTGTGCCAGATGACTGCGACAACTTCAAATATGGGAATGTGACCCGAGATCCTTCGTCGTAACCAGGTGGTTGCGAAGAGGGAAACATAACGAAGCGCAGGTCACGCCCACATGTGACCTGCGCTTTGTGGCTTATGGAGACGATCCAATGCCTGTCGCGCAGTCGCCGATAGGTCTTTTTGCGTCTGATGGAGGTGTTTGCATGCTTGTCGTACTGCGCAAGTTGGGGTGGTTTTTCAAGGAGCATCGACGACGTTATTTGATTGCGCTGACGCTCTTGATGGCGCTGAATGTAATCGAGGTCGTGCCGCCCGATCTGCTTGGCAACGCCATTAATGAAATGAATCAGGGCGCGATGACGCCGTTTCTCCTTTTGCAGACTGTGATGCTGTACGGCGGGTTGGCCGCGGTCTCATACTTGTTCACATTCGTGTGGATGTTCCAGTTGTTTGGCGGTGGAAACGTTCTGCAAAGGACGCTTCGTTCCCGTCTGATGGCGCAGTTTCTGCGCATGACGCCGGCGTTTTTTGAAAAGAACCGCACCGGGGATCTGATGGCGCGAGCCACCAATGATCTCAATGCTGTGGCACAGACGGCCGGTTTTGGCATCCTGACGCTGATTGATTCTACGACATATTCTGCCACCATTCTTCTTACCATGGGCACGCTGATCAGTTGGAAGCTGACGCTTTTGTCTCTGCTCCCGCTGCCAGTGATCGCCTTGCTGATGACGAAGTATGGGAAGGTGCTGCACGAGCGTTTCACTCTCGCGCAGGATTCATTTGGCGATATGAATGACCGAGTGCTCGAGACGATCGCGGGCATTCGGGTGGTCAGGGCGTACGTGCAGGAGGAAGCGGAGGATCGGCGCTTTGGCGACACGACAGAAGATGTGTACCAGAAAAATGTTGCGGTGGCGCGGATCGACGCCTTATTTGAGCCGACGATCAAGATTCTGGTCGGAGCCAGCTATTTGACCGGTCTGGGGTATGGAACCTACATGGTATTTCAGAGTCAACTCACGCTCGGACAACTGACATCGTTCAATATCTATCTTGGCATGCTCATCTGGCCCATGCTGGCGATTGGCGAACTCATCAACATCATGCAGCGCGGCAATGCCTCGCTGGATCGGGTGATGGAGACACTGGCGCAGCAACCGGTTGTGGAGGATGCCCCCGAACTGCCGTACAGTATGCAGGCGGCTGGAACGGCTGGAACGGCTGGGGCGGCTGCAAATTGGAGGGAGGCGCTGGCGACGGTGGATGCGCCGAAGGCGGAGTCTGCAGTGACCGCGGGACCTAGGTGCATTGAGTTTGATCGCGTCACTTTTCGGTATCCACTGTCGGCGGATGACAACCTGCGTGAGATCTCGCTCACCATCCGCCCCGGAGAGACGCTTGGCATCGTCGGGCGCACGGGCAGCGGCAAATCGACTTTGATCAAACAGCTCCTGCGGGAATATCCGGCAGGAACGGGCGCTCTGCGCATCGGCGGCGCGCGGATCGAGCAACTTCCGCTGGCGCAGTTGCACGGTTGGCTTGGCTATGTGCCGCAGGAAGCGATGCTCTTTTCGCGCACCGTGGAAGAAAATGTCCGCTTCGGCGCACCTGACGCGAGCGACGCCCGAATGGCGCAGGCGCTGGAGATGGCCTGTTTTACCAAAGACATTGAGCTGCTGCCAAAGGGAATCAGGACACTGGTCGGCGAAAAAGGGGTGTCGCTGTCCGGTGGACAAAAGCAGCGCATTGCACTGGCGCGCGCACTCATCACGGATCCGGAGATTCTGCTCATGGACGATGCGATGTCAGCCGTTGACGCGCGCACTGAGGCCCATATCGTCGAGGCGATTCGGCGGGCTCGTCAAGGCCGGACGACACTCATCGCGACGCACCGACTGTCGGCGGTATTGCATGCAAACTGGATTGTCGTGCTGGAAGACGGACGCATCGCAGAGCAGGGAACGCATGGGAGTCTGTTGCGCGCGGGCGGCTGGTATCGGGAGCAGTATGTGCGGCAACAAACGGAGGAAGGCGGCGCGGGCAGCGACTACGACATCGTGGATGATGCGCTCTCCGATGATGGGCCCTCTGAGCGGGCGGATGCCGTATCGTCAACTGCGTCAGTGAGCCGAACATCGGCACCAGCATCTGTACCAACATCCGGGGTGAGAGTATGAATATCCAGACTATCAATTGGCGGTTGATCCGCTACGCAGCGCTGTGCAAGCGAACGATCCTGCTGGCCCTCGCGATGCTTCTCATCTCCGTGGCGGCAGACCTGGCCGGTCCGTTTGTCGCCAAGACGATGATCAATCAGCACATTCTTGGCATCGAACAGAGTTGGTACCAGACGTCTGGACCGGGGCCTTACGCTGTGCATTTCGCTGGCCGCTGGTACGAACGGGCGGTCTATTTTGCGCCTGGCCAGAAGAAGGGAGCGCCAGCCTCGGTTGTTGAGGTAGGCAGCCGGTTTTATTTCGCCCGGCAGGCGTTGCCGTTTGCCGGCGAGCGAGCCGTGCACGCCGGTCAGTTGACGGTGACGGCGGGATCGCGCCATGTCACGCTGCCGGTGCAGGCGCTCACCGCGCGGCAACTGTTCGCCTTTTATCGTCCAGAACTGCCGGGACTTTGGCAACTGGCCCTTCTGTATTTCGGGCTGCTGCTCATCTCGTCCGTATTTACCTACGGGCAGCGCTGGCTGTTGCAGGTGGCGGCGGATCGCATCATACAAACGATGCGGCGCGACGTGTTCCGGCATGTTCATCGGTTGCCGGTGCGCTATTTTGACAACCTGCCCGCAGGCAAGGTGGTGTCCCGGATCACCAATGACACCGAGGCGATTCGCGAACTGTATGTCACCGTGCTGGCCAATGTGTTTTCCAGTTTCATCACCATGGGAGGCATCTACATCGCGCTGTTCATCCTCGATGTGCAGTTGGCTGTCATCTGCCTGCTGCTTGTGCCCATTCTGGTTGTCTGGGTCACGCTGTACAGGAAGTATGCGGTGGGGATCAACCAACGCATACGCGCACTCGTCAGCGACATCAATGCAATGCTCAATGAGACAATCCAGGGCATGCCCGTCATCCGCACGTTCAATCGGCAGCAGCGCACCTTTGCCGAGTTTGAGGCGATCAATGAAGCGCAGTATCGGGATCAGACGAAAATCCTGCGCATCAACGCGTGGACCGGGCACAATCTGGCGGGCGCTCTGCGCAACGCGTTTTTTATGGCTCTGATCACGTACTTTGGGTACCAATCGTTTCATCTGGCGGGCGCGATTTCGTTTGGCGCGCTGTATGCGTTTGTGGATTATCTCAACCGCCTGTTTCAGCCTGTCATTCAGGTCGTCAATCAACTCGCCAATCTTGAGCAGGCTCGCGTCTCGGCGGAGCGGGTATTTGAACTGCTTGATGAGCCCGGCGTGGACACCGTTCCAGGCGCCATCGAACGGTATCGCGGCGATGTCGTATTTGCCGATGTGCATTTTAGCTATGACGGCAAGGAAGATGTGCTGCACGGGATCTCGTTTGCAGCCAAACAGGGGCAGACAGTTGCCTTGGTGGGACATACCGGCTCGGGCAAGAGTTCGATCATGAATCTGCTGTTTCGCTTTTACGATGCGCAGTCGGGCCGGATTACGGTGGACGGCGTGGACATCGCCACTGTGGCGCCGCAGCATCTGCGTCGGCACATGGGGATCGTGCTGCAGGATCCATTTTTGTTCACCGGAACGATCGCGTCAAACGTCAGCCTGGGAGACGAGGCGGTAACGCGTGAACGGGTGGATCAGGCACTGCGCGATGTGGGAGCGGAGCGTCTGCTCAGTCATCTGCCAGGGGGCTGGGATGAGCCGGTGGTGGAAAAAGGCAGCACACTGTCCGCCGGTCAGCGGCAACTGATCTCCTTTGCGCGGGCGCTCGCGTTTGATCCAGCCATCCTCGTGCTGGATGAGGCCACATCGAGCATCGACACGGAGACGGAGGCGGTGATCCAGGATGCGCTTGAGGTCCTCAAGCGCGGACGGACGACGTTCATCATCGCGCATCGGCTGTCGACGATTCGCAGCGCCGATCTCATTCTCGTGCTGGACCGCGGCGTGATCGTGGAGCGAGGCACGCACGAGGGGCTGATGGCGTCGGGCGGCAGGTACCAGCAAATGTACCAACTGCAGCAGGGGGAACAGGTCGCTGCGATGTGAGCATGGCGCAGCGACCTGTGTGAGTATCAGGAGAGGAGGTGGTTCCATGCTCCAGAAACCTGAAGGCTGTGTCCTTGTCAATCAGGTTTTTGTGTGTGCTGATGTTCTGAAAACCAATTGAGTGCTAATCGTTCCATGTCCTTTACGAAGGGCTTCTTTGCTTTGCTATAGAAACTGGTGTCATCGAAACGTTGAGCCAGCTCTTCTTTAAAGCGCCCGTATCTCCTTGCCTCTTCTGGATTGGACCGCAGATAATCTCGCAACACCAAATGTCGCTCAATTTGAGGATTATCAAATTGGTAAAAATGGATGTGATGAGTTCTGTTTTCTCCCCCTTTGCGAAACAATCGTCTACCGGGGATACCCCATTCGCCGACAACATCGTATCCGAGAGTGCCGCATACACGGCAAGCCCCATGCCAAAGATAATGTTTTGCGCGGCGTCAAGACCCGATCACGTGACTCAACTCTGACAGCACATTTTCTATCCATTCCCACTCCAAGAGAGGATTGGCCGCCGTCTTTTTGTCCTCTTCCCTATTCGACCTTGATCCGCTTCCGGGTTTTTGGTGAGTCATCATACGCCGAATCATGAACTTGCGCAGAGCCTCCGCCTGCGGGCGTGTTGTCAGCATCGCGGTGTCTCCTTTCAGACCGGCGTCGACTGTACGGCGGTTATCATCCAAATGGTTATTTTACTACTGCTATTCCCGGGATATATTACAATGATGAAGGTGTGAGTGCGCCAGTGTCAATGGCGGCTTGGAGGGCCGTTCCGCCAATCGCGAGACGCTCGTGGTCTCTCTTGGACGAAGAATCAATCCATTCGATCCGTAGCGTATCGGGAAGCCGGCAACCACTTGCCGAAGGGGTTCCCGAGAGTCCGTGTGTGCGTTCGTCTCTCGTTTTCCGAGAACACCCACAAGGCCGTATGCTTTTGATGGCAGTGGGAGGAACACTCAGTATCTGTGATATGATCGACATAATGTGAGCATGGACTCGTCGTGATGGCGTTACACCGAATACCGTCAAAGGCGCGGAGACACTCGCGAACAGGCGGACTGACCGGCGACAATCGGGGGTATTCAATCATGGATGACTTAAGGGTCATTATTGCCATGTGATCTTTCCAACCTCGGATTGAAGATCTGCACGAGTGGCCTGGACGTAAATCATCGTTGTATCCAAACTGTCATGTCCCATAATTTGCGCCAGACGGTGTAGCGGCGTGTTCTCCGCCATGACATATCCGAACCGATGTCGTAGATCGTGAGCGCTCAAACCTTCCAGCCGCGCCGCTTTCGCGTACTTTTGAATCAAATGGCGTATGGCTCGTTCGGTCAGTCGATCGCCTGTTTTCGCTGAAGGAAACAGATAGGAACGACCTGGACGGAGAAGTGCCAGATATTTTTCCAAAGCCGATCGGCACGTTGCATTCAAAGGAACTTCTCGCTGTTTATTGCGTTTTCCGGACCGAACCGTAAGCTGGCCACTCCGTTTCCCGAGTTGGATGTCGTCGATAGTCAAGTTGCATATCTCCATCGTTCGAAGACCGGTATGCAGCATTACAATCAAGATCGTTTGATCGCGAACAGACCCGACATGCTCAGCAGTCGCGATCAATGCAACTTCTTCTTTATCTGTGATGTTTCGAGGGCTGACCCTTTCTTCTGGAACTAATTTCACCGGTTTGGAAGGATCGCGGTGAATCTTGGATTCCAATACAGCCCACCCAAAGAACCGTTTGAGGGTAAGTACTCGTCGGTTGATAGTCGCCGGTTTCAATTCCATCATCTTTTGCGCGGCTTCTCGATATCGTGTTAACGTTGGGGCAGTTATGTCTTCGATTCGAAAAATAATTGGTTCTTCTTGGTGACCCGTTCTCTCAAACCAACCGATAAAATGTTTCAGGTCGCTGGCGTATTCCCTCAGCGTTTTGGGATTCAAATCTTCATGGGTTGCGAGAGCATGAATGAAGTCCTGAATCGTCTGTTCACCCTGTTCCGAAATCCTGATCGTCTCCTTCAAAGTCACCACCCAATCCTTGACTTACCTTAGCGGACATGATAGTTTGATCTTAAACGAAACATTAGCGGACATCAAGCGTACGTTTAGAACATGCCTTATGACCGCCATTGTGAATTGGACGCCAGGGAACGGAGGGATAGTGATGGTGGTACGAAAGGAAGACCTTCATCATTTGGTCGATCAACTTCCTGAACAAGCTCAAAATACGGCGTTTGATTTTCTTCAGTATCTCGTCGCTCGATCGGATCGTCAGTTAACCTGGGATGAGATCGATCAGTTAGAACCGGATGACGAACCCCTTTCGGAAGATGCACTTCGTCAACTCAACAGTGACTCGGGGTACGTGTCAGGGGAGGAAGCGAAACGTGAGTTCAGGTTACCAATTGACTTACCATAGAGAGGCAATTAAATTTCTGTCCAAGCAAGAAAAAGCGATTCAAGAGCGCATCGCGGCTGGTTTGAAGGGGCTCACTGAGTTCCCTCCAAGAGGGGATATTAAAAAGCTAAAGGGCTATGATCATGCGCACCGACTTCGAGTAGGTTCGTTTCGCGTCGTGTTCGAAGTTTCTCATTCAGAGAAGATCGTTTACATACAGGCTATCGATTCCCGTGGCGGCATGTACAAGTGAACGTCCACTTTACCAATGACCACGGCATTTCTCTCGTTCAGGTCGAGGAACTTTGCTTGGTCAGTGAGCACGACGCCGCTCAGTTCCGTGAACGGAACTCTTGAATGGGTCGTGTCGACCCCCGAGCGCCAGCCGTTTTGTTCGTGGCCCCGTGTAGGATGCACACTCAACCATGCGACGCTCCCGCGTTCAACATGTCCTGTGAGCGTCATTAAATGATCTCATCCCCCATTGGATCGCTAAATATTTCTTCGTGAGCAACCATACCCGGCTTGCATTTCGCGCGGATCATCGGAAAATGTTTGCGCGGGGCTTCTTGATTGTCGACGAATTGGACCAGTTCAGACACGTCTTGAGGGATGCGGACGGCCAAACTATTGGCCCACGTACGTACGGTTGCAGTTGTCAAATTCGTATATACCCAGTGTATACATGAACAAAAAACTTCATGTTGTGGGGATTGGCTTCACACCATGTGGAGCCGATTTTCTTTGGAGTTTGACTGAATAGAGAGATTCGGATAGACTCATAGTGTAACGACTGTTACAATATGCGAGGAGGCCGACAAATGAAGTGGATTACGCGGGAAAATGCCAACGTGGACCGGGTGGCGTGCCCCTGGTTGATCAGACGGTTCATCGATCCGGAGGCGGAGATTCTTTACGTTCCGTCCGGTCAGGTGCAGGAAGTCGCCACGCAGGAGGGCGCCATTCCCTTTGATGTTCCGGGCGTGGAATTGGGGCATGTGGATGGCCGCTGCTCGTTTGAATCGATCATGCTCAAATACGGGTTGACCGGCATTCCCGCACTGGCGGAGCTGGCAAAAGTTGTTCACGCCGCCGACGTGCAGTCGGACATCGATACTTCGCCGTATGGCCTGGGACTGCGGGCCATTGCGCACGGGTTCGCCTATCTGCACGGCAAGAGAGATCATCGCAAAATCGAACTGGAATCGCCGATGTACGATGCTCTTTATGCGTACTTTCAACACGAACTCGGACAGCGGCAGGGAGGTTGAAGCATGAGCCTGCACCGCGCGGGGTTCATCAGAATCCTGCAAAAGCTCCCGGGCGCGTTTGACCATGCGGATCTTGATCCGGACACCGGAACGGTCGTCTTGGCCAACGAAGCGCAAGGGTGTCTGGAGGTTTTGGACGGGCAGCTTCTCCGGCATGAGGTATCCATTCCTGACTGTTCTGGCGCCAGCGGGGTCTTGTATCTTCCCGAACTTCGGTCCTTCATTGGCGCCGCCCGCGCAAAGGGACGCGTCATTCTGGTGGACGCGCGCTCCTGGCAGGTGGTTCGGGAGATGCCGGTCGGCCCGCGACCGAACGGACTGGCGTGGGACGGGGGAAGAAGGCAGGTCCTCGTCGCTGACGTCAAGGATCATTCGGCGAGACTCATGGATGTTCTATCCGGTGCATCAGTAGCCGATGCAGCGCTCCCTGGGAGACCGAGGTGGTGCTTGTACGATAACGCCCGGAACCGATATTGGGTGAACATCGCCGATCCTGCCATGGTGGTGGGACTGCGGGGCGCGGATTTACAAAAGGAAGTCGAGTTCTCCGTCGATGCGGCGGGTCCGCATGGTCTCGCTCTGGACGAGACGACCGCGCGACTGCTGGTCGCTTGCGACGCAGGGCGTCTGCTCGCGCTTGAACGGGATACCGGTCGCGTCGTTGGTGAATGCGCTCTGGCTGGTCCGCCGGATGTCGTATGGCTAAACGCTCAAAGAAGACGATTGTATGTCGCGATTGGCGAACCGGGATGTGTGCAGGCGGTCGACCTGGATACATACGATATTGTCGAGGAGATTGTGACCGAACAGGGAGCCCATACCCTTGCATTTGATGACAGGCGGCAACTGCTGTACGTATTTCTGCCGAAAACCGGTCAGGCGGCCGTATACGAAGAGACGGATGAACGAAATAGATCGCACGAAATAGACCGCATGATGGACGAAGGCGGCGCGTGGCGGTGAACACCCGCGCCCCTGTGGCGTGAAAAGCAAACGAGAAATGAGGAGGATTCTTTGTGTTGCAGGCGGCAAGTGCTGAGAGAGGCGCGGCGGGAGGCAAAGCGGGCAACAGCGCGAGGGCTGCGGGATTGTTGTTGGCGGCTCGCGCCGTGCGGGAAACGGCCTTTGGCTGGATTTCCATCGCCCTGCCGATCTTCTGGAGAACCAGAGGGCTGTCAGCGGCTGAGATCGGAACGTTATACTCGATCGCATTGCTCGGCTCCTTTGCGCTCACCGTGTTGTTTCGCCGAGTCTCAGATCGACGGGGCTACCGGACCGCACTGTTGGCGAGCAGCGGACTGTGGGCCGCGATGGTTCCGATTCTCTTATTCACCCGCAATCCCCTGTGGCTCGGCCTTGCGGTGGCTTTGGGTTCGGTGAGTCCCACAGGCAAGGAGGTCGGGCCTTATCTATCCGTCGAACAAACTCTGTTGGCGGTGATGTATGGAGGTCAAAAACGGCTGCGTGCATACACTTGGTTTAATTTCATTGGCTACGCGAGCGGTTCAGCAGGGGCGCTGCTCGTCGGCGCGCTTGGATGGAGCATGGGATTTGGGGCGTACCGCGCCCTGCTTTGGGGGTACATGGCTGCGGGGCTGATTCAAGGGATACTCTATACCCGGTTGCCTCGCGGCGCAGGGCGGCAGGTCGGAAGCGGGTCGGGCGCCGCTTCGCCTCAAAATGCGTTGGACCACAACGAATCGGCGGACGTGGGGAAACCGACGGGCGAAGGGGAGTCGGTGGACGATAGGAACGAGTCAGCAGGGCGCCCCCCGACAAGCCAGCCTGCGGCGGACCTGTCCACGGCAGGCCAGTCCTCAGACGGCAGGCGCCGGATATACGCGCTGTCTGCGCTCTTCGCGCTCGACGCGTTTGGCAGTGGATTCATCGTGCAGAGTTTGCTGGCCTTCTGGTTTTATGAACGTTTTCACTTTGATTTGTCCCAATTGGGCCTGCTGTTCTTTGGCACCAATGTGCTGTCGGCGCTGTCGTCGTTTGGGGCCGCATGGCTCGGGGAACGCATCGGCCTGCTGAACACGATGGTCTTTACGCATGTTCCGTCCAATGTGTTTCTTTGCCTGATCCCGCTCATGCCCACCCCTTCGCTTGCTGTGGTCCTGTTGCTGTTGCGCCATGTCCTGTCGCAAATGGACGTTCCCACGCGCCAGGCGTACACAATGGCCTTGGTTGCGCCGTCTGACCGTGTCTTTGCGGCCACCTGGACCAATGGCGCGCGAAACATCGGTTCGGCCTTGACGCCGGCGCTTGCGGGTGTGCTGTTGACGTTCGCTGCGGCAGGTTGGCCTTTTTATTTGGCGGGGGCGTTAAAGATCGGGTATGATCTGCTTACATATCAAAGTTTTCGCCGCGTGCCGCTGCGGTTCGCGGAACATCGGTGAGGATGGCGAACGACCATGGATGGCGCGGTGTCTTCTTTTTCCTGGTTACTGTTGATCTATAGTTTGCCGACGCATCCAAGCAACAAACGGGTGTACGTGTGGCGCAAATTGAAGCAACTTGGCGTCGTGTATCTGGTGGATTCGGTCAGCGCCCTGCCCTACACGGAACGTCATCGCGAACATCTGCAATGGATCGCTGCGGAAATCGTGGAGATGGGCGGTGCGGCGACGTATTGGCAGGCAAATTCCCTCGGACCGCAGCAAGATACCCAGTTGCGGCGACAATTTGAGGATCAGGCGACGGAACGGTACACGAGTATCACGGAGGCCTTGGATCGATGGGAGGCCGCAGCGTATCCCCCGCCCGGCGATGCGGAGGATACGCTGCGACGATTGACGATGGAGTATCGACAGGTGTATGCGCAAGATTTTTTTCATTCGGCAACCGGAGCATCCGTGCGCGACCGACTGGAACGTCTGCTTTGCGCACGGTTTGTCGAAGGGGGAGAGGAAGAAGCGTAAATGAAATGGGTGACCTGGCAACGAGTCGGGATTGACCGAATGGCTTGCGCTTGGCTGATTTGGAAGTACATTGACGCGCATGCTGAATTTCATTTTCTTCCCTCCGGTCAGACGGTGGAGGAAGAGCCGGACGCGATTCCGTTTGACATTCCTGGAGTGCGGCTGAGTCATCACCGCGGAAGGTGTAGTCTTGCGGCCTTTTTAAAGGAATACGGGTTGACGGATCCGGTTCTGTCTCAAATCGCTCGCATTGTCGACGGCGCCGACTGCATCACCACCGTGATTCCACCCTCCGAATCCGAAGGCGTGGAGGCGATTTGTCAAGGAATCCGGTCGTTGGCGAAAGATGATCTGGAGGCCCTGAAGCAGGCCCAAGTGGTATTTGACGCCTTGTATGTTCATCTGAAGGCGGGAACCGCCTGACTCAATCCGGTTGACCTGATACGGCGCGCGAAGTGGACAGGGAGACTGCCTGCGATCACGGACGCAACCCGCCGTCGACGTTGGTCAGTTCTCTGTCCGTAGCTAGCCGCGAAGGGGGATGTGTATGGATTGTCCGTATTGCGAATCGAATCTCGGCCCTAATGATCGGATAGTCTTAAGGAACGCCCATTGTCTGTATCTACAGAACGCAGATTATCAGGATGTACTGATTGGATCGGGAATTATTGTACCGCGCACTCATCGTGAGACGGTTTTTGACTTGACCGAGGAAGAAATGAAAGCCACGTTCGCATTGCTTACAGGAGCAAAAAGACATCTGGATGAACGATTCCAGCCACAGGGGTATAACATCGGCTGGAATGTCGGGGCCGTTGGCGGTCAACACATCTTTCACGCTCATTTGCATGTGATTCCTCGTTTTGGGGATGAGCCATTGTCGGGAAAAGGTATTCGGTATTGGCTCAAGCAACCAGAGAACGCGAGACAAATCCGTTAAGGAGCATAACGAAGCAGTGACGGGGGCCGCAGATTTGTTCGAGGCAATCAGCCTGTATGTGTCAATAGGTTTCGTTTCAGGATTCGTTGTGGGTGCGGTGTTTGTGAGCGGGAGCATTGTCTTGACCGTCCTGCTTCTAAATGTTCCGTCAGTTGCTCTGGGCGGTTCTCTGTCCGTCTCTGCGGTGTCAGAAATAGTGGGGCTGCAAACCATCGCCGCCGCGCTCGCGGCGCTCCGTCATTATCGGGATGTTGTTCAGTTCAGCGTGCTCTGGCCGTTTCTGGCGCCCACGCTGCTGATGGGCTTTGTCGGGGGATATCTCTCAAAACTGCTGCCCCAGCATGCGATGCTCGGCATTTTTGTGATTGTGGCGTTTGCCTCCATTTTGCTGATGTTGCTGCCTGTGCGTGTGGATCTGCAACGGTCCGGACCCGCCACAAGGTGGGCTGTGATCCTGTCCAGCGGAACCCTGATCGGACTGCTTGGCGGATTGTACGGAATTGGCGGCGGATTTGTCTTGGTGCCCGCGTTCACGGTGTTGGGTGTCAGGCTCAGGGCAGCGGTGGCCAACGCGCTCATCCTTGGAGCAGGCATGTCGCTTTTTGGGTTGGTCGCAAAGATGGGCTTCTCGACCATGCCCTGGGGAGTCGCCGTTCCTGTCATCGGGGCGTCGGTCATCGGCTCTGCGCTCGGCGGACTTCTCGCCAAGAGGCTGCCGCAACGGCTGCTGAAGATGGCTGTTCTGACGGCCCTACTGGCTGTTTCCGTAAAACTGGGCGTGCAATGGATTCATTCCTCCTAGTCCATTTGCGCAAGTATGATATGTCAGGCAGGTCGCTGTCCGGGGCACAGCGGTTTTTTTGATATCACGGACCCAAGGGAGTTGCCTTCATCGGATCGAACGAAGGCGAGTACAGACGAAGTATATCGGAGTCAAAGCTTACGATGGATTCTCCGCCCCCAGTTTGGGCTCGCGCCATCAGATACGCATCGGCAAAATCGAGACGATGCTTTTCAAAGAGATGCAGTGCGTTTAGAAGAATCGGAAGTTCATCCGATTCGATTCCCTCCACCAATAAAAAGTCTTTCAAAACGCATGCTATGTCGCTGTGGTTGAAAGAATATATCTTTCCTCTCAGGACATAACAACATTCAGCGAGGACAACTGCGGCCACCTTGAATCGAATACTCCCCGCCTGCTGGATCAAGGTCGCAGCCGCAGGCGACATCTCCGGGTGATCGTTGAGAAGGAAACGCAAAAGGACATTCGTATCGAGCCAATGGGTCGAACTCATAACCGCTCCGCTAATTCGTCCTGGATAGCCTTGCGCGCTTCGGTCAGTGAAATGTAGCGCAGTCCTTCGCGATGCAAAGCGCCAAACAGTTCGTGCGGCGACCTTTGTTTCGCCAATTGAACCCGGATGGATCCTGTATCGTCCATATGGAAAAGAACATGATCGCCCACTTCTGCGCCTAATGCGCGGCGGATCTCGGCAGGCAATGTCAGTTGATGTTTGCTTGTGAGTTTCGCGATCGCTGTCACACTACTCATCCCCTTGATGTTGATGATACATGACTCCTTTCGTTTTGTAAACGCCTTACGTGATAGGATATGTAAGGATTGCCGTTGCGATACTGCAGGGTTAATCTCGCGCCGGGAAATTCGGGATCTTCAATCGCTGCACATCTCCAGACGCAGAATTTTGGAGTAATAAAAATAATGTTTTTTGGACCTGTCATACACTCCAAATCACAAGTATGTTGTCGTTATTAGAGTACTTTGCTGGTAAAACGAATCGACGACTGGGGGAATTGTTATGGAACTTTCCACGACGGAAAATGAAGTTCATGATGCAAACGCCTTGAATTGGGCGCGCAGAGTTCTTGATGACTGTTCGTCGCCGCGACTGATGCAACAGGAAGTCTTGAACGCCGTGACAAGAAATGAGACCTGGCGTGGGCAGCAATGCCTGAATCTTCTGGCCCCAGAGGCTCCGACAAGCCCAATTGTGCGCAGGCTATTGTCGTCAGAGGTGGGCATTCGTGCAGCGGAAGGCCACATTGGTCGTCAGCAAAGGTGGTTTGTGGGCACCAAGTACATTGATGAAATTGAATCTTTGTGTGTGGAACTGCTTAAACGGGTTTTCCGAACAAATTATGCGGACCATCGTCTTGTCGCCAGTATGATCGGGAACATGACCGTCTACACGGCCCTGACTCAGCCGGGTGATAACATCATGACGATTTCGCAACCGTTTGGCGGCCATTCAAGCAATCGCCATGATGGACCGGCCGGAGTTCGGGGATTGCGGATTTACGATGTTCCGATGGATCCGGTCGAATTGGAAGTTGACATGGTTCAATTTGCGGAATTGGCGCGGAAAATCAAACCTAAACTGACAACCCTCGGAGCGTCGATGACGCTATTCCCGTTTCCCATAAAGGAAATGGCGGATGTTGTCTCCGAATGGGGCGGTCGGATATATTTTGACGGCGCACATCAACTTGGGCTGATCGGCGGCGGTCAATTTCAGGACCCGCTGAGTGAAGGAGCGTGTGTCATGACCGGATCGGCCGGCAAAACTTTCAGCGGGCCGCAGAGTGGAATCATTGTGTGGAATGATCCCGACTTGAACAAACCCTTGACAGACGCCATCTTCCCAACCCTGGCCGCGACTCATCAGGTCAATCGCGTGGCGGCTCTGGCGGCAGCCGCCGCTGAATTTCTGGCCTTCGGTAAAGACTACATGGCGCAAATTGTTGCCAATGCACAGACGCTTGGCCATGCACTGCATCGACGGGGGATGACTGTCCTTTGCGCGCATAAAGGCTTTACGCGCACACATCAGGTGATCGTCGACGTACGGTCTCTCGGCGGCGGCTATACGGTTGCCAATCGATTGGCGGAAGCCAACATCATCACAAATAAAAATCTTATTCCCGGCGACGAACCCGAGAATTGGGATTTCCCGGGCGGGTTGCGTTTGGGATCAACAGAGGTCACGAGATTGGGGATGAAGGAAACAGAAATGGAGTTCATTGCAGATCTCATTGCGAGTGTTTTAATAAACAAAGAAAGTACAGAGACGGTCAGGTCGCGTGTGACGGATTTGCGCGCTTCTTTTCAGACATTGCAGTATTGCTTCGTTGAATAGTCGGTTCCTGCGTGCCCTGTGCCCCCGTTTGACAATGGCTGTGCCAATGGCATAGAATGAATCAAAATTCAGATTGGGATTGGCGTTGACGGCTTTGCAACTTGACTGTTGCGCAGTCGCAGGAGGAGCGTTCCCAGAGAACTGGCGGTCGGTGTGAGCCAGTCGCGGCCTGCGATGAATTACGAAGTCCGAGTCACGTGTTCACACACCGGTGTATGGCGCCGTTATCGACTGCAGAGTGGATGCAGAAGCAGGCATCAACGAGGGTGGTACCGCGAGTGATCTCGTCCCTTATGGGACGGGTTTTTTGCGTTTTTTGACATCAACATCATTGACAGGGGGAGAGACTGATGAGCGGCAAGGATCTGAATGCAGAAGCGGAGGTCGCGCGGCAATTGGCGATCATTCGCCGGGGCGCCGTAGACATCGTGCCTGAGGAGGAATTGGAGCACAAAATACGCCAAAGCGTAATCAGCGGTGAACCTCTGCGGGTTAAGCTCGGGTTGGATCCATCAGCGCCCGATATCCACGTCGGACATGCGGTCGTCCTGTATAAGCTACGGCAGTTGCAGGATCTGGGTCATGTTGTGCAACTCGTGATCGGCGATTTTACAGGCCGCATCGGCGACCCGACAGGCAAATCAGAGACGCGCCGGCAACTGACGGAAGAACAGGTGCAGACCAATGCCAGATCCTACGAGGAGCAGGTCTTTAAAGTGCTGGATCCCGCCCGCACTGAGATTCATTTCAACTCCTCATGGCTTGCGCCGCTCACCTTTGCGGATGTGGTGCGTCTGGCGTCGACGTTGACTGTGGCCCGCATGCTGGAACGGGACGACTTTAAAAAGCGTTATGTGTCCGGAGCTCCGATCAGTATTCACGAGTTCTTCTATCCGCTGATGCAGGCGTACGATTCCGTAGCTCTGAAAACAGACATCGAACTGGGCGGAACCGATCAGACATTCAATCTGCTCATGGGCAGAACGCTGCAAAAAGAATACGGCGTGTCCCAGCAAGTTGCTCTCACGATGCCGCTCATTGAAGGACTCGACGGCGCGCAGAAAATGTCCAAGAGTCTGGGCAACTACATCGGGGTCAGTGAACCGGCCAAAGCGATTTACGGCAAATCGATGTCCATTCCCGACGAACTGATGCCAAGATACTACGAACTGCTTACTGACTTGTCAAAAGAGGAACTCGATCTCCTTTTCCGGGGCCTTGAAGATGGTTCCGTCCATCCGCGCGACGCCAAGATGAGATTGGCCTATCTGCTGACCGCCCGCTTTCAGGGGGTTGACGCTGCACGCGTTGCGCAGGACGAGTTTGTCAAAGTATTTCAAAGAGGCGCCATGCCGGACGAAATCTCCGAGTTCAGGATTGCGGACGGAGAGGCCGCGCTCTACGCGATATTGACTGCAGCACAGCTTGCGCCGAGCAATTCGGAGGCGCGAAGACTGATCGCGGGCGGCGGCGTACGGATTGACGGTGTCCAGGCGACAGATCCAGCGGCGCTCGTGACTCCGGCAGACGGCATGGTGGTGCAGGTGGGAAAACGCAAATTTGTTCGTCTGCGCATATCTGAATGAGGTGAGCGCACCCCTGTCCGCATACAATGAAAGCAGACAAGTATGCGGGTATGCGAGGGGGCGGTTCCCATTCGCTTTCGGACGCGGCGGCAACCGTCACGGATAAAACGGTATGCATGGTTCAGCATGATCTTCCTGTCTTTGTCGCTGTTTGCTCTTGTCCAGAGCGTAACAGCGCTTGACCGTAGCCTCCGTCCTCCATTTATGGCGATGGCGACGGGCATCGCACGCCAAATGGCTACGCAGGCGATCAATGATGCGCTTACCAAACGGATTGCCGAAGACGCGGAGTATGCAAAGCTTGTCGTAATCGATAAGGATCGAAATGGTCGGGTGACAAGCGCCCATTTCAATTTTGCGGAAGTCGCCCGCATCGAAAGTCTCACCACGCTCAGAGTACAGCATGTGCTGACTCGACTTGAAGAGCGCACGATCTACGTGCCAGCACTGCAGTCCATGGGCAGCGCCATCCTGGCCACGTTGGGGCCATCGATTCCGATTCGGATCGAACCCATGGGATCTGCGCAGAGCGAGGTAGAGCCAGTGGTCAAGACCGCCGGCATCAATCAGACTGTGCACATTCTGTATCTGCACATTATGGCTCAAGTCAGCGTAGTCGTTCCGTTTGTCACGACTCCCGTGCGAGTGGACACGAGAATCCCAATCGCTTACGTCGTATTTGTCGGGAGTGTGCCGCAAACCACGATCGTGGGCAGCGGAGTGCCGGTTTATCCAACTCCGTACGGGCATTGACAGCCAATGATTGACAGCGCTTCGCGCGTTGGACAGATGCTATACTCTGTCTAAGGTTCGCATTGCCGCCAACTGGTGGTTGGCCACGAACCCTGATACAAACGTGGATTTTCATGGTAGGCTTGAAAGGTGGCAGGCAACATGTCAGCAGCGATCGTACGATTCATGGATTTCTCGAACGATGAAGATACGTGGATTGAGTGGGAGAGTGACGTGATGGAGAGCGCCGATGACCCTGCGGACTATGCATATGGAGTAGTCTGGACGCCCTCCTGGTTACAGTTTGGAGACTGACGCGCAGGCCGCTGCCTGTCGGGATCTCATGGAAAAAGGAGAACTACGATGATTGGATATCTTGGTCCCAAGGGCACTTATACGGAACAGGCCGCGCGTTTTTTTGCCGATTCGCTCTATGCGGGCCGCATGTCCATCCGCCCGTATCCATCTATCTCGCAGACACTGGACGCTGTGGAGAACGGCGATGTCGCCGTAGCTGCGGTGCCCATGGAGAATTCGCTGGAAGGTTCCATTCTCGTGACGCTGGATCGGTTGGCGGTGGCGCCGCTGCATATTAGCGCGGAAGTTACGTTGCCCATCAGGCACGCCGCTTTTGCAATAGTGGGAACAGACCCACAGCAGATTTTGGAGGTCCGCTCAAAACCCGAGGCCCTTGCTCAGTGTCGACGAACGCTCCGCACGATCATGCCGCGCGCAAATCACGCCGATATGGACAGCACGGCTGCGGCCATTCACTTTGTGGCGCAACGGGGCGATCCGTCCATCGCGTGCGTCGGCGACCTGGCGGCGGGCCTTGAAGCGGGTCTGCAACTGCTGCAGATGGATGTTCAGGACGAACCATACAATGAGACCCGTTTCGCACTCATCGTCAGGGCTGGCCAAAGACCGCCGCAAGAAGGCTCTGCTGCCACTGGTTCTGGCGAATTGACGCTGCCCGATGTTTATAAGACGTCTCTGCTGCTCGCTCTTGGAAACGATCATCCGGGAGCGCTGTTTGAGGTACTCGGAGTATTCGCGAGACATCGAATCAACCTGTCCCGGCTTGAGTCCCGACCAACTCGGCGCGGTCTGGGCAGCTATCACTTCTACATCGATTTGCTGCTGCGCGACACGGACGAGACCGTGCGTGACGCGATCACAGAACTTGGTCGGCTGTCGGGGTTCACAGTCAAGGATCTCGGTTCCTATCCCTGTTACTCGCCAGCCGAGAAAGCAACCGACCAATAGCAAGAAATTTGACAGATTTAGTCGAAAACCCTATAATGGCGTCACAACTCATTTTAAACTGAAAAGGACTGCCAACATACGGATTTGTGCCAACCCCACGCACACTCCGTATGGTGTGCGGTTCTTTTTAGCGTAAAGCCACGCCCATGTTTTCCAGTTCCCCTGTCATTTGCCCCAGGTCCGCATATATTGCTACAGACATTCGACCTAGGGGGCTGACATGTAGTGAACATATATGTGGTGCAAAAAGGGGACACCATGTGGAAGATCGCCAAGCGTTTTGGTCTGTCTCTGCAAACCCTCATTGCGGCAAATCCTCAAATCGCCAATCCCAATGTACTGCGCATCGGGGATCGTCTCAATGTGCCCGCTGCCGCTTCAGGCATGGCGCCGATGATGACAGACCCGTACGGGTACAGTTATCCGGAACCCGTATGGCCGTACGTAGTGAAAACAGGCGACACCATGTGGAAGATTGCAAAGCAACTCGGGGTTCCGTTCCAGGAACTTTTGATGATGAATCCACAGGTGGCCAATCCCGACCAGATCATGCCAGGGCAAGTGATTCAGGCGCCTGGCCACGCGCCCGCAGGAACGGGCCACTATGTCTCCGGGCAACCACTGCCTTACGGGGAACCGCAGCACCCGTATGGACCGCCTGCGACCACGCAACCGCTAGCGCCATTCGGTGAACCATCGACGCCAGGCCAGTCGCTGTCGTATGGAGAGCCGTTGCCTTCGGGAGGCGTACTGAGCGCTTTGCCGCCCATCGCTCCTCCTCCACCGCTGCAGGTCAAGGCCGACTTTCAGTATGCGGAAGAAACCCACGTTACAAAGATGAAGATGCCAAAGATGAAACCAACGCCTCCTGCCGTGGCGAAACTGTACGTCACAGAGGAGATCATTGAGAAAAAGCCTGCTGGCGAGGCAATCGTCTGTGAGGATCCGATGTTGCCGCCCGGTGTGATCATCACAGGACCATTGGACCCGGCGCACAAGGTTGTCCATCCGTATGCTCCCTCTCCCTTTGCGCCTGTAGAGGGGGGGGCGGCGGCTCATTTTCATAAGGGAATGAAGATGCGTGAGAGTTCATCGTCCTGGAACATGGAATCATCCTGGTTCCGAGAGTCAGCATCGCGCTGACTGGAAGCAATGAAACGTTCCCAACAGGACCGGCGGGTTGCCAACCGGTCCTGTCTATACGCGCCATATCGCTGGAGTGGTTCTGATGGAGACTTGGCTGACCGATGATGCGTTGCACCACATTCAGACATCCTATGGGCTGCGCATTTGGGCTACGGTACCCATGCGCAGTGTTGTCGGGCTGGTCACAGACCGCGGACGATTTATGTGCAAGCGCTATGACACCGACAAGGGTGTATCCGAAGAACGTCTGCGAGCCATAGTTGACGTGAAAACTCAGCTTGAACAGGCGGGGCTTTCCCGATCATACCTGAGCACTTGCGACGGTGAACCCTTCTGTTATTGGCGACAGGCGCCGGTGACGGTCGAACCGTGGCTTGCGGGCCGTCACGCTGATTTTTCCAACGCTGCCGAACGGAGGCGCGCCATGCAGGCAGTAGCGCGGTTACACAGGGCGCAACTGCGCATTCCCTTTGTACTGCGTCATAACACGACGATTTTGCAAAAGCTGGCCTTTCGACTGGCAAGAGCCGACGAAGTGGCCGGTCGAGGAGAACTGCTGGGCATTTCTCGGGAAGAATGGGAGGAGTGGCGCGGGCGGGCAGAGCATGTGCTGCGCAGTCTGCCTCATCGGCAAATCACTGCCCTTACGAACCGTGATCGCGCGACAGGAGTGCTCTGCCACCGCGACCTGGCGCCTCACAATATCTTGATGGCGGCTGGATCGCCAGCGCAGCTGATCGACTTTGATCTTACTGGGGTTGATTCACCGATCTACGATCTGCATCAACTGTTTGACCACATGATGTACCGCCATCCGTCCGGTCAGTGGCAAAATGACGCGCTGGACGCCTATTGCCGGGTGCGCCCACTGAGCCGGGAGCACCTGGAGGCGCTTGCTGCGCTCGCAGAGTTTCCATCAGTTCTGTTGCGGGAAATCGGTGAACTGAGGGGCGCGCGTTCCGGAAAAGCGAAACAGCGGGCGGCTGTCCGCGTAAGATTTGCCAGTCAGTTGTTGCGGCAGCGTATGCGGGCGTTGGCGTGATATACTACGGATGAATCGTATTGTCGGGAGGATTCTGGGTTGAAGTCGATTCGCGTCGCTTTGGGGCAGGTTCAGCCTGTTCTGGGAGATGTTTATGCCAATGCGGACAAGCATATGGCCTTTATTGATCGGGCAGTGGAACAGGGAGCGGATGTGGTAGTCTTTCCGGAGCTTGGACTGACGGGGTACCTGCTTCGGGATCTCACGTATCAGGTGGCGCGCAGGATCGATGACCGCGATATTGGGAAACTGATCGGCGCGAGTCAGCGCATCGACGTTTTATTCAGCTTTGTCGAGGAAAGCGCTGCACATCGCTTTTATACGTGTTCTGTATACGCGAGCGGCGGCCGAGTCATTCATGTGCATCGCAAGATTTACCTTCCGACGTATGGGCTATTTGAGGAAGGCAGACATTTTAGTCGCGGCGAGTCGCTGAATTCGTTTGCAGTGGCAGAATATCGCGCCGGTATTGCGATTTGTGAAGACGTCTGGCATCCTTCTGTTCCGTACCTCCTGTCCGTGGCTGGCATGGATGTGCTGTATGTGCCTGCCGCGGGTCCGGGTCGCGCCCTTGGCGGAGATCCGCATTCGGGCTCGCAATTGTTTTGGGAGCGGCTCATTCGTACTTACGCACAGCTTTTTACCTGTTACGTGGTGTTCGTGAATCGAGTCGGTTTTGAAGATGGCGTATTTTTCTTCGGTCATTCTGCCATCGCCGGTCCGGACGGCGAGATGGTGGGCAAGGTAGCATCGCATGACGAGCGCTTGGAGATCTTTTCCCTCGATTTGGCCAATATCCGCAAGGAGCGCTACCGTACACCATTACTTCGCGATGAAGACGTTCATTTTACCCAGCGGACATTGGCGAGACTTGTGGAGGGACAGTAATATGCAGCGCGATCGCGCCATGGACATCTGCCGTAAACTCGAAACCAGCGTTGCTGGCGCAGTACCCGTGCTCGTGGGATTCCTGCGAGACGAGATTCAGAAGACTGGACATCGCAACGCCATTTTCGGCCTGTCGGGAGGAATCGATTCTGCCGTGGTGGCGTATCTTGCGGTGCTGGCGCTTGGCAAAGACCATGTCTACCCTCTGATCATGCCCTATAGGGAAAGCAGCCAGGCCAGCGTCAATGACGCCAGACAAGTGTTGGCCGACCTCGGTCTGCAAGAACGGATGATTGACATTACCTCTCAGGTGGACGCGTATTTTAGTTGTCAGGAATGCGCCACCCATTTGCGCAGAGGAAACAAGATGGCCCGAGAACGCATGTCCATCATTTACGATCAGTCAGTGGTGTATCAGGCACTTCCTCTTGGCACGAGCAACAAGACGGAACTTTTGCTCGGGTATGGCACGCAGTTTGGCGATCTGGCCTCCGCGTTGAACCCCGTTGGCGACCTGTTCAAGACGCAGGTTCGCGCCATCGCGGGGCAACTCAGCGTGCCGGAGTCGATCCGGCGCAAAGCGCCCTCCGCTGATCTGTGGCAGGATCAGACCGATGAGGATGAACTCGGATTCTCCTATGAAGACGCCGATGCGATTTTGCATCTGTTGGTGGATGAGCGGCTGACGGAAGATGAAGTTGTCGGGCAGGGTTTCCAGGGTGAACTGGTTGATCAGGTGATGCGCCGTATCCGGCAAAATCAGTACAAGAGACGCATGCCAGTGATTGCGAAGGTATCCAGTCGAACGATCGGCATTGATTTTCGGTATCCGCGCGACTGGGGCATGTAAGTGGGAGGCACGGGGCTTTTATGGCCGGACACTCGAAATGGAAAAACATTGCTCACCGCAAGGGCAAACAGGATTCTTCAAAGGGGCAGTTGTTCACGAAACTGTGTCGCGATATTTACGCGGCGGCCAGGCGCGGCGGCGGTAATCCGGATACGAATTACCACCTGAAAGTCGCTCTTGATAAAGCGCGGGTCGCGAGTGTGCCGAATGACACAATAACACGCACCATCGCAAAAGCCACTGGCACTCTCGAGGGCATGCAGGTAGAGGAGTTCATGTATGAAGGGTATGGCCCAGCAGGAGTTGCCGTCTTGCTGGAACTGTCTACGAGTAACCGCAATAGGACCGCTGCGGAGATTCGCCATCTGTTTTCAAGGGCCGGCGGCAGCCTCGGCGAATCCGGGTGCGTGGCGTGGATGTTTAAACGGGTAGGTCTCATCGAAGTCGGAGACCGCGCGAAACTCACCGCAGATGAGATGACGTTGATCGCGCTGGAGGCTGGCGTGGATGATCTGGAGGAACAGGAAGACGGGTTTCTGCTGTACACAGTTCCAGAGGATCTGACTGATGTCGATCAGTCCTTGCGTTTAGCGGAAGTGCATTCTGATCGTGTGCAGATTTCCTACATCCCCATCACGACGGTGGCGGTTCCCGCACAGGAAGCGGAACGTGTAGCAGCGCTGCTGGGCGATCTTGAAGAACATGACGACGTGCAAAATGTCTATACCAATGCGGAGTTTTCAGAGGCGCAATGATCGTTCCTGGTTGGACGGCCCTTCGTTTGACGGCAGCGCGTTGCAGAAAAGCAGGGAGTCCAAAGACAGACGGCGAATAAGAACACAAGATAGACCAGACATCCATGCCTGAGTTTTGCGAAGCAAAATCTCACTTGCGTAGCACCAACAACCGGGATGAAAAACCCGCTTGGCCAGAACCGTATGCTGTACCGAGGCGAGTTCGGCGCAGCCGTGTTTGGGAAGCGGCACAGCATACGATTCCGGCGGGCAGCAGTGGGATAAAAAACCCGCCCGTGAGGATTCATATGCTGTGCCCGTCGCGAGTTCGGCGCAGCCGTGTCTGAGCAGGGGCACAGCATATGAATCCAGCTGGCAGGGACGATCGATTTTCCGGGATAGTCACCCATGCCACCTTGCTCCACCAACAGCAGATGAAACACTCGCTCTGGCGGGGTCGTATACTGTGCCGAGGCGAGTTCGGCGCAGCCGTGTCTGAGCAGCGGCACAGTATACGACTCCGCCAGAGCAGGCACATAGTGGGGGAGGCTTTTGTGAGTGCGCATATTGGGGATCGACCCTGGTTTTGGGCGAACGGGATACGGGGTCATCGACACGGCGCGCGGACTCGCGGCGATCGAATACGGGTGCATCGAGACAGTGCCGCATACGCCAACGGGCGAGAGACTGCGCGATATCTACGAAGCGGTGACCGACATTATCAGCCGTCTGAAACCCGATGTGGCCGCGATTGAGCAACTGTTTTTCAATCGCAACGTGACGACAGCCTTCACGGCTTCGGAAGCGAGAGGCGTCGTCGTGCTGGCCGCAGAGATGGCCGCCGTGCCGCAGATCGCCTACACGCCGATGCAGGTAAAGCAAGCGGTTGTCGGGTATGGCCGAGCCGAGAAGCGCCAGGTGCAGGAGATGGTCCGGATACTGCTCGGACTGCAGGCGGTTCCGAAGCCGGACGACGCCGCAGACGCTCTGGCCATTGCCATTGCGCACGCTCACAGCAGTCCCTATTTGACGCGCGTCATGCACAGCCGCGAGGGATCAGGGAGGGATTCGGTGTGATCGCCTTTTTGGATGGAACGGTGGCATGGACAGAAGACGACGCGCTGGTGATGGACACAGGAGGAGTGGGATACCGCATCTATGTGCCTGGTCCGCTGACCAAAAGCGCCCAGGTTGGGGAATCGCTCCGGATTTTCACGTATCAGCACGTGAGGGAAGACGCGTTATTGCTCTATGGATTTGCGCAGGATGAGGAACGGCGTCTGTTCATCCGCTTGCAAAACGCCGGCGGAGTAGGTCCGAAGCTCGCCCTGCAAATGATCAGCTTCATGGGAGCGCCGGGGATCGTTGCCGCAGTGCGCGGTGAGGACGCCAGAGCGCTCACCAGTGTGCCTGGAATCGGAAGCAAGACCGCGCAGCGGTTGATCCTAGAGCTGAAAGATCGCCTCGATGATTTGGCTGCACCCCCTGGAACGGGCGCTGTTTCCGTCTCGACAAAGCGTCTCGAGCAGGAGGAATCCATGCTTTCCGGTCGATTGTCCGAGGTTCAGACGGCTCTCGCGGCTCTCGGTTTTGCGGACCGGGAAACGACGCCGGTATTGAGGGAACTTTCCGCTGACATCGCGGCGGCGGATTTGGCGCAAGGGGTAAAGCTCGCGCTTCGGGCGCTGGGTCGGTAAGGAGGGAACGGACGCCAATGCATGAGCGCATCGTAAATGCTGTGCAACTTGAGGAAGACGTCAGGGAGGAAACCCTGCGGCCGCGCTATCTGCACGAATATATTGGCCAGGAAACCGTTAAGGAAAATTTGCGCATATATATAGACGCGGCAAAACTGCGCCGCGAATCGCTGGATCATGTGCTGTTCTATGGTCCCCCCGGTCTGGGGAAGACTTCGCTCGCGCACATCATCGCGAACGAACTCGGCGTGAACATTCGCGTGACTTCGGGCCCGGCCATTGAGCGCGCTGGAGACCTTGCGGCGATCGTGACGAATCTGGGCGCGGATGACGTGCTGTTCATCGACGAGATCCATCGCCTGCCAAAGACGGTGGAAGAAGTGCTCTATCCGGCTATGGAAGATTTTGCCGTCGATATCATGCTTGGCAAAGGTCCCAGCGCGCGCTCGTTGCGACTCGATCTCCCGCGCTTTACTCTCATCGGGGCGACCACTCGCGCCGGGCTGCTGTCCGCGCCCTTGCGGGATCGATTCGGGGTCGTGTGCCGGTTGAGTTACTTTCCGGTGGACGAACTGGAATTGATCGTGGCGCGTGCAGCCAGCATCCTGGGCGTGTCCCTGGAACGGCCGGGAGCGCAGGAAATCGCTCGCCGTTCCAGGGGAACGCCGCGCATTGCCAATCGTCTGTTGCGAAGAGTGCGCGATTTCGCGCAGGTGATGGGTGATGGGCGGATTGATTCCAGCCTGGCGGCGGAGGCGCTGTCTCGAATGAAAGTGGATGAATACGGACTTGACGAACTGGATCACAGACTCCTTCTGGGTATTATTGATAAATTCGGCGGAGGGCCGGTGGGGCTGGACACGTTGTCTGCCACAGTCGGCGAGGACGCGGGCACGATTGAGGATGTGTATGAACCGTATCTGTTGCAGACGGGACTGCTCCGTCGTACTGCCAGGGGACGGGAAGCCACCGAGTGGGCGTACGCTCATTTTGGCAGGTCTTATCCAGAAAAATCGCCGTAGGCGTATTTTCTACCCGGTTGTTGGTGCTGCGAAGCAGCATGATGGTCTATCCAGAAAGCACGTAATATTCTGTGTGTCAGGAAGATGACCAAGCGGTTAATGTATTTAACATTTTACGTGGACGGTCATAATCGATAGCTGCAATACGAATTGTTGTGAGAAGGGTGGCAGAACGGGTGGGTCGTCTATCCTTCCGGCGAAAGCAAGCGGCTGGATCCGATACACTGGAAGCGTTGCTTGCGAAAGCTGCCACAGGAGACACTGAGGCGCGGGAGCAACTGCTAAAGAGCTATCTGCCGTTTGTCGAACGCGTAGCTTCGGGCGTCTGTGGGCGGGCTGTAGCTCGAACTGATGACGAATTCCAAATCGCTCTTGTAGCTCTCAACGAGGCGATCGACGCATACAGGACGGATCGCGGCGCTTTTATAAGCTTCGCTGACACGGTGATGCGGCGACGGTTGATCGACTCCTTTCGAGTGAACAGCCGCATGCGCGAATTGCCTTTTACCTCGTTTGAGGAAGAAGACGAAGAAGGCAACGTGCAAAATACCGTTGAAACGAGCAGCGCGCTCGAAGCGTTTGCGCGTGATCAGGAAACATCCGCACGGGTGGAAGAGATCGCGCGTTACGCGGAGGAACTCGGCGCCTACGGTCTGCGATTCCAGGATCTCGTTGATGTCAGTCCGAAGCATGTGGACGCTCGCCGGAACGCGATCGACGCAGCCAAAATAGTGGCCGGTGATCCCGAACTGCGATCCATGTTTCTAAAGTCTCGCTCACTGCCTTTGAAACAGCTGGAAGCGCGTGTACAGGTCAGTCGCAAGACACTCGAACGCCAGCGTAGCTACATTGTTGCTGTCATTGTCCTATTGCTAGGGGACTATGCCCTTCTGCATTCGTTTATTGAAGGAGGAATCGAACGATGAGTCGGGGCATAGTCATGGAATTCGCAGATGAGCGCACGGCGGTCGTTCTTACCTCAGATATTGGATTTGTCAGGGTGGAACGGCGAGAAGAAATGGCGGTCGGCGAGGAAATCGAACTGCCCCCCGATCGTCTGCAGGCAGGTGTATCGACCAAACGCCATACGATGACAGGACGCAAACCGTTCTACATGACAGCGGGAGCCCTGGTGGCATCTCTCATCGTGGCAACCGTGATCACTGTGTCCAGGGTGGTTCCCGCGGCTGCGGCTCCTTATGTGTATGTGTCCGTCGATGTCAATCCAAGTGTCGAATTCTCAGTGGACAAGGCGCAACGGGTAGTCGCCGTCACGGCTCTGGACGCCGACGGCGCACTGGCTGTAAAACAACTGGCTATGATTGGCGATCCCATTGGAAAGGCAATTCAGATATATCTGCATGAACTCCTGCGCTTGGGCATGGTAAAGTCCCATGCTTCTGTCATCGTCACGAGTGCCGGGCAAAATGGCGCTCCCCAGAGTGCGCTGACGGGCGTTATTCAACGAGTCGACAAAGAAGTCAAGGCGGCGCTTGGGCATAAGGCTTATAATGTGGTGTCCTTCGCCGTGCAAAAACGGGTGTTCAGGGCGGCCTTGGCTTACCACGTCACTCCGGGGAGACTCGCGCTCTATATAGAGGCGAAGCGAGCGGGTCGACCTGTGTCGTGGACCGATATTGTGCATGGACATTTGGCGAAGGCGCTGGGTGGTCAGAAGCAACTGACGGATGTGCTGGATCGGTTGCAGAAGGATACAAGCCTTGACGCGGCGCTCCAGGCCGTAGCGACGGCGGAGATCGAGGCGGAGGCCAAATCCCATACGACGGCGGAGAGCAAGGCTAACGCGATAGTGGGGGCCAAACCCAATGCGCAGGTTTCGAAGACCCCGGTCAAGACGACACAAGGTGTCGGCGATAAGGGTGCATCGCAACCGCTCACGACGCAACACGTGAACCTCGCGAACAGTGAAACGGAACCGCCGGAGACTCCGCCAGCGCCTCAACTGCCTGCTGACTTGCCACCGCTGCCTTCCCAGGCAACCGATACTCCGGCAGGCGGAGGCCAACCTGTGGGGCATGTCGGCGTGAACGTTGGATCGACATTGCCGGAACGACAGAATGGGGGAGACAAAAACGGAAAGCCCGCCCAGTCTTCCGAAAAACTTCACGCCAAGAACCATTCAGGATCTGAAGTCAAGGGTGCGCCAGGTGGGGTTTCGTCTGACAGCCATCCTGGAACGCCGACAGTGAAACGGGGAGCGGGCGCGGATTCTCATTCAGGTGGCGGGTCTGGTGTACTTGTTTCTCATGGCGGTAAGGGACGCGATAATAAACGTCCTGGCAATGATAAGAATGAACAGGGCAGTAACTCTAACGACATTGGCGACGGCGCAAAACATGCGTCACACCACAATCGGAACGTCGGATCAGGCATTACTGTGGGCGCAGGAACCACAGTGTCTCTGAACCCTGGAAATACGCGTCCACTGACGGGAACGAGGGTGGGCGTGAAAGCTGGCAATGGTTCATCTTCAGACCAGAGCAATGGTCCTGCGAAATCACAAGGAACTCAGAAGCGAAACGGGCACTCACAGAAAGATCGACAACATCACGCGCCTGCGGATCAGCATAAGCAACAACATCCAGGACAGAAGGAGATAATCGGAGGAACTGGATTATCTGTAGGTTCTGGCACGGGAGATCGGAGTGGCGGTCGGCCGCAAGGTGGCTCTGTCGGTAGCGGAACGGGATCCGGAACGGGATCGGATGCATCAGTGGGCAGTGGGCTTGGCGTTATTGGCAACAGCGCCGGGCAACGTGGGCACGGCAAGTCCGATCACAAGAACAAGTCCGATCACAAGCACCATCACAAGAACAAGCACCATCACAAGAACAAGCACCATCACAAGAACAAGGATGGTGGGGGGAATTAGTCGACTGCGGTACGCCTATGTTATAGTGCTTTAGTCAGGCGGTGACTGTTTTCCATGAATACAGACGACTATCAGTTTACCCTGCCAGAGCATTTGATAGCGCAAAGCCCAGCGCCCGTTCGCAGTGATTCTCGGCTCATGGTGCTGAACAGAACCACTGGCGCCGTGGAACATGGTCACTTTTTTGACCTGCCTCGTCTGTTGCGGGCGGGCGATCTGCTCATCGCGAATAATTCGCGCGTCATTCCTGCGCGCTTGATCGGAGTCAAGGAAACGACCGGCGCTGTGATCGAACTGTTGTTGTTACGTCCGCTCGCGAGCGCAGGCGCCTGGGAAGTGTTGCTGCGTCCGGCTAAACGCGTTAAACTCGGTCAGCGGATCGCGTTTGGCGGTGGCGAGTTGACGGCCACAGTGACTGGTGTGCGCGAGGATGGCGCGCGAGTAGTGGAATTTTCGGCGAGCGGAGAGGCGTTTGACGCCCTGCTGGAGACACTTGGACGCTTGCCGCTGCCGCCTTACATCACGGGGTATCTGGAAGATCCAGAGCGCTATCAGACGGTCTACGCCAGGGAACGGGGGTCCGTGGCCGCGCCCACGGCAGGACTTCATTTCACTCCCGAATTATTGGATGGAATTCGGGCAAAAGGTGTGGGCGTCCAATACATCACGCTGCACGTCGGGCTTGGCACCTTCCGTCCAGTGCAAAGTGAGCGGGTGGAGGAACACCGCATGCACGAGGAATGGTACACCGTTTCAGAAGATACTCTCATCGCTGCAGATGAGACAAAGGCGCGGGGAGGGCGAGTGGTTTGTGTTGGAACCACCACCGTGCGGGCTCTTGAGTCTGCCTGGCTCATTCGCAACAGGGCGGATTATGGCGACGGGTCCGCGCGAAGTGCAGGCAGGGAATACTCTGGATACACAGACATCTTTATAGTTCCCGGCTTCCCGTTTCACGTGACTGACGCGCTTATCACCAATTTCCACTTGCCCAAATCCACGCTGCTAATGCTCGTTTCGGCTCTCGTTGGACGAGAACGCCTGCTGCGCGCGTATGAGACTGCGGTTCTGCAGGGGTATCGATTCTACAGTTTCGGTGACGCCATGTTTATCGTGTAAAGAGACCCGAAGTGGCTTCTCGCGAATTCTTCAGACGAGGAAGGTTTGTTACAATGAGTGCGTTATCATTCACTTTACTTGCCGCCTGTCCAAAGTCTGGCGCGCGCCGCGGAAGGATTCGGACGCCCCACGCCGTGATTGAAACGCCAGTCTTCATGCCCGTGGGAACACAGGCGACAGTCAAGACACTGAGTCCCGACGAGCTGATCGCTATCGGCGCACATATTATTCTGTCCAATACATACCATCTACATCTGCGTCCCGGGGAGGACATTGTACAGGAAGCGGGCGGACTGCACAAGTTTATGAACTGGCCGCGCGCCGTCCTGACAGACAGTGGGGGCTTTCAGGTGTTCAGCTTGTCGCCGCTTCGGAAAATCTCTGAAGAAGGCGTGGAATTCCGCTCCCACATTTCGGGTGAAAAGCGTTTCTTGAGCCCGGAAAAATCCATACAGGTGCAGAATGCTTTGGGCGCCGACATCATCATGGCGTTTGACGAGTGTTCCCCGTATCCGGCTGACCGCGAATACGTGCGATTGTCACTGGAGAGGACAGCGAGATGGGCCAAACGCTCGCAATCGGCTCACCGACGTCCTGATGAGCAGGCCCTCTTTGGCATTATTCAGGGTGGCATGGATCTGGATCTGCGCAAACAGGCCGCACTGCAGTTGACGGATATGGACTTTCCCGGGTATGCCATCGGAGGCCTCAGCGTCGGAGAGCCGAAACCGTTGATGCATGAGGTGTTGGCAGCCACGACGCAATGGATGCCGCAGGACAGGCCGCGATATCTGATGGGTGTCGGCGCTCCGGACGATCTCTTCGAAGGTGTCATGCGAGGCGTCGATATGTTCGATTGCGTATTGCCTACGAGGATCGCACGCAACGGTACGGTATTCACTTCGCGCGGGAAACTTGTAGTGCGAAACGCCGCTTACGCAAGAGATTACGGTCCGCTCGATGAAAACTGCAACTGTTACGTGTGCAAAAACTACTCGCGGGCGTATATCCGGCATTTGATCAAAGCAGACGAGACGTTCGGCATCCGTCTCACCTCCTATCACAATGTGGCCTTTTTGGTGAAGCTCATGGAGGATATTCGCATGTCCATCGAAAATGGAACATTTCTCGTTTTGCGCAAGGCATTTTACAATGCATACGGTTATAATGATGACACGGCGTCCAACTCTGTATATCTGAGTTAGTCTGTCCTGCAGCATGATCGGCGTCGCGAAGCTCTGAGATCTTGCCGCGCAAACGCATACTTGAGATTCTGCTTCGCAAAACTCATATTTGAGAGTCCAATCTGTAATCCAAAGGGAGATGATGCTATGCAAAGCAGTGCTTTGGTCCAGTATTTGCCGCTGGTTTTGATCTTTGTTGTCTTCTACTTTCTGCTTATTCGTCCGCAACAGAGGCGTCAACGCGAACGCAACTCACTGCTGCAGTCGCTGCAAACAGGGGATCACGTTGTAACAATCGGCGGGATGCATGGCAATATTACGGCGATTGACAACAGTACTGTGAGACTGCGCATCGCAGGCGACACGGAAGTCACGTTTGAACGCAGTGCGATCAATGCCGTTCGCAAAGATTAGCTGATGGTGACGATCAAGACTCCGGAGCAGATTGCCATGATGCGGGACGCTGGCAAACTGCTCGCATCGTGTCATCAGGAGATTGGCAAACGCGTCCGCCCCGGAGTATCCACCTGGGAGATTGACCAGTTTGTCGAGCAGTACCTGCGGGACAATGGCGCTACTCCAGAGCAAAAAGGCTATCATGGATACCCGTATGCCACCTGCGCGTCGGTCAACGATGTGATTTGTCACGGTTTCCCATCGCATGAGCCGTTGGTCGAAGGGGATATCGTGACGATTGACATGGTCGTCAATCGACAAGGATGGCTTGCTGATTCCGCATGGTCATATGCAGTTGGCAAGGTGTCTGAAGATGCGCAAAGACTGCTTCGCGCGACCGAAACGGCGCTCTTCCTCGGAATAGCGAAAGCGGTTCCCGGCAATCGGATTGGCGACATCGCGCATGCGATTGAGACGTTTGCGACAGCGTGCGGACTGGCCGTTGTCAGACAGTTTGCGGGTCACGGCATCGGTCGGCAGATGCATGAGGATCCGGTGGTTCCCCACTATGGAAGCGCCGGAAGAGGGATGGAGCTTCGCGAGGGAATGTGCCTTACGATTGAACCAATGTTAAACTTGGGCGCGTTCAAGGCGCAAATCGATGCTGATGGGTGGACCGCCCGTACTGTGGACGGTTCCCTATCCGCGCAGTATGAACATACACTCGCAATTACCCCCGATGGTCCGATAATCTTGACTGCTTTGTAATGGCGACGACAAAAGTGATAAAGGCGACTCTCGCGAGAAGCGATAGCCGCCTTTATTGCGGCGGCGGTTATCCGGGAGTCACCGCTTGAGATTGACTCCGACCATTCCGCCAAACGACCCGATCAACCCTAAAATGGCGATGCGGACAACCGTCTCCAACTGAAAGGCGGCGCTGAGATCGACCAGACTTCCGACGATGGCCAACATGGCGCTAAACAGGAGCGCGGTAACACCACCGTAGTACCAGCCTTTAATCCCGGCGCTGCGTGCTGCAAATACGGCGCCAAACAGAACGGAAATGGCGTTGATCGTATAGGCGGTATAGGGGAGAGTCGATTCTGAAATGGTGGTCCAGGTATAAATGCCTGCCATGACCAACGTGCATAACAGCGATACCACAAAGGCCACAATCACGCCCAAAACCAATGGAGAACCGCTAAAGTCTGATTTCAGATCACTCCACATCCTGTTTTTCAACTGGCCACCCTCCCAGGGAAAAGGCTTGTTCCCTAAGTGTATATGTGGGGCCAGTCCCACTTATGTCAGTGAGTCGGAGGCTCTGTTCCGGAGAGCGTAGCGGGAACAGCGCGCAGGTGTCGAATCGGGATTCCCAGAGCGCGAAACCGCCGTTCATACTCCGTTTGTGCGTATTTAGCAGACATTTCCTCTCCAGGTGGGGCGGTGTTCGACACATTCGTGTCGATGGCTTGCACGCTCCACCCCGCTTTCTGGAATGATCCGACAGACCATTCAAAAAACGTCGCGTTGTCGGTCTTGAACTCTAACCATCCGTCAGCCGTCAGCAGTTTTTTATAGATCTGCAAATAGCGTTGGTGTGTGAGTCGCTTAATGTCGTTGCGTCTGCGCGGCCAAGGATCGGAAAAATTGAGGTAGATCACATGGAACGCATGGAGCGGCAATACCATTTCTGCTTTTGCCGCATCTGTGCGGATGAAGCGGGCATTTTGCAGACCCTGCGCAGTGGCCAGCGCGGCGGCTCGGGCAATGATCTCAAGAAACTTCTCAAATGCTACAAACAGAGTGTTTGGCGCATGGTCGGCCATTTGACAGATAAACGATCCCCGACCGCAACCCACCTCCAGGCACAGGCGGTCGTAACCGGTCAGCCAGCCAGCGGGCAAGACCATATCCTGTTCGGCGTCAACCAGAATCGGCGCGGCCATCTCGAGCAACGCGGGAACTTTGTCTCTGCCGCGAATTCTCAAGCGTGTTCCTCCTCATAATAAGGTGAGTTGGTTACGTCGTGAAAAGGAATGTGGTGAACAAATGATCGGCACCCTGTTTATCCGTACGCTGTTCACCTATGCGTTCGTCTTTTTGGCTTTGCGCATTATGGGCAAGCGGGAAATTGGCAAACTCTCTTTGTTTGATCTCGTCGTGTCGATCATGATCGCCGAGATTTCAGCCATGGCCTTACAGGATTTGAGAATTCCCATCTGGCACGGCGCGTTTATCATTGGATTGCTGGTTTTGATGCAGATCGGGGTTTCCTTTCTCTCGCTGCAGAGTCGTCGCGTCTACGAACTGGTCGAAGGTAAGCCAGCGGTTCTCGTTGCAAACGGCGAGATCAACGACAGCGAGATGAAGCGCACCCGTTATAGTATGAATGACCTCCTGGTGCAACTGCGCGAAAAAGATTTCGCCAACGTCGCGGACGTTGAATTCGCCATTCTGGAAACATCAGGGAAACTGTCGGTGTTTCCGAAAGCGAACAAGCGTCCAGTGACAGCCGAGGACTTGGGAATCACGGTGAAATCGACTGTGATGCCGACTTCGCTCATTGTAAGTGGAGAAGTGCAGTATGACAAGCTGGCGTCTGTGGACAAATCGCCGCAGTGGCTCAGGGAACAGTTGACAGCGCTCGGATACGACGCACCGCAGGATGTCTTTTACGCGGCTTGGGATGGTCAGACGTTGTACGTTGATCGGATGGACAAGGACAGCAGGGTACAAAAGCAGGACCCAGCGCTCTGACAAACGCGTCAGCGTGCGAACGGAACGAATTTGGCCAGCGCGGACAGCCGCCGCCCCACTCCAGGAACGCGCGCCAGCGTGTGAGAGGTGATGGCGCGGGTAGCCAGCAACAGGACTACGTATACGATCAATCCTGTGGTGATGACCGTTGTCAATTGGAGTCCGAGTGACAGCTCTGTTCCGAGCGCCAACCACAACCAATGCATCGTGACGCTGGCCATCACTGTTGCGCCGAGCATTTTGGCCGTGTCCCTGACATCTACGTAAAACCCGACAAGCCGATGGATGGAAGCGATGTGCAGGACCGTCGTCAGCGTGACTGAAATCGCGACGGCAAATGCAACGCCGGACACGCCGATGGAGGGTTGTCGGGCCAACACATAGATGACCGCCAGTTTCCCTGCGGCGCCGATCAGGGAGTTGCGCATGGCTAGACCGGCCCTGTTGATCCCCTGCAGGATTCCGGACAGAGGTCCCTGCAGGTAGAGCAGGAAGCCCGCGGGCGCCATGATGGCCAGTAACGGGCCCACATGCGCGTGGTGAAAGATGGCGGCGCACAGGGGCCCGGCAAATTGGAGTAAAATCAGGGAAGTCGGAAATCCGATCAGGGCTGTGGCGCGAAAGGATTGGTAGAGTCGTCTGGCGATCACCGCCTGGTTGCCTGCCGCAACAGCCTCTGAAATGGATGGAACGAGTTGAACGGCGAGTGAGTATGTAAATACAGTCGGAAAGACGAGAAGCGGGATTGCCATCCCGCTGTATTCACCGTACAGTCTTGTGGCGAGCGCCGTTGTGACGCCGGCTGTGAGCAAAGACCGCGTGACGAGGAT
>JAJZEE010000020.1 GCA_021805735.1 Bacillota bacterium
CCGATGTGAGCGCTCACAGTGAACTCGGATGGATTCTCCAGTGCGTTGTTCACATGGGCGAACTGTCGCGGATGACACAGTTTAAGGAAAAGGCCGAAGGCAAGGATACTGTTACGGCCGGACTGTTTACCTACCCGGCCCTCATGGCGGCAGACATTCTCCTGTACCAGACGTCCAGAGTGCCCGTCGGCGAGGATCAGAAACAACATCTGGAATTGACCCGGGATATCGCCATGCGGTTCAATTCCCGCTTCGGAGAGACATTTGCCGTGCCGGAAGTCATGATGTTGAAAGAAGGCGCGCGAATCATGTCGTTGGACGATCCCGCCAGGAAAATGAGCAAGAGTAACCCGAATCCCCAAAGCCGAATCGAGATTCTCGACTCCCCCGACGATATCCGCAAAAAAGTCGGCCGCGCAGTGACGGACTCTGATCGCGAGATCCGTTATGATCCGCAAGGCAAACCCGCAGTTTCCAATTTGCTGGTCATTTATTCGCTCACGGCTGATATGACGATCGACGGACTCGTCGCGCAATACGAGGGGAAAGGATACGGCGCCTTGAAGAAAGACTTGGCGGAGGCAATCGTCGCTCACCTGACGCCGATCCAGGAAAAGTACCGAGAGATACGGCAAAGCGGAATGGCTGAGGACGTGTTGCGGCAAGGAGCCATAACAGCAGCGCAAGTTGCCGAAGAAACCATGAATCTGGTTCGGGAACGCGTAGGGCTGGGCGGATTCAGACGTCGCTGAGCGAGTCTTTATGGGAAGGGTATCCTGTCTGAACGAGCCCCTTTATGGACACTCTTGTAACGATTGTCTATAAAGGGGAGTTGTGTCATGACGACCGTCGAAAGAGTGGGGGCTGCCTACGCCCATGCACAGTTGTTGCACGCAACACTCGCGCAATTTTCACTTGAGACCGTTGATCCGGTCAGCAAGCAGATGTATCAGGAGATGGCCAATGCCGCTCAGTCAATCGCAGAGGGTATCAGAAAACGACAGGAACAGTTAGCCGATCGTGAAACTGCGATCAAACAGGTTCGCCAACCAGGGGTCTGAAACGCAATCTGAACCAGTTCCCGCGTCAAACTCACGGTCAATCGCACGCCACCAGCGAATCAGAACGCTGTTGGCGTATTCGTCTACGTCCACTCGTCGTTTCGCAGTCATCGCTGATATGCCGAACGATCTGTCCACACGTTCCCGCGCATAGTATGATCGCTACGAATCGAAGCGCCGCATGAAATAAATCAAGAATTGCAGTTCACTGATCAGATCCACCTGGTGCAAAACCGTGCCTACGGGCGCTATCACAAATTGCGACGTGAAATTGAGGATCCCAATGATCCCCGCTTCCGCCACAGCGTCAGCCACCGCCTGCGCATACACCCCCGGCGTCGTCAGAATGGCGATATCCACGGGGGTCGATCGCGCGAACTCAGGCAACTCACTGAGCGGCCTCACTTCGATGCCGTCGATCCGTCTGTGGGTTGCTTCTGGATCCACGTCAAAAGCGGTCAGAAGTCGCAGCTGACCCACCTGATCATGCCCAGAGACATTAATTCCGGCCCTTCCAGAACCGATCAAGATGATGCCAACCTGTTCGTCGTGGCGCAGATACCCCTGCAGAAATTCTATCAAATACGAAACGCTGTACCCGTAGCCCCGTTTGCCAAGTTCGCCGAGATACGAGAAGTCCCGCCGGACAGTCGCCGACTCAATCTGTAGAGCCGCGCTGACTTCCGTCGAAGAGACGCGTTCCTTGCCGAGCTTGCGCAGAGTCAACAAATAGCGATAGTACATCGGCAATCGGCGCGCCGTCACGACAGGAACTCGAGCAACCTCCATGCTAAGCCTCCTGCATTAACCTATCAAGTATCGCCATGAAACCGTCAATGTCATTTCTATGATACACCGGGAGACTGGAGTCGGCAACCGCAAAGGGCGTCTCAGGAACCGCAAACGCGAGAACGCTCTGCATTGCATCGCCGTGCAGCAGAAAATCCGGAATAGCGTAGTGACCGCCACAGCGCAAATCTTTGCCCAGTAACACAACCTTACGCATGGCGACTGTTTTATATCCTTCAAGGAACACCACGTCCACCGCTCCCAAGGAAGCGACGAGAGAGGGAACTGAAGGTGGTTCATCGCCGCGCCGTTCGATCATATAGTGGCCGAACGTATCCGCGATTGCGACACTGATGGCGCCAGCGTCCATATAACGCGCCGTATCCGCGCCCTCCGGACTGGTCTGGAAACCGTGACCATCGTGTTTCAAGCAGCCCACGCGAAGACCGCGCCGTGTGCACTCCGTCGTCAGTCGGGCAATGAGAGTCGTTTTGCCGGTATGTTTATATCCAGAAAATAAGATGAGCACAGGTTCCTTCGCCGCTCTCACAACAATCCCCCATGGCCCAGTTCCGCAATGTCGGAGCCTGTCAGTCTTTGTCCCGCCAGAACCCGCGGCAACAGATAATCAAACGCTGTCACGGAATCGAAGATGACACAGCCTGGCAGACCCATCAGCACTACCTCATGCTGATAGGCTAGCATTGACATGGAACCGGGCAACATCGGCATGCCATAAGACACTACTTCAGTGGCCGCCTTTGCAATGGCGCCGGGACTGCGATCATCCGGATCGACTGACATGCCGCCTGTTACCAACACGATGTCGGCTCCTGCGTCAATCAGCCTGTCAATCGCCTGCGCGATCACATCCGTGGCGTCATCGACAATTTCCTGTCCGAGCCAATGCGCGCCGTAGGCTTGGAGTTTGGCTCTCAACACAGGCCCAAATCGATCTTCAATCCGTCCTTTATAAACCTCGCTGCCTGTCGTAACAATGCCGACTGACGCGCGCCGAAAAGGGAGAATCTCAAGGAGTGGCCCGGTCTTGGTCAATATCGTTTCAAATGCGGTCAATCGCTCATCGCGAACGATCAGTGGAATCGCGCGCAAGCCCGCGACGGACTGTTTTTCTGTCACTGGAGAATTGGTGCGTTTGGTTACAACAGCCAACTCGCCGAGCGCGTTCACCGCGAGGAGCGCCTCAACGTCAATGGTGAGCAGCCCCGCATGAGCGGCCTTCACCGTTACTTTACCTTCGTTTGGTTCTGAGAACAGCAGACTGCTGTGCGCGATTGCCGCAGCCATGCGACGCGCGGCGTCGTCTTCATGAACCTCGCCCTGTTCCAGTGACAGCACATAGATGTGTTCTTTCCCGATCGCCAATAACTGATCGATATCGCCCTCTGAAATGACATGACCCTTTTGAAACAACCGCCCCTTGAACTCGCCGGGAACGATCTTTGTCAAATCGTGGGCCAAGACCATACCTACCGCGTCCTCAACGCGAACTTCTCGCTTCATCCCAACCGTTTCCCTTCATGCCCTTGGCAACCAGGCGCAAGGTTTCGTATTGTGCGGGTGAATTGGCCATCAGGAAACTGACGCACTCCGGATCGTAGTCCCGCCATTCTTCTTCTGACACGAAGCGCACATAAATTTGCGACAAGAGATCAGACACCCTTCTCCGATCGCAACTAAGCATTTTTGTTATCACAGGTTTCAGAGATTTGTGATAAACTCCAAGTAACGGATACATTTGCCCGCCAAGCGTCGGAACGATTGCGGTTGCAGTCTGGCGGACCATACCGCCTCTTTGGCCAGCATCCTCTGTCGTCAACCGGGCCAGATAAAGCAGAAGTTCCACACGGACAAGCGGCGCATCGACTGCAATCACAAAGGTCCACTCATTGCGGCAGTGCGTTAAACCGCTCTCAAGACCGGCGAGCGGGCCCTGACCCGGATGCAGATCAAACGCTACCTGAGGAATCGGCAAAGATGGCTGCTCCTTGCGACGCACCACCCAAACATCTTCGACGACTGTTGCCAATTTCGAATACAGGACATCGACAAACATTGACGTATCAATCTCCAGGGTTGCCTTATCGCGTCCCATGCGTCGACTGTAGCCGCCTGCCAGGATGACAGCGCTGAATGTCGGTAATGCGGGTACAGTCACGAGTCAGCGCCCCCCCAATTATTGAAAGGAGTCAAAGCCTTGATCACGGATGTACGTCGCTTGCGTGCTGTAGACTTGCTGTATCTGGGGCGCTGGGTATTGGCCTTGATCGTTCCTTGCATGGTGGCGGCAGCCCATATTGCGTCCGCTTGGTATGCTGTCATAGAAGGTATTCTTCTCCTGTGCGCATTGGCAGTATCGATACCGACAAAATATCGCCCTCTCCCTGACGCCTGGTGGGTCGGCCTTGTGTCACTGGATGTACTTCTCGTTACTGCAATGATCGCTCTCGCGCAGCCCAGCCTGCCCTACGCCTGGCCACTGTACCTCTGGTGCGTCATCGAGGCGGCTCTCGCGTTGCACAGCAAAGCCGGTGTCACGGTAACCATCGTCGTCGACCTGATATCGCTGCTGTTTATTGTACCATTTCGAGGGCAGCAGGAGACGCTCGCGCAAGTGTCGACGCGTCTCCTGATCTTCAACATGGAAGCGCTCCCGATTCTGTTCTCCGTGTTTTGGAAGAAACGAAATCAACGGGAACTCGATTTCCATATTACAGAATCCTCGCGGCTTCTGCTGAAAGTGACAGAACTCGAGCACATCAACAGACAGATGACCGACTACACGATGGATGTGCAAAACAGAGCCGTGATCGACCAACTGACCGGGCTCTATAACCAGACGTATTTTCACCACAGACTGTTGATTGAGGTCGAGAAATCTCGACAGAGCAAGGAAGGAATCAGTCTCATTCTGTGCGACATCGACCGCTTCAAGCACTTTAACGACCAATTCGGGCATTATCTCGGCGACGATGTGCTTAGAGCTGTCGCAAAGGTCATGCTGGACATGGTCACAGACCAGTCTGCCATCGTCGCGCGTTTGGGCGGCGAGGAATTTGTCCTCACCATGCCAAACACCGAAGCGGCCGCTGCCTTTCAGTTTGCAGAGGAACTGCGGTCAAGGATTTCGGACACTGTCGTAAGCGGTCCGATAGGAGCCCTGCGGGTCACAATCAGCGCTGGCGTCGCCACGTTTCCAGGGGCAGCGCAGGATGCATTGGAACTGGTGAAACTTGCCGATCAGGCGATGTATGCCGCCAAGGACAGCGGTCGCAATCGCGTCTGCTGTGATCCAGCCTCCAACACATTTTCAGTACAGTCGCAGGATGCCTGAGGCAGGTTAACCTTGCGGGTGCTGTCGAGATAAGGGGCCCCCGCAGTATTCAGTCCATTGCGCAGGCGATAACGCGCGCAGGCGTGACGAGCCAATCCACCCTGCGATCAAACGGCTCGGCGGGAAGTCGATCCATGACCTGAAATTCGTAGCCTATGCCCACAGACAGAGCATCTTGACGAATGAGAGGCAGGTACCGATCATAGTAACCTCCCCCATAACCGAGCCTGTCTCCACGTAACGTAAAGGCAAGTCCGGGCACGACAATCAGGTCGAACGCTTCAGGCGCTATCAGTTCCTCTGCACCCACGCGCGGTTCGCGCATACCCCACTCGCCCACTGTCACGTCCTGAAGATTGGTCAGGCGTAAGGCTCGCATGATTTGGCCTGCGCGTCGTGTTTGCGGCGCCGCTACAAGTTTGCCCGCCTGAAGAGCGGTTTCAATGATTGCATCCGTCGACGCTTCGCTCCGGAAAGCAAGATAGATCAGCACGGCTTCGGCGTCGTGAAAGAATGTCTGCGCGCAAAAGATGTCCGCCAACCGTCGATCGTAGGCAAGTCTATCGAGTTGTGTCAAAGTGGCGCGCCGCGCCGCCATTTCTTTGCGCAGTGACTGCTTGTCGTGGGGCGGTAAGCTGCCGGAACCGTTCACCATCGCTGCCTGCCCTCCTCACCCACAGTATACAGCATGCTAAGATATCCTCTATAAGAGGTTGTTCAAACAGGGCTTTATAAGTCGGCGGCGGCAAACAAAAGTCCAACCAGCAGCACTGCGCACCCGCTGGCAATAGCCATCCACATGCCTGCATGCGATTGCAGCCCCAGCCTGTTCACCATGGCGTCAACGGCCGACAGAACAGCGGCGGCGACTGCAAAGCGCAACAAAAGTACGCGACTGCTGCGTGCGCGGGCGATTCTTGGGCCTATCCACGCGGCAACGCTCAAACCAATGGTGAATTGGAAAAATGCGACCGTATCGGCTCCTAATTGACAGCTCCCTGCGGCAAACGCCAACACGATCCACCAGAATCGACTGCTGACGTGAAAGATCGAAACTGATTGGCTTTGCCCGGATATGAACTCCGGGTACCGCACTGTGAAGAGAAATAGCAGAGTCCCGATAACCCAACCGGCCAGTACGTCGATCGGCCAATGCACGCCAAGATAGAGCCGACTAAGCCCAATACCCACCGGCGCGGCCAGCAGTGCGCCCGACCATCGTCCAACACGCTTTCTCAGCCTATCTGCCAGCCAAAGATAACAGGCTGCCGAAACCTCCGCATGTCCGCTGGGAAACGCCGATCCTGCGGCCGATTCACGATACAGCGCTCGAAGGGGCAACACCTCAAAGGGCCGTTGCGACGCGACAAACAGCTTCAAAAAATCGGCGCTGACCATCCCCAAGAGAACCAGTATAGCAAGATCTGTCGCGTTTTCACTTCCGCCTGCAATCAGGACCACGCAGATCAAGTATACGTACGTATCATAATTACCCAGCCAGGAGAGCCCCACCGCAACACGATCGGCGGCAGGACTCGCAGCCGTCTGGAATATCAGCAAAAGATGCGCCTGCCATGCCCATGCGCCGGCCACCGATGATCCCCTTTCCTGCGCCTCGCCTCAGCTCACCAACTCATAGACGCTCGTGCTAGAATTACGCGGAACAAGGACAGAATAGAAGCGGGCGCACCGATTCTCCATCGCCAAATCTGGCAGAGCGGCATCAGACGCTGCGCACAGGAAATGCTCATCTTGTGTCGAATGAAACTTAGAGCCACGTTCACCTTGGAGGATGATTCAATGTTTCGTTTCCCAGACTTAACGCAAGACATCAAGACCTTTCTCTCTACGGGGCTCGTCATCAGCCCCTGGTTAGCGGGCATTGATGCGATCGACCGTTTCGATGCGGACGTGTTTCATCTGATCGACTATGTCGCTCGCGAAATCGCCGCCGCTCACTGGTCGGAGGAAAACCAGATCAGAGTGTTTCATGACTTGCCCACTCCCGAACGCATCCCACGCACCGCGATCTATGAAACCATCGCGTCAACCGCAGTCTATCTGGCCATAGAACAGCACTCCGAGGCGGTCGTCGATGAGCCGATCGCCCAACAGGCTCTGCGCATGGTTGAGGATTACATTTCCGAACACGGGCTGGCCTCGCTCGTTTTCATCTACGCCCTGATCACGAGTTACGAAAACCACCAGGCGCTCGCGTATTATGGGAGCATCCCTGAACGCCAATTTATCCTTGGCAGTTGGCACCGCCCATGGGTCGACTATTCACTGAGCGATGAGTTGATGCTGGGGTCGTTGTCTGGTTCGATGCGCATTGTAGTCCAACAAGGCCGTCGTCACGTCAAACTGACGGAAAACGGGATCAAGTTCATGAACGAGAACGCTGACATGCTCGAACATAGTGGATATTTGGAACACCGCATGCGTATGCTGCACATTTTGCAGTTCACCATGTTTGATGATTATGACGACATGGCAGAGCAGGTTATTCCAAATGCGATGGAGTTGCGCAAAGTCCTCGTGGACTTTGCCGGAATCAAACCTGGAATGCGTGTCCTGGAGATTGGGTGCGGCAGTGGCGCGCTGACATTCGGGGCAGGCCTGGCGGACCGAGTCGGCCCATCCGGGAGGGTCGTTGGCGTCGATCCGTCATCAGGCATGCTGCATCGCGCGGAATTGGCGAGGCGCCTGAGAGGTATTGACTGGGTGCAATTCACACCCGGGAGCGCAGAGCGTCTTCCATTTTCGGATGGAACGTTTGACGCGACGATCGGAGCCGCATTTCTTCATTTTACTGATATGCCCAAGGCTGCGGCGGAGATGGCCCGCGTGACTCGAAGAGGAGGTGTCATAGCCAGTCTGCATCCCCTAAAGAACCAGCATCAACCGCCGTTTTTCCGGGAATGGTTTGGGCCGGTGCTGAAACTGTCCCAGGAGCTCACCCGCATCAAGAGGGCCTACTTTCCCGATCCGTCCCAAGTGATTGCCGCATTCCAGACTGCCCCCCTTACGGACATCAATACGATGGACGTATCACTCCTCACCCTCTTTAACGATCCCGACAAAGTGATCCGGCATTTCATCCACGGAATCGGTATGTTTCAGGAGGAATTGACACAAATACCCTGGAAAGCGCGCCATGACATGATCCAGATGTTACTGGACAATGGTCGCAGGGTCGTCAAACAGCATCAGCAGAAAGATCTGTTCATAGCGCACCCAGCCCAATTGGTTAAGGGGACGGTCATTTAATTGGCTGTTGATCGCGAATTGCCGCAGTTATCCACAGATTATGCGGCAGTTATTCACTGAATCTGTGCATAACTATTGACATCACCACTGATCAATAGGGATCGATGCTTGCGCAGTCAGTGTCAAATCATCCAGTTTCCCTTGTTTGTATCTGACAAACGCCGCCGCGCCAATCATCGCCGCGTTGTCTGTGCAAAAACGCAAATCGGGTACGATCAGCCGCGCCCCGGCGTCGTCGCACACCGTCCGCAATCGTGTGCGCAAATGCGCGTTGGCGGCCACGCCGCCAGCCAGTACGAGCGTATGTTGCGAGGTACTGGAAAGCGCCAGTCTCGCCTTTTGGACGAGAGCATCTGTAACGGCGCTTTGAAAGCTCGCTGCCACATCTGCTACGCGTATCGATCGATCTGCCTTTCGCTCACGATCGAGGTGAAGCATCACAGCGGACTTCAGACCGCTAAAACTGAAATCCAGAGAGTCTCCGTCCAACATGGCCCGCGGAAATCGAATATACGTGGGATCACCGCCTGTCGCGGCAGCCTGGATAGCAGGTCCGCCCGGATAACCAAGGCCAAGCGCCCGGGCAACTTTGTCATACGCTTCGCCAGCGGCGTCGTCGCGTGTGCTTCCAAGCCGTTCGATGCTTCCCTGCGCGTTCACATACAGCAGTTCAGTGTGCCCTCCTGAGACCACCAGCGCTAAAAACGGCGGTTCAACATCTTGTGAGAGCGCTGCTGCGTACAGATGGCCTGCCAGATGATGAACGCCAATGAGCGGCGCGCCGCTGACCTGAGCAAGCGTTTTCGCGGCAGTCACACCCACAAACAGGGCGCCAATCAGCCCTGGCCCATGGGTGACCGCGATAGCCTGCAAATCTGCCAAAGTCATGTGCGCATCCGCGAGCGCCTGCTCGATCACGACCGTTACCTGTTCCACGTGCGCCCGCGACGCGACCTCCGGCACGACGCCGCCAAAACGCTGGTGAGAACTGATCTGGGAGGCCACCACCGAACTCACCACGATTCGTCCATCACGGATCACAGCCGCTGCAGTCTCGTCACAACTCGACTCCACCGCCAAAATGTCGATTGAGCGTGGCGTTGCCGTGTCATGCCCGTAACGCGCCCTCATGATTTCACTCCAACGCATCCTGAACCTCCGCCGAGTTTGGCAATGTCGCCCACATGATCAGCGCATCTTCCTGATTGTCCGTGTAGTATCCGCGGCGCAGTCCAGCATCGGCAAATCCAAGCTTGCGATACAGTCCCTGCGCCTGATAATTACTGACCCGCACTTCCAGTGTCATTTTCCCTGCACCTTGCGCAATCGCCTCAGCTATGAGTCTGCGCAGCAGGCGTTCACCAAACTTTCGCCCGCGGTATGCTGGGTAGACAGCGATATTGGTCACATGCGCCTCATCAATAATGATCCACATGCCGCCATACCCAATCATCTCTTCTCCGAGCCACATAACGACGTAGTGAGCAAAGTGGTTTTCAGTCAGTTCTCCCAAAAAAGCGTTGCGCGACCACGGGGCGGTGAAGGAAGCGCGTTCAATCCGCATCACATGATCGATGTCCCGAACGGTCATCCGGCGAAATGATAGTGCGTTCGGATCCATCGTCTCCACTCCCCCGCTCCTTCCGAAGCCAGCGCGCCTCTGCCTCCGCCATTTGAAGATAGCGAGGTACCAGGGCATGCGCGTTTTCGCCATGACCGCCCTCCTCACGTCCAGATAACCCCTGTGCGAACCTTTCACAGCCAAGTGCATACAGATCCTCCGCGCGCACTGCGGCGGCCTCTCCACAGACAATGATTCGCTTCAGACCGTTCTTTTCCTGCCACTCCCGCTGCGCCACGGAAGCGGAATCTCCGACCAGATACACGAGCTCGTTCCCGCCCGTGATCGTACTAAGAGTTTCTCCAAACGCAGCCCGATCCCTGCGAGCGTCTGCCACCACTTGTGAGAAATGTCCATGCTGCGAGCGGTAAACTGCAGTATAAACGGCTCCGCGGCGCGCGTCCCACACCGGAACGACCAACCCTGCGCACCAGCGCATCGAGTATGCCGCGGCGGCCAGCGATGAGACAGGAAGCACCGGAATACCCAGGGCAAATGCCAGCGTCTTTGCAGCCGTCACGCCAATGCGCACTCCGGTGTAAGAACCAGGACCCACACCAGCAATGACGCCTTCCAGGTCAGACAGATTCATATTCAGGTTTGCCAGCATCTCATCGATTAACGGATTCAAGAGGGTCGCGTGCATTCTGGCCACGCGCGTTGTCCACGCGGCGAACACCTGGCCCGCGCCATCGCCGACTGCCAGACTGAGGGTAGACGTCGCTGTGTCGATCGCTAACAGGGCCATAGTCTCATCCACTCCTGGAAAGTTCTGAGAGCGGCATCGCCGCGCGCAGACAAAATCACCGTGCGACCAGACTCGCCCGGATTCTGCGTATCCGCTCCGCTATTCTCAGCCCCGATCTCCTGTGCATCCAGTTCGATAAAATGTATATCAATCCGTTCATCCGGCAGTACGTCTTCGAGCAACTGCGCCCACTCCACGGCGCAGACGCCTTCTCCAAACCAGTATTCGTCAAGCAGATCCAGTTCCTGTCTCGCTTCGTCTCCCAGTCTGTACAGGTCGATATGATACAGCGGAAGCCGACCGCCCGTATGTTCCTCGATCAATGTGAAGGTCGGGCTCTTCGCAAAATCAGGCAACCCGAGACCTCGGGAAAGTCCCGACACAAACGTCGTCTTGCCCGCGCCGAGTCTTCCCCGCAGGGCGATCACCAGTCCGGCTGGCGCGACTCTGCCGCATGCTTCCCCAAGCAAACGCGTTTGCGTCGCATCCCTCAGACTCAGGGTCAATCCGTATTCCATGCCTGGACTCGTTGTCATTGGGCATCATTGCCTCCAGCCGTGGAAAAATGATCATACCCTCGTGGCAGCAACGCCTGGCGACCGTTATCCGACAGCAGATCGACGCCCTGCTCACCGTCCACGACGCGACCGATCAGAGTGAGACGCACCCCATACGCTTCCATGAGCGGCAGCAGAGTTCCTGCCGCCAGTGGTGTAACCGTACCGACCAGTTGGTAGTCCTCGCCGCCATAAAGGGCAAAGTCGAGCGGCTTTTGCCCTGCAAGACGGGCAAAGCGACGCGCCGCCGGCAGTATGGGAACGCGCTCGCTGTCAATGTCGAGATGTACGCGGCTGGCTTCGGAAATGTCCGCCAGTTCGGAACTTAACCCATCACTGACGTCGTTGAGAGACGTGCAGCCTTGACACCGAACGAGCGCCTCGGCGGCTCCAATCTGCGGCTTTGGACGCGTATGACGCTGCTGAAGTTGCCACCGATCAATGGGCGCCAAAGCAAAGGAACTGCCGGTTTGCATAAGGCGCACATACGCGGCCGAGCCCCCGACATCCCCGGTAACAAATACAAGGTCCCCCGGCTTTGCGCCACTCCTGCGGAGCGGTTTTGCTCCCATAAGGACGCCCGTAACGGTCACGGTGATGACGAGTGGACCTGCGGTGCTTACGATGTCGCCTCCAACGACGCTCACCGCAAACTCATCGGACGCCTCTGCCATGCCACGATATATGGATTCAATCTGTTCTACCCGTTCTTCTTTGGGAATAGCCAAGGACACCAGGACGTGCCCGGGACGGCCGCCCATCGCGGCCACATCGCTGAGACTGGCGGTCAGAGCCTTGTAGCCCAAAGAAATCCTGTCGATCCAGTCATCCCGAAAGTGAACGCCGTCGACAAAAGTATCCGTTGTCATCACTATCGGCCCATCATACGCCACAACCGCCGCATCATCACCGATTCCCACAGTCACGCGCGGATCAGATCGTGAAACCAGATCCCGCAAACGCCTGATCAGGCCAAATTCGCCGATCTCTCGGACAAGCATCCTGTTCCCCGCTCTCACGCGCTTCTGTAGGACATTATACCCGTAGAAAAAGGTGTGGAGCAACGATCAGGCGCCAACCTGATTGCGCGCTATGAGCAAAATGCGCAGAGGCAGCTTCAGCATGTCGGTATTCGGCACTCCCGAAATCTGAAATTCGACGGTAGCCGACTGCCCCGGATTGACCCTCTGCTTGGAACCTGACAAAACAACGACATCATCAAAATACTTATAGGTACCCCTGCTCAGGAGTTCTGCGCCAGGGTAACGTTCGAAAAACAGCATGCCCAACGCCGTCTGTGGAAACCACGGTTGCAGACCCGCGTTCCGGACGCGGGCGGTGATCGTAAGAAACTGGACACCCGCACCCGCCGTTCCGGTCACCCGAACATGGACGCGCGACACGCGAATAGGCAGCATGCCCATGCTGAGTGAAGGGAGCTTCGGGTTGGGGTTGCGCAGAATCCAGATCAGATGGATATAGCGATCGTTTAAATGTTCGAACGGCGGCGTCGGATTCAAGGTAAATGACCATTGCATCGAGCTGTGCGCCGGAATCATAGTATCCGGTCCGTTCACAAAATATTCCCAATCGCTCGCCTGTACGGGCGACAATCCGCCCGCCCGGCGCAACACAAACAGCATTCCCTGAAGCTGCTTTCCCTGAACGGGCGACGCGCTGGTATTATAGAGTCGCGCGTGGAACGTCAGAACGTTCGGAGTAAGCGCAATGAACCCGTGAACGCTTGCGTTGCTTCCGGCCGTTCCCGCATTGGGCGTGTTAGCCGCCGCATGGGAACCTGGACTGGTTGCGGTTGCGCTGTTGGACACAGCGCCCTGTCGGGCGCCCGCCGCAGTTCCAGATCCCGCGGCAGGGCCGTTTGAAGCGTTTGTGGTGTACCCTGGCGCGGCTGCGCTCTGCGCTGATTGCGCCACCACCGTGACATCCTGCGAAGAGATCGGCGCAAGCGTTACATTTAGCGTCTGCAAGGCGCTCTCATAGGGCTGCGCCGCTGTAGACCCCTGCGCGAGGGTCTTGTCCGCTCCCTTGATAGAAAACTGCCCCGCACCGTGACTTTGCGCCAACACGACGAAAGCCACCATCAGCGCCGCGACGCCAGAAACAGTCGACGCCCACAGCGCGCGCCTGCGCGTTCCCGCCGCCCGCAGTCGACCCCAGACACTGCGCGAAGCGTTGGTTTGCTGCCGATTGCGAATTTCGGCCAGCACTTTCTTTTGAAAAGACTCTGGCGCGAACGCTTGATCAAGGTGAACGCGAAGTGATTCTCTCAGCGCCTTTTCAAACTCATGATCGTCTTGTCGATTCACTTTCACCGCTTCCCTCCCACACAGCCCGCAGCAGTTCTCGGCCACGGTGCAGTCGGGTTTTGATTGCAGACAGACTCGAATCGGTCACATGCGCAATTTCTTCCACGGAAAGATCCTGAGCGTAATATAACCATATCACCTCGCGATAGATGTCAGGTAAATCCTGAACAGCTTGCCAAAGCGCGTTACCCTGGGCCTGGGCGATAACCGTCTGTTCTACCGACAATTCGCTTTGCAAATGGGACATGTCATCCATAACCACGGTCTTGCGAGCGCTGGCGCGAAGAAAGTCCTTGGCGCAATTCGCCGCGATGCGCATGATCCAGGTTTTGTAACTGCTCTCCTGGCGAAAAGAATCCAGGTGATCATACACCTTCAAAAAAACATCTTGACTGATGTCTTCAGACGTATGTCTGTCATGGACATATCCGTATACGATCAGAAATACATCGCGACTGTATGCCTCCATGAGCTCACGCAACAATTCGAAACGTTGCCCGTCGCTTAACGTCGATGCCACAGCCCCACCTCAATGCGACTATCCCTATAGACGCGTTAGAATACCTTCAGGTTACACGAAATCTCTCATAGATTTCCACCTAAACATTTCATTTCTGTTACATTTATTTTTTGATATGCCCAGATTTAGGTTCCCACATAGGCCTTATGTTACAATGCAAAGCAGCATGTCACAAGCTGAGGCGGCGAGAATGACTCGAAAACTGGAGATCTGCACCGCCAATGCCGAACTTGGTTCCGGCGACGCGCTGGCCGTGCTGAGTTATCAGTACCCGAATGTGCAAACAAGAGAATGGGGCTGCCTGGGAAACTGCCATCGCTGCTTTCGCGTTCCGTTCCTGCTTGTCGACGAATATGATCCTGTCGAGGCTGCCTCAGTCGAAGAATTAGTCGCGAAAGTGGCAGTCCATCTTTCCGGTGCTGACGCTGATTCATAGCAAGGAATGCATGGGTCAACCCAATGGTCTGCAGGGGCGACCGCCATCGCGATCGCCCCTGCAGCACACGGTACTGTTACGCCAGCGCAATGACGGAAGTGTCCGCCGTCGCCAGTTTGGCTTGCACCTTTTTCACGATTCGCCCATTCGGAAAGGCAAAGATGTCAGCCGCCACTATGGCGTCCATCGCTGCGTCTACGACAGCCGCCGTAACGGGTGTCCGTGGGTTGGGAATCTGCAGATGCACGGTTTTGTTAAGGTCGGTCAAAAATGAAAGTTCGAGTGATTCTTTCATGACAATGGTCCCTCCAGACAATTCAGGATGCGCTGCTCGTCCACCTCATGCCGATGTGGTGCCCGTTGTTGACGAAGATCCTGTACCGGAGCCGGCGCCCGCGCCGCCTCCCGATGCCGCGCCGGACGAACCGCCGCTGGAAGACGAAGTCGTCGAACTGTCCTGGATCTGAACGGTGTCCACGCGCCCCATAGCGTACACCGGGTCGCCAAACAGCGGCGCGAGAGCCTGCAGCACTCCATTGATGGCGGTATCTGACGCCTGGACATCGACGTGCGGATACGCTCGATTGTGCAGCTTCGGTTTCCCGGCCGCACTCTGGCCGACTTGCAACTGAACGAGCAAATGACGGTTAAGCGTACTCACGACCATTTTCCCAGTTCCTCCCTTTGCTAGAGGTCATAGGGTCGCGGCTGCCGGCAACCGGAGTGTCCTTGTCCTCTACGCATGCAAGAGAGTGCGCCCGCTCTGCGTGGCGGGTGACAGGCGAGTAAATTCCCTGTGCAGCGCTCCTGCCGTCACAGCATCGCAGGCGCGCCGCCCGGTCGTGCGCGAGTCGTACAGCGTTATCATGAGTGTCGGGAGGATCCGCATGAATGCGGTCGCGCGGACTTTAAGAACGATCATGTACAAATTTGGGGTGGCGGGCCTGGCCATGGTGTCCGGCCTGTTCCTGGTTCCACGGTATTTGACAGTGGCTGACAACGGCATCTATAAACTTGTTCTTGTCTATGCACAGTTGTGCGCGACTTATCTTGCAGGATATGGCAATTTTTTTAACTTCGGCCTGAACCGTCAGAAGCTTCCACGCGAAGCCCTCGTTGGCATCATTATGCGCCTTTATGCTCTCGTTGCGATAGCAGCAGCGGTACTTACAGTGGTATGCCTCCTTCTGGCGCCGGAACGCCCCGTTTTTGGTTATGTCGCGTTTGCCGTCGGAACCGTGCCCTTGGCGGTCTTGTTTGGTTATACGACGAAGCTGGTACAAGCCTTAAACGAAATTGACTGGCTGAATCGACTCAACACGATACAGGCACTGTGCTTTGTCGTATTTGCAGTAACGATCATGGTGAGCCGCCATTTCGATGCGGCCATGGCGCCGTATCTGCTGACCCTGACTTTGGGTGGCTGGTTTCTCTCCTATCTGATCGCAGCAATCACCGCGTACGTGGTGGCCGCGCGTCTTTCCGGAGTAAAGCTTCTTCCCTCAAAGCATCCGGAACTTCGTCGGCAAGTATTTGCCTACGGTCGGAAAACTTCCCTGCAGCAACTACTTACTCAATTCAATCTGCGCGGAGACCTCATCCTTGTCGGGGTTTTGGCGGGAACCACGGCTGCAAGTCTGTACGGCATGGCGGTCACTGCTTCAGAGGTGCTGTGGCATATATCGTCAAGTATCTCGTTGCTCATCTACGCGCGGGTTGCGGCAGAAGAACGCGGCGGCTCGATCGCCCTCATAGAACGCACATTTCGCTTTACGCTGGCGTTGCTGGTAGCAGCAGCCGCCTTCATGATGCTCGTCTTCCCCCCGCTCATTCATTTTGTGCTCCATAGTCGCTATGATCGCTCCATCCCCGTCTTTGAAGTGTTGCTGCTAGGCACCATCGCCTATGGCACGACCGCTCTGTTTTCGCAGTTCTTTACAGACCAACTCGGGAAGGTAAAGTTTCCTCTCTACATGCAGGCGGCGAGCATCGCCGCCAATGTGCTCATCTGCCTTTTGCTGATACCCCGGGTGGGCATCATGGGCGGCGCGCTCGCTTCCTCGTCGGCTTACGTCGTGAGTTTGACGCTTTGCATCATCTACTTTAAGCAGCAGACCAAACAACCGCTCAGTTCTCTCTTTAAGGTGACCCGCGCGGACCGCGACTTAATCAGACGCCTGCTGCCGCGCCCGCGCAGCATCCACGAAGGCGGCAAATAAGCGCCTGTGCCCCGGATTTTCACGCCACAAATTTTCGGGATGCCATTGCACGCCGAGAACAAACGCCCTGGCCGGATCTTCGATCGCTTCGATCAACCCATCGCGGCTGCGGGCAGAGACGACATACCCCGGCGCAAGGTCGCGCACGGCCTGGTGATGGAATGTATTGGTTGCCAACTCCCGCTCACCGCAGGCTCTCTGCAGGAGCGTGCCAGGCACGATATCCACGACGTGAGCCAAGTGATTGCGCGGCGCATTCTGGGCATGCTGCATGTCACTGTTCCATTCGCGCAGTAAATCCTGGTACAGGGTTCCTCCCATCACGGCGTTCAGAATCTGAATCCCTCTGCAAATGGCAAATACAGGTTTGTCAAGCACCAACATGCGTTCCAACAGCAGTTGCTCCATCCGATCCCGGATCGGAGACACTTCTCCGAGCCCCTGTCGCGGTTCTTCGCCGAACATCTGAGGCGCGATATCTTCGCCGCCGGTGAGCAGGAGGCCATCCAGTTGCAGCGCCATGTCAGCGACAGCCTCCGGGGAAACGGTCAGTGGCAACGCCATCGGGAGGCCGCCTGCCTCATAGATCCCCTCTGTGTAATCCTGGCCGACAAAGATACCCGGGATATTATTCCTTACATAGTGATATACCGTAACGCCAATTAACGGACGCACAACCGATCTCCTCTCTTGCCATGACACACATCATGCCTTTGTCACTCGTGTCCCCAACTCGCCAAGTACTGTTTCTGCTCTTGCGTCAATTCATCAATCGCGGCTCCCACCGCCTGCAACCGCATGCGCGCGACTTCCTCGTCGATGTCATGGGGCAACTTGTGAACCCCTGCCGGCAAGGAATCCTTCATCACGTAAAGTAAAGCCAACGCCTGCAGCGCAAACGTCATATCCATGACTTCCGCGGGGTGGCCATCTCCGGCGGCCAGGTTGACCAGTCGCCCCTGCGCCAGAAGATACATCCTGCGCCCATCTGCAAAAACGAATTCCTCCACGTTGGGCCGAACCGCGTTCACTTGCTGCGCGCGAGTCCGCAAGTCGGGAATGCTGATCTCCACATCAAAATGACCTGCGTTGGCCAGTATGGCCCCCGACTTCATCACGTCAAAATGCGCTCCCGTGATGCAATCCCTGTTGCCAGTCACGGTGACGAAGAAATCTCCGACGCGGGCAGCCTCTGCGATTGGCATCACAGTGTGGCCGTCCATGATCGCTTCAACCGCTTTGATGGGATCGACTTCGCAGACGACCACCTTGGCGCCGAGCCCGCGGGCTCTTAGCGCCACGCCTTTCCCGCACCACCCGTAGCCGACGACAACCACTGTCGTGCCTGCGACCAAAAGATTGGTTGTGCGCATGATTCCATCCCACACAGATTGGCCCGTTCCATAGCGATTGTCAAACAGGTACTTGGAGTAGGCGTCGTTAACCGCGATCATGGGAAATTGCAAGATGCCCTGCTCGGCCATGGCGCGCAAACGCAATATGCCCGTCGTCGTTTCTTCGCATCCACCGACGATTTCAGCCAGCTGATCCGGTCGATCGCGATGAAGCGTCGATACGAGATCGCCGCCGTCATCGATCACAAGCTGAGGATGAAAATCAAGCGCAGCCTGAATGTGACTCCCGTACTCCTGTGCGGTGGCGCCATGCCAGGCGTACGCGACGACGCCATCATGGACAAGCCCGGCAACGACATCGTCCTGCGTAGACAGAGGGTTTGACGCAACAACTGCAACCTCCGCCCCGCCTGCCTGAACAACCTTGGCCAAGTAAGCCGTTTTGGCCTCGAGATGCAAACAGATCACCACGCGCTTTCCAGCAAACGGACGATCACGCGTAAACTGTTCTTCAAGACTGCGCAACAGCGGCATACGCCCCCGCACCCACGCGATCTTGCGCAACCCCTGTGGATAAAGTTCATAGTCGCGAATACGCGACTGCTCTGTGACACGCGTTTGCGCCGATGTAACCTCGCTCAATGCGTTGGAACCACCTTCCTGATGAGCATTCGTCAAGCTTTAGATTACTATGTTTTACGCCAAAGGTATAGTGAAGGCTACCATCCCGCATACACCGTCAACAGATAAATCGCGGGCGGCAGAGCAAACAGGGCGTAGAGAATTCCGCGCAGCCACATACCGCCGGCCAGTTCCTCCCGAGCCTCCGCGTCTCTGTTGAACAAGGCTCCAGCCGCGATCACCCATACGAGAATGCCGCCCGCCAGTTCAAGCGGCCCCAGAGCAGCGCCCACAAACCGATACATGGCGCCCGTCCACCACATATTCAGGAGACTGTACCCATAGGCGCTCAAGATCGCCAGGCGCAGCGAACGTTCCGACAGCATCAGACCCACCCCCCTGTGGAAACCTGGTTGACAAGCAGCGCACAGGCAAAAATAAGGATGAACGCAGTTGTCAAACCGACTGTCACCGTACGTTTCGAGAACACCTGAGGCATCAGGAGCAGATTGCGTAAATCGGTTAGCTGGCCCGCAAGCATAAAGGCCATGACTGCGCCGGGCGAGAACAGTGTTGTCAGACTGGCCGCAACAAACGCGTCCGCTTCAGAACAGAGGGATAATACACTACCGAGACTCATCAGCAACAAAATCGACCACACAGAGTGTTGCGTGAATCCCGTGACCACTTGCATTGGCCACAGCCCCTGCGCCACAGCGGCCAACAGAGCGCTGGCCACAAAGAAGGGTCCTACCGCAAATAGTTCGCCTACTGAGTGATCAGCGGCGTGTCGCCAGGCGGTCCAACCACGCCGTTTTGTCCTGGGATGCGCATCAACCTCCCATTTTTCGGTAAGCGCGTCTTCCCCAAACCGCACGACGAGACCCGCGACAATAGCGATGACAAACGCGCCGCCCGCTCTCCACAACACCCACGACCACTGTTGATGAAACGCCGCGAATGTCGAGAGTAAGGCCACAAGGTTGACTGTTGGCGTACCGAGCGCAAAAGTAAATACAACAGACTCGCCAACACCCTTGCGGCGCATGGTACGGGCCACCGGAATCGTTCCGCAGTCGCAGACGGGCAGAAAGAGTCCGAGTACGCCGGCCGTCAACCGACCGCTCAGCGAATCGGACAGAAACGCAGACAACCCGTTTGCGCCTACGAAAGAATCGATCAGCGCCGACAATGCAACCCCGATCACGATGAACGGGAACGCTTCCCAGACAATACTTTGAAACAGCGTCTTTACCATCTGTATATGTGACGCGTACTGCACATGGGATGTCTCGTAAAATCCGATCGCAAGGATACAGAGGACGATCAAACCGGCTAACGTCGTCGTCCTGAGTTTTGCCCCTACCAGTGCGCCGTGAGTCAATGCCGACCCGCCTCTCTGAACTGAAGTGACTGTCCCGGAAAACACCTTCCCTGCCCGCCGGGATCGTATACTGTGCCGCTGCTCAAACACGGCGGCGCCGAACTCGCCTCGGCACAGTATACGATCCCAGCCAAGCGGGTCTGTTTGTACACCCTATTCAGAGTTCGGACAACTCATGCCATCAGGCGCTCACAGGAACCGGCGAGTTAGTCCATCGGTGCTTGTAAGACTGTCTAACGCGTGTATTTATATGGACTCCCTCCTTATATGGACACGAAAAAACGGGCCTGAAGTTTTCTTCAGCCCATCGGTAACCATTCCGTGTATACTGGAATATCGTAATTCAATCGTTACATTCAGTTAGAAGTCGATCAAGGATAGACTGATCTGCAGACACTCATCCACTCTGCGCATCAGTTCATCGTCCAGGTGGGTGATCTTTTCTGTCAGTCGCTGTTTGTCAATGGTCCGAATCTGTTCCAGAAGCACGACTGAGTCGCGTTCAAGCCCATACTCCGATGCGATGATCTCCACATGAGTAGGCAGTTTTGCCTTTTGAATCTGCGCGGTAATCGCTGCCACAATCACGGTGGGACTAAATCGGTTGCCGATGTTGTTTTGAATGATCAAAACGGGACGAAATCCACCTTGCTCAGACCCCACAACGGGAGACAGATCCGCATAATAAACGTCACCGCGCTTGACGTTCATGCGTTTACACCCCGCTGACAAGTCGTCGCGCAATGACTTCGGCTTCCGCCTCGGCCTCAAATGCTTCAGACGCCAGCCGCAAGTTGATCACTGCCATCTCTTGATAACCCTGTTGCAGAAGTTCGCGGATCCTTTGTTTTTTCCGTTCTCGCACATACATCGCCGTCGCCTGTCTGATCAGATCGCTCCTGCTATTCCGTTCCTGGGCCACTAAACCATCAACCTCATCCAATAGATAGGGTGGCATGCTCACGGCAATCCGCCTTGACCTCGACAATGCTAGATCCCCCTCACGACCCCAATTCCCTTTCGTATTATAACGCACTTCGGAGAAAGACATCCAGTTAAAGGTGAAGTTTCTTCATTATTTTTCTGAAACTTGGCGATTCGCGATAGACATGCGGATTCACCTCACCCTGCAAGCATACCACAATTTCGCAAGAAGGGGGGCGCAAGCGCTGTGCGTCCGGTACCCCCCTCAGCGAACAGAGGCGCCTGTTCCTCGCCGCTACTTCCCATAGTCGCCCATTGTGGATGCAGCCACCTGAATCATGTCACTCACCTTCATATCGGAGGTCAGTTGAAACTCAACGCCTCGGTGCAGCCAGTACATTTGATGAACGCCGCCAGATCCGATAAGCACCGCAGGAACACCGTACAGAGTCAGCAATTGTCCGGCGCCAAGATCCAGTCCCCCAGGTTGTGGTCTGCTCTCCACAATGGTGAATGGTTCAGGTCCGGCATAGCGGACATACACGGTTCCGTTCAGTTCCGATTCATCTTCCAGGCTGTCGTTCGCCGGTACAAATGTCGGCTCTATCACCCCAAAGCCCTGCTCCACGGTACTCACAGGCATTTCAATCGCCTTCAGAGTGGTTGCCTGGTCAGGAGAAAAAGCTCCTGCGTCAAACGTAACGCCCTTTTGAAATGTCAGGTAAGTCATCGTAATCACAGGTTGCTTCTCTTTGTCGTACAGAATGATCTGTTTCGGCGCATAAGACCCCTGTTCGAGTTCCACCTTTTGGCTGCTGATGAGAGGATTGAGTGGATCAGTCGGCACCGTGAACGACACGACTTTGTCTTTCACAGAATACTGCGGTTCTGCAACTGCCAGAATCTTGCTGAGCAGCGAGTGGTACAGATACAGATGACCCTGCCGCTCGGCCCAATCCCCCTGAAACCGGATGACCCGCTTGACGCCGGGACTGATCAGGTAAATACCTTGCGCGTTGTGGACAATGATCTGCGAGATGTCCTTGTTTTCATTACCTAACGCAATCCGGTACAGATTGGGCGCCTGATACCACGTTTCGACATAATAGCGCTGAACGCCGTCCTGAATATGGACTGTCATAAAAGCTGTGCTCTTGTAACTGTTCATGCCGCTTTGCACAGATTGCAACTGTTTGGCCATTTGGGTTGCGCTCAACTGGCCGCAACCCACCAACGCCGCGCCGAGCCATAGTGTAAACAGAAAGGCGACCCAGTTTTTAGTTCGCACACGATCACCCCAATACCGTCGTATCATGTCAAAGAGACCGTTACCTTGTCCATTGCCCGGGAAATTTGTCGAAAGGCCCGTCCCGTCCATGTCAGCAGATCAGAGGCGGTGAGTGACTCTTGCGTTTCCCTATCGGCGCACGCGAGGTCAGCAGCAAGTCCGTGCACGTATACGGCGAGAAGCGCAGCGTCCAAAGCAGAGTATCCACCGGCTAATAGTCCCGCCACAAAACCTGCCAGAATATCGCCCGTACCAGCGGACGCCAGTCCCGAGTTTCCAGTCGTGTTGATAAACGCCACGCCGTCCGGGGCGGCAATGACCGTAGCCGCTCCCTTTAGCACGACATGCACGCCAAACTGTGCGGCAAATTCGACTGCATGCTTCACGCGGTCACCCTGCACTTCGGGAACCGCCAATCCCGTCAGGGCGGAAAACTCCTTGGGATGCGGCGTGATCACGGTAGCATGCCGCCTGCGCGCAAACCACTCCTGCATACCACCCGGCAAAGAAGCCAAAGCCTGTAGGAAATCCGCGTCAAGCACCAGGGGTATGGCAGCCTCCGCGAACGGAACCAGCGCGCTTGACTGTTGACTCGCCGCCTCCACAAACTGGGGCCCCAGACCCGGGCCGCACAAACCGCACGAAACATTGCCGAACAACGCCGCGCAGGACTTTGCTCGAGCCGTATCCCAATGATCGTTCTCGCCAGGATACCGCCTGATCACGGTTTCCTGTGGAAAACTTTGGCGCACCGCCATGCTCAGTCCGTCAGGGGCAAAGTACTGAACGAGTCCAGCTCCCGCCCGATAAGCCGCCTGTACTGCCAGACGGGCGGCTCCATACATGCCGTCGCTGCCCGCCACGACGCCCACGCGGCCAAACGTTCCTTTGTGACTGTCAACAGGGCGTCTCAGGTAACGCTTTGTACAGTCAGGACCGGTCAACAAGAACGTTCTGGTTCCTGCGTCAATGGCCAACGCCTCGGGCATGGACAGATCAGCGATCACCACGGCGCCCGCATACTGCTTACCAGGGAACTGGTAGAGACCAGGCTTGGCAAAGCCGTAGGTCACAGTAACGTCGGCGCGAACGGCCGCTTCATCGACCAGCCCGGTATCGGCGTCCACTCCAGTCGGAAGATCGATAGAAATCACCCTTTTGCCCGCGTCCACTATGGCCTTCGCGAACAACCTCACGGTACTGGAGAGTGGCAATCGACTGCCGGTTCCCAGCAAGGCATCGACAATCAGATCGCTGCCTGACAAGTCATCACCTGCATCGGCTACCGCGCCGCCAAGCGCGCGGTAGGAGCGCAACTGCGCAAACGTCAACGGAGACAAGGCAGACTCTTCTGAAGCAAGCCATACTCGCACATGACAGCCGCGAGCGAACAAATGCCGTGCCGCGACAAGACCATCCGCGCCGTTATGCCCCTTTCCAACAACGATGTCGACCCGTTCCCGTCCAGTGGTCAGTTTGGCAGTGACAACATCCGCTGCGGCGACGCCAGCCAGCTCCATCAACGCGACAGCAGACACTCCAACCTCCCCGATCATGACTTGGTCGATCTTGCGCATTTGCTCCGCAGTCACCAGTAACACAAATTTCCCTCCGGTTTATAGAGATATATTCGTTTGATCGTACAAGTAGTACCTTCGTCCAGTATGGCGCATGACACTCTCGCGACACAAGAAACGGGCGTCGCCGGACGCCCGTTTCTTGTGTCGCGCAAGTATCAAGCCTTGCTGTGAATCATCAACTTTGCAGAAGCTTTGTGGATCACGCTTGTGTTGACTGCACCGCGCCCGCTGCCGCTATGGCGCATAAACCACCACCGCGTTTGGATTCGGGCTGCCCGGTTCCACGATGCCGTTGCCTGTGGCGAGTGTTCGCGCCACCTGCCAACCCCAAGCGATGTCGCCGGCCGGATACATGATTTGGACTGGATACGTGCCGTTGCCCGCCCCCAACGATGTCACCTGGAACCCGGCCGCCTGCAACTTTGAAACTACGTCCGAAGATCCATATACCTGCACAGGAATGGTGCTTGGCGCAGGAAGCGCCTGAAGCCCCGTCGACGAACCGGTAGATCCGTACGGTTTTAGCATTTGCTGGATGTGCGCCGGGTTTAGCACATCATAGTACGCGCCCGTGATGTAGTTCTCCTGATTGACTCCTGAGAGTGGCGCGCTGGCCAACTGCATGGAGTCTCCGATATTGCCAAGCGTAATATGAGTCACTTTCGCACCAGGGAGATCCAACGCCAGCGCGATCAGATCGGAGGTGTTCATATCCGTTGCGATATCTTTTTTCCACGTTCCGATGAGCCCGCCAATACTCGATATATCCGTGCCTGGACTCAGCAGCTTGGTTTTGAGCGCCTGCAATACCTGGGCCTCAGCGTTCATCCGCTGGAAGTCATTGACGCGAATCGTACTGCTCGCCTGGTTTTGGCGGATACGGATGTACGCCAGCGCCTGCTGGCCGTTTAGGGTTTGCCACCCAGGATACAGGTTGGCGCCGCTGAAGCCCGGATCGTAAAGGCGGCCGGGAACGTCAACCCGAATACCCCCCACCGCGTTGATGGCATCCTGGAATCCCTGAAAGTCCGTCACAATCCAATGATTGATCGGCAACCCCGTTAACTGCGAAACGGCCTGGACGGATAGCTGCGCAGCCTGGTTTGGCTGCATCTGGGCGCCGATGAAAAAGAGGCTCTTGATCTTCGGAATCGGATTGTTGAACTGCGGCTGCGCAAACAAGACGTTGCGCGGAATGGAAATGAGAACCACCTGATGTTTCACAGGGTCGATATGCACAACCATCAAAATGTCAGCCTGCCCGCCGCCCGAACCGAGATCAAGCGGACCTGCCGGATTGCGCGCGTTGTTGCCGATCAGCAGGATATTTTCCTGGGGAGCGCCCGCAATATTCCGGATGATGCCCCCCAATCCACCACCCGGCGATTTTATCGCCGCGTACACGGCGGCTATCGCCGTTCCAATGACCACCGCGCCAATCGCCGCGCTGACGCCCGCAACAATCCTGCGACGCCTCCGCGATTTCACCTTTTTGCCCACACTTTCGTTTCCAGCGCCCTTGCCGCTGCCATCTCCGCTCCCGATACCAGTCTTGGCGGTTTTCTTGCCGGAACTCGGTTTTTTATTCATCGAATCAACCTCGCTATCGTGAGTGAACCCTGCCCGTATACGCACTCGTATGAACGCACATCTCCCAAAATGTCAGACGCCAAAAAAATGGGTCATGCCGAAGCAACCTGTATTATAGCATAAAGTGCAACGGATTCTCTGAACTTTTGTAGACAGTGCTTTTCGCGTGTCATTTGACAATCAGTTCAAAACTCGCGATATCTGTAGTGTACAAATCGATCTGTTATATAATATACTGTATCAATCAGATGGGTAATCCCATTCGTGTACCATAACATAAATCGATTCGAACAAGAGAGAGGAAGTGGAGAATCATGGAATATGCAGTACACGCAGCGGGAACAAAAAGGCGACAGGCGGCGCTCCTCGCAAACGCCTGGGAAACAAATCCACGGTGGAACGGCATTGACCGCCCCTATAAGGCCGAGGAGGTGGTGCGTCTACGCGGATCGGTCACGATAGAATACACGTTCGCTCGCATGGGAGCAGCCCGCCTGTGGCAGCTTCTGCACGAAGCACGGTTTGTGCCCGCCCTTGGCGCGCTGACTGGCAACCAGGCCATGCAACAGGTTAAGGCTGGCCTATCCGCCATTTACCTGAGTGGCTGGCAGGTTGCCGCCGACGCGAACTTGAGCGGTCACATGTATCCTGATCAAAGTCTCTACCCAGCCAACAGCGTGCCGCATGTCGTCAGGCGGATCAATCAGACCCTGCAACGCGCCGATCAAATCGATCATGCGGAAGGCCGCAATGATACACATTGGTTTGCGCCGATCATAGCAGACGCCGAAGCGGGCTTTGGCGGACCTCTCAACGTGTTCGAACTGATGAAGGCGATGATCGAAGCGGGGGCAGCCGGTGTGCATTTTGAAGATCAGTTGGCCTCCGAGAAAAAATGCGGCCATATGGGCGGCAAGGTGCTGATCCCCAGCGCACAGGCCGTGCGAAACCTGATTGCCGCGCGCTTTGCGGCCGATGTGATGGGCGTCGATACCCTCATCGTCGCCAGAACAGACGCCAACGGCGCCATGCTGATCACAAGCGACATCGATCCTGTCGACCGGCCATTTTTAACCAAAGAGCGAACAGCGGAAGGTTTCTTCCGGATGCGCGGAGGTCTCGACGCGGCAATCGCGCGGGGCCTGACCTACGCACCTTACGCGGATCTGATATGGTGTGAAACGGCAGAGCCGAATCTCGAAGAGGCTCGCCGTTTCGCAGAAGCCATTCACCAGCGTTACCCAGATAAACTTCTGGCCTACAATTGTTCTCCCTCTTTCAACTGGCGAAAAAAACTCGATGCACGCACCATCGAGACATTCCAGGATCAACTCGCGGACATGGGATATCGTTTCCAATTCGTTACGTTGGCCGGGTTTCATGCGCTGAATCACAGTATGTTTGAACTCTCGCGGTCCTACAGGGAACGTGGAATGGCCGCCTATTCAGAGTTGCAGCAATCCGAGTTTGCCAGCGAAGCTGACGGGTACTCGGCGACGCGGCATCAGCGAGAAGTGGGAACCTCCTACTTTGACGAAGTGGCGCAGGTGATTGCCAACGGTCAGTCCTCCACGACGGCGTTGGCCGGATCGACGGAAGAGGAGCAGTTTGCCTAGACTACGACACGGAGAGGAGTGCCGGCCTATGCCAGAGGAAGAACAGCGCGGCGAAGAAGAGATCTCTGATCAGGGGGAACAGTGCGTGGAATGCGGGGCGAGAACGTCCGCACCCCACGCCTGGGGTGGTCGCTTGTGCGACCATTGCGCAAGGGAAGCGCAGGAGTAAATGCCCTGAATCGCCCTAAACTGACGCGTACTGCAGGGGATCTGACTGACCCGCCTCTGCGAAACCCTTCAGACGCAAGCGACAACTGTCGCACACGCCGCAGGCTATGTCACCGCCGAGATAACAGGAGGATGTCAGTTCGTAGGGTACCTGCAATGTCGTGCCAAGGCGAATAATATCCGCTTTCGACATAGACAAGAGCGGTGTTTCAACAGAGATCGGCAACCCGTTCACGCCCGCTTTGGTTCCAAGGCGGGCGGTTTTCGTGAAAGCCTCGATAAATTCCGGGCGGCAGTCTGGATAACCGCTGTAGTCCAGCGCATTGACGCCCAGATACACCGCGAAGGCGCCCACGGTCTCCGCAAAAGCCGCCGCCACTGACAGAAAGATCAGGTTGCGCGCCGGAACGTAGGTGACAGGAATCTGATTCTCCACCACGCCTGTCATGGGCACATCCAGCGCATCATCGGTGAGGGCGCTTCCGCCGATCGTCCGCATGAACGGCAATTCGACAATCCTGTGTTCCGCCGCATGGTAGTGTTGCGCGACGCGACGCGCCGCTTCAATTTCGACGCGATGGCGCTGCCCGTAGTCAAACGTAAGGGCCCATACGCGATACCCCGCAGCAAGCGCAATCGCCATGCATGTCGTACTGTCAAGTCCTCCGCTCAAAATGACAACAGCCCGCTTCTCCATCCCAAGATCCTCCTTCCACTGACCGCTTATACCCCGCGCTGTTTAGGGCGCCAGATCACTTTGTGAATCTGCAGATTCAATTTGACGCGACTGAGTCCGCGTTCCAGAATCCGCTGCACCAGTTCCCGAGGTTCCATCTCTCCCCACACCGGACTAAAGAGCGGCGTGCCATCGGGTCGATAGGTCTCAAGGACATGGCATGCGAGTTCAAAATCCTGATCGGTGGCAATCACAAACTTCAGTTCATCCTGCGGTCTCAAACATTCCAGGTTGGGCAAATGCATCTTGCCGGACTCCCCTGAAGTTGGAAGCTTGTAGTCCACGATATACCGCACTTTATCCGACGCAACGCTCTCTAAAAACGGGGCAATATCGATCGCGCCGCTTGTCTCCACATGGATATCGACGATGTGCGCCAGCGCCGCCAGCGCATTTAACAGAGCAGCAGAACGTTCCCGGTACATGAGCGGTTCGCCGCCGGTCAGACAAACCCGTATGGCTTTATAAGCAGAAACGCGCTCAGCAATTTCGTTTATTGTCAGAGTCATCTCTGCTCGATGCGGGGCGTAACTGTATGTCGTGTCGCACCACGAGCAACGTAGAGGACAGCCGAACAGGCGCACAAATACTGTTGGGAATCCCGCGGCAGTGCCTTCACCCTCGACGGTCTCAAAGATCTCCACGAGTGGCAGCGTCACTTCCGTCGGATCGAGCGCCTGCGTCATGCCTCCATCTCCCTGCGCGTAATCTCGACCGACGACGTGGGCGTCTCATAGAGAACAATACGCTCCACACGCTTGTCCTGACAGCTGGCCTGGAGCGCTTCGTCGATACGCTGAAACATCCACACGACCATATTTTCCGCTGTCGTATTCATGGGGGGTAAGACAGCGTTCAGATATTGGTGATCAAGACGGTCGACAACCGTCTGCTTGACGATGGTCTTGACGTCTGCAAAGTCGATGGCGATTCCCGTTTCATCCGGCGGCGCGCTTACGCTGACAATCAGACGATACGTATGGCCGTGCAGACCGACGCACTTTCCCTCATAGGCATATAGGTGATGGGCCGCGTCAAACGTAAATTCTTTTGTCACCAACACCCGCTTATTATGGTAACGCAACTCAGATCGCGCAATGTCGGCATCCAACCGCAACAGTCTTTCGGGCGCCGCAAAATCCATGTGATCACTCCCAAAGGCAACAAACACCCTGCGGTTTCGCTGCAAACGTTCTTTCAGAAACCACCGGGGTACGATGACGCTCACTGTAAGCATCTCACACTTTAGGCCCAAAGTGAAGCAAAGTTCCCCGCAGTACTGCTTGCTCCTTTTCTGACATCGTGCAATAATGTCCTGAAATGAAGCCGCACACCGTTCTGGACGAAATGCGGGGAAAGGTCGGGATGAATCCTGCCTTCGACGTTGAAACGGATTCTTATAGGCCGTCCGAGAAAATTGCGAGAGTTGCAAGACCAACGCCTTTCGAAACTGAAGGCGTTGCCAATCCTGTCCTCCGACGCGCTCTCTTCCGTAGCGTATGGCTACGAAGCAGCACTGGCCGAGTTGGCGTTCGCCGGGGTAGCTGGACTTTGGATCGGCTTGCCGATCGCGGCCCTCATCGTGATCCTCCTGATTACCCTGATCCTGTCCTATCTCCAGGTCATAAAGGCATATCCAGGGGGCGGCGGGGCATACGCCGTCGCATCCGACCAATTCGGTCCGGTGGCTGGTCTTGTTGCCGGATCGGCCCTGCTCATCGACTACACGCTAACAGTGGCCGTGTCAGTGTCGTCGGGGATCGCGGCCATCACGTCCGCCTTTCCCAATCTGCTCCCGTGGACCGTGCCCATGTGCATTATTTCGATTCTGGTCATCATGATCATGAACCTTCGGGGGTTGCGCGAATCCGCGTCTGCATTTATGTGGCCGACGTACGCTTTTGTATTTTCCATGCTGGTGTTGATCGTGGTTGGATTCTTTCACCTGCAGCACGCAGGATGGCGCTATCCGACTACGCCTCACATGGGTTCGCTGCCAAAAGACATCACCCTGATCGTCCTGCTGCGGGCGTTCGCTTCCGGCTGTTCGGCGCTCACAGGCATCGAGGCCATTTCAAACGCCACGCCCCAGTTTCGCGACCCAGTCATTAAGAACGCGCAAAAGACTTTGCTTTGGTTGGGCCTCCTGTTAGGATTGATGTTCGCTGGAACGGCCTATCTGGCGTACATTCACGGACTGCAGTACAACCCAAACGTGACCGTTCTGTCCAGACTGGCCGCAGTCAATTTCCAGTCCGGCTTCTTTTACTACTTCATACAGTTTTCCACGTTTGCGGTTCTCATTTTGGCCGCCAATACATCGTATAGTGGATTTCCTCTCCTCGCCGCATTGATGGCAAGGGACAAATTCATGCCGCACATGTTCATGTTGCGCGGCGACCGCCTCGGGTACAGCAACGGGATCATCGTGTTAAGCACACTCGCAATCATCATGATTGTGATCTTTAACGGACAGACCAATGCGCTCATTCCACTGTACGCGATCGGAGTCTTTCTCTCGTTCACGCTGGCGCAGACGGGACTGGTCAAGCGTTGGGCGAAGATGAAACCGGACGGGTGGGTGTGGCGAGGGGCCATCAACACGTTCGGAGCTTTTCTGTCCGCGATCGTCACGGTGGTCTTCTCAGTGGCCAAATTTACGCAAGGCGCCTGGATCGTACTGATCGTCCTGCCGCTTCTCATTATGTGGGGCCTCAAAGTTCGAAAACACTATGAGGCGGTGGCCAATGATTTGCGCATCGACATGGCGCGGATAAAACCTTGCCCGCACAAGACGATTGTGATTGTGCCCATTGCGGGTGTCAATCGCGTGGTGGCGAGCACGCTATCGTACGCGCTTTCCATCTCTGACCAGGTGATTGCCTTCTATGTAGGCTTTGAGGATGACGCCATTGTGCGCATGGAAGACAAGTGGGAGCAATGGAACACGGGTATTCGACTGGTCACCGCTCGCAGTCAGTATCGTTCCATCGTCCGCCCGCTCATGCGTTTTCTGGCAACGATCGAAAACTGGGAAGGTGAGCCGGATCATGTTATCGTGGCCATCCCTCAGTTTATCGCGAAACACTGGTGGCAGAACTTGCTGCATAATCAGACGAGCCTGATGCTGAGAACTATCCTGCTGTATCGAAAGGACATTGTCGTCACGACTGTGCCCTATCATTTGACAAGGTGAGAGAGGATTCATGATCATCTGGGTCGACGCCGACGCTTGCCCGCGCCATGCACTCACCATCACCCGCGAAATCGCGGCGACATTTGGCCTCGCCGTATGGACTGTCAGCAGTTATCGCCATGAATTCACACATGAGCAGCATATCACCGTGGACGCATCGCCGCAGGCCACTGATCTCGCCATCCTCGCACGATTGACGGGGGGCGATGTCGTGGTTACGCAGGATTATGGACTCGCCGCGCTTGTGCTCGTTCGCGGCGGGCATGCCATGTCCCCGAGCGGCAAGCGTTACACCAGCGACAATATAGATCAGATGCTTTTTGAAAGAGATCTTGCGGCAAGGGCGAGGCGGTCCCGGAAAGCGTTTCACGTGAAAGGCCCCGCCCCCAGAACTGGCGAGGATGACAGGCGATTCGCCAACCAGTTGGAGCTTCTGCTTGCTGAAGTGACTCCACTCGAAACAAACTGATCGGGGAAAGGTCCTGCACTCTGGCCTTTGACCATAGCAGCCAGAAGTCTCTGCGACCATTTCGCTATGCTAAGACACCTGTCGGATGGACATCCTAGAGGACGAAGTGCAGCAAGCGCCTGCACCCCGACCAGGAGGTTTCGCATGCACAAATCGTCACTAGCGTTATTGACGGGCGTGGTGACAGCCAGTCTGTTCGCCGCTCTCGGAGTTACGACGCGCGCTGCGGCGACAAGGCCCACTGACCAGCCGGACTACGCCCATTTGTTTCCCCATGTGTTCGCGCGCCAGGGTCCGCCCCGCAGGCAGGTTTCCCTGACGTTTGACGACGGCCCTGACTCACGCTATACACTGCAGATTCTTGATATCCTGAAACGCGAAGGCGTGCAAGCCACGTTTTTCGTCCTTGGGGAACAGGTGCGACGCTATCCGAATGTCGCTCTGCGGATCGTCAGGGAAGGCCATGCGCTTGGCAACCACAGTTTTGACCATCGCAACCTTCGCAAGGTGGACAAACAGGCGCTGACCTGGGAAGTCGCCGCCACAGAGCGCGAATTATTCCGCGCAACAGGTTACCACGCGCGTTTTTTTCGCGCACCTTACGGCAGTGTTGACTGCAAGGTCATCACTCAGCTTGGGCGCATGGGCTACACGGTCGTCAACTGGTCCGTCGATTCCAGAGACTGGCGCAGCATTCCCGCTACGCAAGTCGTCAAAAATGTACTGTCGGAAGTGCGGCCGGGCGCCATCATTCTGCAGCACTGCGCAGGCAACGAAAGAGAGATCTTGACAGGAACTGTGGCAGCCCTGCCAGTGATTATTCATCGCCTGCGCGCGGACGGCTATCAGTTTGTTACAATTCCTACACTACTGGGGCCGGACGCTCGCGCAGTCCATGCAAAACCTGCGGTAAAACGGACTTCTCTGTCGTCCGTCAATCCGTTGCGATAAATTCCACTGATCTCCAGCATTACCCGCAGGCGCGTGTTAATCCGCCTACGGGCGCACTCCCCGAATCGCTTTCCCCATACCCTGCAAAAAACCGAGCAAGAGAGCGAGCGACGCGCTGACGTCAGGATCGCGAAAAGCCTGCCACAAATCAATCATACCCAACCGGGATGATGTCTGATCCGGTCGCGTCAGCGCCGCCTGAAGTCCCGCTGCGACACTCGACAGCGCGACTTCAAGCTGTTCCGGATTGATCGCGCTCAGACCCTTCGCCAATTGGACCACATTTTGAATGGTCTTTTGACCTCCCTGCCCGTTCAACTGCGAAAGAATAACCGCCAGCGCATTGTCGCCTGCAGCAAACAGACCCGAAGCGAGCGCCAGAACGCCCGCGTCGTGAAGAGCCTGCAACAGGTTCAGTCCGGCGCTGACCGCGTCCTTATGAGCGGCGAATTCTGCTGCAATATCCCGCAGAGCCTGCTCAGAGGAATCCACTGGATCAGCGCGATGAACGCTCTCAATCGGCTGTGCCATCATCCTCACGTCCCTTCTCTAGCGTCTTCTGTCAGCGGCCGATAGTCCGGGCGCCGCCACTTGTCTTCGACAAGCACGCCACGCTGAGGCGTGGGCCTTCCGAATCGCGGGTTGTTGCGAGGCAGTGGACGATCGCCCACATCACCCAACACTTCCATCCTGACTGCAAGTTCCTTATAGGCCGGCGTATGCGTAGCGCGGTCGCTTTCGCTGCCGGTGAGATAGTTGACGGCGTCCAGCCCGCTGCTGTTCATCGGCAGATACAATTCGGCGCCGCGAACGCGATCTGTCACCAGCGCCCGCACTTTCACCGACCCGTGCGCAGAAGCGAGCCTGACCAGCGTTCCGTCCTGCACTCCGCGCTCCCGCGCCAGTTGCGGACTGATCTCAAGAAACGCGCCCGGTGTCTTGCGCCTGATTCCCTCCGTCCGACAGGTCATGTTGCCCTCGTGAAAATGCTCCAGGAGCCGGCCGTTGTTCAGGTGCAGATTGTACTCTTCGTCGGCTGCAAGCGGCGGAATATACTGCAGCGGATAGAGTCGCGCCCTGCCGTCCGGAAGGGCGAAACGTTCCGTATAAAGGAGAGGGGAATCCGTTCCGTCTTCGTGCACCGGCCATTGCAAACTGCTGAACCCCTCCAGGCGCTCATAGCGCACACCGGCAAAGAGAGGCGCCAAACTCGCGGCCTCATGCATGATCTCGGCTGGGTGAACATACGACCAGTTGGCTCCGAGCCGATTGGCGACGCTCTGGAGAATCTCCCAATCCGGACGCGACTGTCCCAGCGGCTCCAGAGCCCTGTACAACCTTTGCATCCGCCGTTCCGTATTGGTAAATGTGCCATCCTTCTCAAGACTGGGGCTCGCGGGCAATACGACATCGGCAAACTGCGCCGTGCGTGTCAGGAAGAGTTCCTGCACGACGAGAAAGGCAAGCTTCGAGAGCGCCTCCTGAACATAATTTGCATTGGAATCGACGATGCCCATATCTTCACCGACGATGTACATCGCCTTCAGGGCGCCAGCGTGGATGGCGTCAACCATCTGGTGGTTGTCAAGACCGGGCGCCGACGGGAGCCCTACGCCCCATGCACGCTCATACCGCTCGCGCACATCGGGATCGTCGACTCTCTCATAGCCGGGGAAGAAATTCGGCATCGCTCCAAAATCGCTGGTTCCCTGCACGTTGTTATGTCCGCGCAGCGGATAGGCCCCTGTGCCAGGGCGACCGTAGTTTCCGGTCACCAGCAGCAGGTTGGATATCGCAGTGCTGGTGTCGCTAGCGCCTGTATGTTGGGTAACACCCATCGCCCACAGCACCACTGCGCTCTTGGCGCGATGAATCCGTTCGGCGACCTCGATCAGGTGCGCCCCGCTGACGCCTGTGACCGCTTCCGCGTATTCCAGCGTGAAAGGCGCCAGACTTTCACGGTACACATCGACATCGTTGACACGTTCCCGCAAAAACGACTCCGCAGCCCATCCCTGATCCAGCACATACTTGGCGACGGCCGACAGCCACACCAAGTCGGTTCCAGGCCGCGGGCGTATGAAGACATCCGCGCGACGCGCCATCTCATGTTCTCGCAAATCGGCGACGATGAGTTGCTGCCCGTGCAACTTGTGCGCCCGTTTCACGCGTGTGGCCAGAACAGGATGCGACTCCGCCGTATTGGATCCGACAATCAGTACGAGTTCCGATTGAGCGATGTCCGCGATGGAGCCTGCGTCGCCTCCGTATCCGACAGTTCTCCATAGCCCCATCGTCGCGGGAGACTGGCAGTACCTTGAGCAATTGTCCACATTGTTTGTGCCCATCACGGCGCGGGCGAATTTTTGCAACAGATACGCCTCTTCATTGGTGCACTTGGACGATGCGATATAACCGATGGCATCCGCTCCGTCCGCAGCGCGAATTTCCGAAAGACGTTGTGCGATATGGTCGAGCGCTTCCTGCCAGGTCGATTCGTGAAACTGGTCTCCGCGCCGAATCAACGGCCTTTGCAGGCGGTCAGGGCTGTTGATGTGGCCCCAGCCGAATTTACCCTTGACGCACGTGGAGATCCCATTGGCAGGAGCGTCAGTCTGCGGTTCGATTTTGAGAATCTTGCGGTCTTTGGTCCAGACTTCGAAACTGCATCCAACGCCACAATAGGCGCATACCGTCTTCGTGCGCCTGATCCGTTTCTCGCGCATGGATGCTTCCACTTCCGACACGGCGAGAATGGCCCCATATCCCGGTTCGACCGCTTTTACAAGCTCAATCATCGGACGCAAGACGTCAGCTTTCATCCCTGTCATAAAGCCTGCTTCGCCCAGCATGGATTTTTCCATGAGCGCGTTGCAGGGACAGACTGTCACGCAGTGACCGCACGATACACACGAAGACTCGTCGATGCTGGCGCCGCCATCCCACAGAACACGCGGGCGATCCGCGTTCCAATCGATGCTGAGCGTCTCATTGACCTGCAGGTTCTGGCATGCTTCCACGCAACGACCACACAAAATACACTGATCCGGGTCGTAGCGATAAAACGGATTGCTCTCGTCCACCGGGTAGGGCTTTGCGGCAAACGCAATCGCCTGATGCTCAATCCGCATGGAGCGCACTGTATTGTGGATTTCGCAATTCCCGTTGTTGTTGTCGCACACCGTGCAGTACAGTTCGTGGTTGTGCAATACCCGATCCATTGCCTGAACCTGCGCCTCCATGACGCGGTGTGTATCTGTCCGCACCGTCATGCCCGCCGCGACAGGGGTCGCGCACGTACGTACCTTTACGCCGCCGACTTCAGCGATACACATGTCACAAGTCTGCAGCGCACCCAGTTGCGGGTGATAGCACAGGTGGGGCATGCTGACGCCCGCTTGCAAAACGGCTTCGAGCACACTCGCAGACAATGCGGCCCGGTGCTTCTCGCCATTGATGTCGATCGTGGTGAATGACTCCGACAAACGACATTCCTCCTTGGCTCCCGGATGGAGTCTGGGATGAAATCTGGGATGAAATGGACCATTGAAAGCGGCGCCGGGGTGCTATACTTGATAGCGTATCATAGTTTGACGGCGATGAGACGCCGGATAAGACGGCGAAGGAACCTCCTGGAACAGACGCGGCTTTGAAAGGAGACGAATAGTCTTGGAGATAGCGCCAGACGTTCACTTACTTGAGGAAACCAAGGGCAGCTACGTGTATGTAATTATGGGACAGGAACCAGTTCTCATAGATACATTCTTCCCGGGAAAGAGCGAACAAGTCATAGCCGGACTCGAACGAATCGGATTACGACCGCATGATATCGCGCACATTTTGCTCACTCACAGCGATGTGGACCATGTCGGCAACGCCAGGCGTTTGCAGGAACTCTCCGGCGCGAAACTGTGGGCCCCCCGCGAGGAGTTGCCGTTGATCCAAGGCGCGCAGAAAGACAGCGGATTGCGCCGCGTCATCAAGGCCATGATCAAAGTGGACGCGCCCGCCATCGACGCCGTCTACGATGCGGGGATGCGAATCGGCGGCCTGGAAGTGATACCGTCACCAGGGCATACGCGCGGTCACGTGTCTCTTCTATATGGCGATGTTTTGCTTGCGGGCGATCTTGTGACGACCCGCAGAGGCAGACTGAGACCATCGCCCGGACCATTGACCTGGAACAAAGAGGCGTTAAGGAAATCAATCCGCCATGTTGGAACGCTGCCGTTCGACTGGATTTGCCCGGCGCATGGCGAACCTGTTCGTCGCGGCGCCCTTTGGGAAGGCCTTCTCAACATCTGACCGTTCCCCATGGCTGAACATGTTCATCACCACGCGGATCACGGCCATGAAGGCGATCATTTTGTCCATCATCATCGTAGAGCGCACGGCGCTCACTTTCGCTTGGCGCCGTTTTCGTTCCCGTGCGCACAAACCGGCCGCTCCAGTTATCCGCGCGTATCCGAAAAAGGTATGCTAACCAGCGCCACGCGGCCGGAGCCCACGAGATACACCTCTTCTCCCGGTTCAAATAGCCAGGTGTCGTAGGGTTGCGCCCTGTGCGGCAAACTGTGAGGTTTGACGTCTCCATCAAGAGCAATGACACAAAACATGGTGGACGAATCTCTTCCCGAATCATCGGCGTGCCAGTGTCCGTCCACAGTGAGCGCGGCGAACCCAAAGAAGGGATTGTCGTCATAGACGGTCAGGGCGCTATCGGCGCGCCATTCGCTGTGGGCTGCGCCATAAAGCGTTCCGGAACCATGGCTGAAAAATCCGGCCCTGTCGGGATGCATTGTCGGCAACTCCGGCTGTGGAAACGCCGTTACGGCAATGCCCTCTTCAATATGAAGCGTCCTCGGCTTGCCATTCTCCAGCCTGCCATAATCGTATAGCCGATACGTCGTATCCGACGCCTGTTGTACTTCGAGCGCCACAATGCCCGCGCCCAAGGCATGAACTGTGCCTGGGGGCACGGGGAAGTAGTCGCCCGGTTTTACTTTGACATAGCGCAGAAATTCCTCCATGCGACCTTCTTGCAAAGCCTGTCTGAGTTCCGCCGGAGAATCCAGCGTATGACCGTAACAGATGCGGGCTCCCGGTTGCGCGTCAAGAATCAGCCATCCTTCTGTCTTGCCCAAATCGCCAACAGACCTGGCCTGATCGTCATTGGGATGCACCTGGACTGACAGATCAGCATTCGCGTGCAACAGTTTGATCAGCACTGGGAACCAATGGCCGGTGCGGGAGTCTGTCGGCAGCGTGCGCCCCAGTTCGTCGCGTGTTTCTCCGGCTGGGTGTCCGGACAATAACCACGCCTCCCCAATCGCTGTTCCACCTGGCGCCTCCTCAAATCGCGCGCTGATATACGAACCGCCCCAAACGCGGGGCTTAAACACAGGCTGGATCTTCCTCACAATCGCATCTCTTCTCCCTCTCAGCAAAAACTTTCACACAATACCATCTATAGTGCCCGCCGCAATTAAATTCATATATTCGCTCAAAGCTTCCCGCCAATCACGCAGTATCGGCAACCCTTGCGTCCGCAGGGCAAGCGGTTCCAACACGGAATGCGCGGGCCGTTTGGCTGGTCGTGGATACTCACTGGTCGGAATTGGCCTGACGGTCACCCTGTCGGCGAAACCCGCTTCCAGAAAAATGGCCGCGGCGAATTCGTGCCATGAGCACGATCCAGAACCCGCCATATGATAGGTGCCAAACGTCGCCAACTCACTGGAATTCGACAACACCAAATTCCAGATACCCTGCGCGAGATCCCGGGACCACGTTGGGCACCCGATCTGATCCGCCACCACAGCCACCTCAGCGAGTCCGTCCGCGCGCTCTCCCATTTGGCGGCGCGCGAGACGGAGCATTGTCTTTACAAAGTTGCCATTGCCGGGCGCGGTGTTCACGCCGTAAACCCAGGATGTGCGTACGATACAATGACGTGGCGCGAGATGCCGGACGAATTCCTCACCAGCCCATTTGGATCTGCCATATTCATTGATGGGGTTCACAATGTCAAACTCTGTGTATGGTGTCTGTTTCAGTCCATCAAACACATAATCAGTGCTGACATACACGAGAGTGGAACCCAGGCTGCCACACGCCTGCGCCAGATGTTGCGTACCAAACGCATTCACTGCGTACGCATCCAGACGGCCCTCACCTTCCGCCAAGTCAACCTTTGTATACGCCCCGGCATGGATCACAACATCGGGCCGCACGGTTTCCAACACGCTTCTGACATCTCGCGCATTGCGGACATCCAAGGCAGCACGGTCAAGCGCGAGCACTTCCAGCTCCTCAGCCATGGGCGCCCGTTTTGCCGTTTGCACCAAGTCATGCCCCAGTTGGCCGGTAATCCCCGTCACCGCCACGCGCATCTCTTACACACACCCTGTTCCTGTTTGTCCTATTAATTTAGCATATCCCGGAAAAGAAATCCTGCCGCGCCCGAATCCCTGATCGTCAACGCTCGCGGACAACTCCCGGGAACCGGGTGAGCAAGCCACTCTTCTACAGTCCGCCGTTGCCGCCGTAAATCCGGGTGAGCCAAGCTGTAAGCGTTTCTAGTTTCCCCGTCAACAGCATGACGCCCATAAGAACGAGCACAGCGCCCCCCACGCGGCTGATGGCCACGCTGTAGCGACTCATCCACCGCAGCGAACCCAGTGTATACGCGAGAATAAGAAATGGCACAGCAAATCCGATTGCATACACGAGCATCAGCACCATGCCGTTTACCTCGCCAGTCGCCGCAATCGCAATCACCGAAGCGAGGATTGGGCCAACGCACGGCGTCCATCCGGCCGCGAAGCTGACGCCCACGACAAACGCGCCGAGATAGCTGGCTGGTTTGGCCTGCTTGCTGTGCCACTTTGCTTCCCGCATCAGTCGTTCCCATCTGACAACCCCCAACAGGACTAGACCCATCACGATGACGATCACACCGCCGATTTCACTCACGATGGTTCTGTACTTTGCAAACAGGATGCCGATCAGGTTGGCGGAAGCGCCGAGCGCCACAAATATTACAGAAAAGCCCAGCACAAAGAACACAGCGTGAGCGAGTGCCCTGCGTCGAATCGAGGCACTCGCGACACCCGCGCCGGCGTCGTAGGAAACGCCCGAAATATACGAAATGTACGAGGGATAGAGCGGAATCGTACACGGCGACACAAAAGACACAAGCCCCGCCAAAAAGGCCAACCATATTGTAGGCGTGGAGTTCACTCGCCAGTTTCCCTCCTGCCAATGACTTGCACATGCGCACTCACAACACGAGACTTCCCGAGACTTCACGAAACATACTGATGGCAGGCACATCGGAACGACCATCGGGCCTGTTTGGTCCACCACACCTGTCTGCTTCAGCCTGACCCGAGCAACTGCGCCACTTTGGCGCGCATCATGACGGGCGGCATAAAGCCAACCACGCGGCTGATGATAACACCTTTGGAATCAATAAAAAAACTGGTCGGCATATCTATGACTCCGTAGGTCGATGCGACGGCGCCGCTGCTGTCGAGCAAAACCGGGTAAGGAACTCCAAAAGCGCGCACATACTCCTGTACTCCGGACAGCGTGTCGTCGATCGCCATATTGACAGCTAGAAACTGCACTTTCCCACCATACTGTCGATACATGTTCACTAGATCTGGCGTCTCCATCTTGCAGGGTGGACACCAGGAGGCGAAAAAGTTGATAACCACCGGGCGGCCGCGCAGGGATAAGAGTGATACGGTCCGACCCTGCAGATCCGTCAGAGTGAAATTTGGCGCCATGTGACCTGCCAGGGGCAACGCTGCAGACTGTCCGGTCGCCCGACTTGCGACGGGTATGGCGCTCTGTGCGCTCGACTGCTGTTTCTCCGCAAACAGATAGCCTATAACGGCGATCAGGACCAGTACAACCAAACCCGCGAGGGTCTGCTGCCGTTTCATGAAATCTCCATCCTCTTTTCCCTTGTTGCGCCCTGCGCGGCGGAGACGGCGAAGAACGCCGCCAGTTTATTCATTCGCCGCAGATGTCGAACACGCCGCAATGATCAAAGCTTGCCTTTCACGCCAGATTGTCAATCGGCACTGGCTCCACGCGATCGGCCAGTTCGATGCCAAAGATGCGGGCATAAAAGTAGAGTTCGGCTTCCAGCGTTCTCTTGATATTGTTCGCCTGACGAAAGCCATGCCCTTCCCCTTCAAATGGCATATACGCCACTGGCACGCCTTTCTCACGCAGCGCCTCCACCATCAGTTCAGCCTGATTGGGCAGGACAATCTTGTCGTCGAGTCCCTGAAAGAAAATGACGGGACAGGACAGCCGCTCCGTAAAATGCAGCGGCGACCGCTCCACATACACATCGCGAGCTTCTGGATACGGGCCCACCACACTGTCCATGTACCGCGATTCAAACTTGTGCGTCTCCTTAGCGAGCAGTTCGATATCGCTGACGCCAAAGTAGCTGGCTCCCGCCGCGAACGCATCGCGAAATGTGAGCACGGCGAGTGTCGTATACCCGCCGGCGCTGCCGCCGCGAATGGCCAACTGGTCAGCGCGCACATCCCCGCGTTCGACCAGATACAACGCTCCATTGGTGCAGTCATTGACATCAACGACACCCCAATTGCCATTCAGTCGCTGCCGATAAGCTCGGCCGTATCCCGTACTTCCGCCGTAATTCACGTCAAATACGGCAAAACCGCGACTGGCCCAATATTGGATCGATAAATTCATCGTGGTCGAAGTCGCGGCTGTCGGCCCGCCGTGAGTGAACACAACAAGCGGCGGCCTGTCCGATGGAGCGGCGTCATAATCGCGATTTCTTGGAGCATAAAAGAATCCGTGCGCCGTCAGTCCGCCTTCCGTAGGAAACTCGACGGCTTCGGGCAATGACAGATATTCATCGTCGACGACGATGTCGCTCGACTTGCGCAGAATCTCGATTTCGTCGCTGGTCGGATTGAACCGCACCACAGACCACGCATGAGTCGGCGAACCCGCTGCAAACACCGCGTAGCCGCCAGACGCACACAGTCCGGACATCTGCGTATACAGCGTGTCTACGTGCTGCAATGAAGGAACGTCCGCAACGATCTTACCCAAGTGCCAGACGCCGTTCATGTTATAGACGCACACAATTTCCGAGGGAGCCGTAAACGCGTATGTAGACATCCCAAATACCCATTGGGGCAAGCCAAATTCTGCGTCTTTCGCAACAACACAGGCAACGTGTCCATCGGCGTAACGGTAGATGTTCCACCAGTTCGAGCGGTCAGACACGAAGAAGAGCACACCGTCCGGCGACCACTGCGGCTGGAAAATGGATTCCTGCGGACCGCCCGCGACCAGACGTTGATTGCCGAGCGTTCCATCTTCCCCCATATCCGCGATCCAGAGTTCTGTTCCATCCCACGGCATATTGGGGTGATTCCACGTCAACCACGCCAGTTGTTCGCCGCTGGGACTCAAGCAGGGAGACGAGTAAAAGTCGTTGCCCACGGTCAAAACAGTCGGTTCCCGCTGCCCATCGACTGCCAGGCTGACGAGTGAATTGACAGCCTCGCCCGCGCCCCGGTGATCTTCCTGCACGCATATGAGCCGGTTACGCCTGCGATCAAACTCAAAATCAGCGTATCGCAACTCACTGTCAGACGTGATTGCAATCGGCGCTTCTCCCTCTTTATGACGGTATACCCGGTTGTCCGAAAAATTGGAACAGTAAGCCACTTGGTCGGCTGCAGTATAAGCGCCGCCGCCATATTCATGAACACGCGTCCTCACATTGAAAGGACTTGGCGTCACGTCTGTGGTTTGCCCGTTTTGATCCCGCCTCACCAACACAGAGCGGCCGCCTTCAGTCGGTCTGCTCTCGATCCAGTATGTATCGGCGCCGTCGCAGAAAATCTCCTGCAATCCAACCGTTCCGGACACGATCAAGTCTGAAGTAATCGGTGATTCCCAAGATCCGTAGGGCGCCTGCTTCATTGTTGTCACGCCGCCATTCCTCCCGACCACTGTATGTTCATTCTACATCATCAGTATACGGCAAATGCCGCCTCCCGGCTCATCGTTCCACTCAGAATCAGGATATCATGAATCTGTGGGGGTACGTACTGATCGAGCAGGGGATTATTCCGGTTCCATAGAAAATCCACCATGCCATCATTGACAACCATGACTGGTCGTTCTAGGATAAGAACACCAGTTCCGTTTTTGTTTCTCACAAAGCAGGGGCGCAAAGCGAGGGTGATTGAACAGTGGCGCACGTTAACAGTGAAAGTCTGCATCCAGCGCTCAGACTCTGGTTTCAGCAACGATTCGGGCAACCCACAGTTGTTCAGTCGCGCGCTTGGGAAGCGATCGCACGCGGGCTCCACACATTGGTCGCCTCTCCGACGGGATCCGGAAAAACACTGGCCGCCCTTGTTCCGCTGCTTGACCGCCTGCTGAGGCAAGACACTGGCGCGGCGCGCGTCGGCGTTACTATTCTGTATATCACTCCGCTTAAAGCTCTCAATAATGACATGCATCTACATATCAGAAACTACATTGCTGAGATCACGCATACAGCCGCCTTACATGAAGTTCCATACGCGCCTGTTCGAATCGGGGTTCGTACAGGTGATACAAGGGCGGCGGAGCGATCGTCGATGCTCAAAACGCCGCCGCACATACTGATTACGACGCCCGAATCTCTTTACGTTCTGCTCACATCGCCCCGAGGCTCCGCTTCGCTCAAAACTGTAGAAACTGTCATCGTTGATGAAATTCACGATTTGGCGGCCAAGAAACGCGGTACTCACCTGTCACTGTCTCTGGAACGCTTGACAACCCTTTGCGACCGACCGCCGCAACGAGTCGGTTTGTCCGCCACGCAAAAACCCCTGGAACGAGTCGCACAATTTTTGGGCGGCTGGGAAGACAATCATGACGATACGGCAACACGGTGGAAGCCGCGTTCCGTGACGATCATTGATCAGATGTCAGACAAACACCTGCAATTGCAAGTGCGTATGCCAGACTACGCGCAGGCAGATCAGGTCCATCGGAACTCTGTGGAGAACCGTATCTGGACACCGCTCGTTAAGGCCATTATGGATTTGCTTCGCGATTGCCGCACGGCCATTATTTATGTCAATAACCGCCGCCTGTGTGAACGTTTGACACTGCGGCTCAACGATCATGCCGGCACGATCATCGCTCGTGCGCACCACGGCAGCGTTGCGCGTGAAACGAGGCTTGAGGTTGAACGCCAACTGCAGTCGGGCGCTTTGCGCTGCCTGATTGCCACATCCTCCCTGGATTTGGGCATTGACGTGGGGAACATTGATATGGTCATTCAGATCGATTCCCCCAAAAGCGCAGCTGTGGGCATTCAACGTTTCGGCAGAGCGAATCACACTGTGCAAGGCGTAAGCAGAGGGATCATTCTCGTAAAGAATCGAAGTGAATTGCCTGAGATTGCCGTTCTGGTCGACCGTATCCGGCGGGGCGATATCGAACCTATCGAGATTCCCCGCGAACGCTCTGACGTCCTGGCGCAACACATAGTGTCGATGGCAGCCGTCATGGATTGGCGCTGCGAAGATCTCTTTGGAGTTGTAACACGCAGTGACTGTTACCGGAATTTTTCCAGGGAACGGTTGTTCGCGATCCTCGAAGTGCTCGCTGGTCACTTCCCATTTGTACGCCCGCTGATCGACTGGGATCGCGCAGCAGGCGTGATTGCGAAAAGGTCCAATACGCAAATGGCCTCCCTTCTTGGTGCGGGCGCCATCCCGCAAAGTTCGGCTTATCCCGTGTACCACGCGGACAGCAAATTGCATCTGGGAGAACTCGACGAGGAGTTTGTATTTGAGAGTCGCGCAGGGGACGTATTTCAACTCGGCACATCTTCGTGGATGATCCAGGCCATTCGACATGATCGCGTGTTGGTCACACCCAATGTGAACCGGTACAGCGAGATCCCGTTTTGGAAGGGGCCGTCGCACGGTCGTTCCCACGAGATCGGTACAGCTGTCGGCGCGTTGTTGGGCGATCTTGCGGAGCGACTCCGAGGAGCCCATGGGGACCTGCATGCGTCTCCGTATACCGAAACGCCGAATTCCGAGTTTCGGCGCACGGAACTGCGCGAAAGGCTACACAGTTCATGTTGCTTTGATGATACGGCCGCCGAAACTCTCGCGTCGTCCGTGGCCAATCAGATGAGCACCGGCGCCATGCCTACACATCACCGCCTGATTGCAGAGTACTTCACTGACGAAACGAAACAGACGCACCTGATTATTCATAGTGTTTTTGGCCTCCGATTCAATCGGACACTCATGATGGCATGGCAGCAACGCTTCCAGGAACGCATCCCCTACCGCTTTTACAGCTACTCCAGAGATAACGGCATACAGTTTGTATTTCCCCAATGGGATGAATCCTGGCTGCGCATTTTGTGGGAAGTCGACGCCGACAATCTGACCGATCTCCTGAACACCGCATTGCCTGGATCGCCGTTATTTGCGGTCGCTTTTCGCCAGATCGCAGAGACCGCGCTGCTGCTTGCGCGCGGGTTCACTCGGACGCCCATTTGGCTCAAGCGTCTGCGTACAGAGGAATTGCTGCGGCAAGCACTTCCCTTTGCCAAAACTTTTCCCTTTATCAACGACGCCTTCAGTGAGTGTTTTAACGACCATCTGGACGTGCCTCGAGTACGCGCGGCGCTTAATCACATTCACGAGGGATCCCTCACGTTGGATGTGGTCAAACGGTCTTATCCATCCCCTTTTGCCCGTCAATTCCTCTCCGACTTTGTGGAAGAAAAACTGTATGAATCCGATACATTGGCGACTGATCTTCAGTTGGAACTATTGGCGGCAAACAGCGATCTGGCAACCCGCATTTTCGGCGCTGACGCTCTCTTGCAAGCGATCGACGACACCGTTTTGCAGGAGGAGCAAAAAAGACTGGATCCGGCCTGCAAAGGGGCGTTGACAACGCCCTCTGATTTGTACAATCTGCTAAAACGGCGCGGCGATCTGACGGACAGCGAACTGCAGGCATGCGGCGGGAACAGCGTCTCTGATCTAATGCAGACTCTCGTGCAGGAGGGAAGAGCTGCACTGACGACGATCGCCGGCGAAAATCGCTTCATTTGCAGCGATGAAGGCCACAGGTATGAACAATTGGCGCGCGAAGTCGAATCAGCGACGTTCGTGTTGACCCGCTTCTGCGACACGCGCCTCTCGTTTACTGCCACTGATCTTGTCGAGCGTTATGGGCTGTCGACGACGCAAGTTCAGTACATGATCGACCACTGGCAGCGACAGGAACGGATTCAACCTGCCCCTTTCCCGCCTGATCGGACAGCATTTGTAACCAAGTCGATGGCAGATCGTCTCATACAGCGGACCATGCAAAAACAGCGCAGACAGGTAACGACTTGCGATGCATTTACTCTGTTGCCCGCCCTGCTGCAACTGCACCGGTTGACCGCAGACGACCGGAGGGAAGGGGCGGATGGCCTACGGTCAGTGATCGCCGATTTGCAAGGTTTATTTTTGCCAGTGTCGCATTGGGAGACGATTGTGTTTCCCTCCCGCCTTAACGACTATCGAAAAGAATACCTGGACCTCCTGTGCGCGTCCGGCGACGTCTTTTGGGTGGGAAAAGGCACACTGAGTGAATCATCAGCGCCGAGTGAACAGAAAGTCGCGTTTTTTCTTGCGCGCAGCAAGGAACTGTATACTCCCTACCTGTCACAAACACGTTCCCGACCTACAG
>JAJZEE010000021.1 GCA_021805735.1 Bacillota bacterium
GCTACGACGACAGAATCCGTGAACCAAGCTGTGATGCCGAAAGGCGTTGAGCACTTGACCAGTTGGGTGGGAGTTTTTTCACGCCTAATATGTGAACCAAGCTGTGATGCCGAAAGGCGTTGAGCACAGGATTAGTCGCCCTGATGAGCCCGGACGGCAACCGTGAACCAAGCTGTGATGCCGAAAGGCGTTGAGCACCGATCTGTAAACTCAGCGCAATCACGGCCAACAAGCGTGAACCAAGCTGTGATGCCGAAAGGCGTTGAGCACCTCCAGTTCGGGCTGTGAAATGACGTACCGACAGGTGAACCAAGCTGTGATGCCGAAAGGCGTTGAGCACTCGAAATTGTTAGAGAGGATAAGTGTCTTGAGCGTAGTGAACCAAGCTGTGATGCCGAAAGGCGTTGAGCACATCCTGCTTCGCGAATACCGGACGATTGACGCAGACATGTGAACCAAGCTGTGATGCCGAAAGGCGTTGAGCACTGAGCGACCTCTCAGACCTCTACGCCGAACGCCAGCAGTGAACCAAGCTGTGATGCCGAAAGGCGTTGAGCACTGGTGAAGCGGGCGAAGTTGCGTAAGGTGGGTGTCGGTGAACCAAGCTGTGATGCCGAAAGGCGTTGAGCACGCACTCTATCAGGTGCAGGGATGGTACGACGCCGAAAGTGAACCAAGCTGTGATGCCGAAAGGCGTTGAGCACTTAGAGGCCTGGATGAGTCCGAAGAAGAGCAAGAAGTGAACCAAGCTGTGATGCCGAAAGGCGTTGAGCACCCACCGACGTCGTTTTCTTGAGCAGTAGGTACCTCTTATGAACCAAGCTGTGATGCCGAAAGGCGTTGAGCACGTCCATCTGTCCGCTTTAGGGCCGTGCCATGAGCGTGAACCAAGCTGTGATGCCGAAAGGCGTTGAGCACACTTAACCTCCCGAGTGATTCGTAAGTAACCCGAGTGAACCAAGCTGTGATGCCGAAAGGCGTTGAGCACACCGTCCAGTCCCGGAGCTTGGCGAGATCCGCGCCGGTGAACCAAGCTGTGATGCCGAAAGGCGTTGAGCACAAGCACGTCCACGGCATCCGTGTGCCTCCTTTCCATGTGAACCAAGCTGTGATGCCGAAAGGCGTTGAGCACTTCAGGGCACCTATTGAAGCAATCGTAAAAGGGAACGTGAACCAAGCTGTGATGCCGAAAGGCGTTGAGCACTTGTTGATAGTGGGGTTGGTCGCCCCAGCGGCAAAGTGAACCAAGCTGTGATGCCGAAAGGCGTTGAGCACAGATGACCCGACAGCGTGGTTTCTAAGGCGAACGAGTGAACCAAGCTGTGATGCCGAAAGGCGTTGAGCACATCTGCGGAAAAACGAGTTGAATATACGCAAGAGTGTGAACCAAGCTGTGATGCCGAAAGGCGTTGAGCACAAATAGGACAGGCTCTCAGACAGCCTGTCCCGGTCAGTGAACCAAGCTGTGATGCCGAAAGGCGTTGAGCACACCACGTATACGGTGCCCAGTACTGGGAGCGGCGCTCGTGAACCAAGCTGTGATGCCGAAAGGCGTTGAGCACACACCAAATCGCGACACTGAGCCTTAACCACATCCGGTGAACCAAGCTGTGATGCCGAAAGGCGTTGAGCACTTCTGTCCGCCGCCAATCAACTCGGCTCATCGCTCGGGTGAACCAAGCTGTGATGCCGAAAGGCGTTGAGCACGTTCGCGGGTAGAACGCTCTGAGCGCCTTTGTGGAGGTGAACCAAGCTGTGATGCCGAAAGGCGTTGAGCACATTCGCAGGCATAATTTAGTATACTATAAGGAAAGGGTGAACCAAGCTGTGATGCCGAAAGGCGTTGAGCACACCAACTCCAACGGCACGGCCATTGGTGACCCGTCTGTGAACCAAGCTGTGATGCCGAAAGGCGTTGAGCACTTTGGTATCCATTCCGGTGGCAGCCGGGGCAGACGTGAACCAAGCTGTGATGCCGAAAGGCGTTGAGCACCCGCTGCCGTTTGCGCCGCCTGTCGTGGCATAATCCAGTGAACCAAGCTGTGATGCCGAAAGGCGTTGAGCACATAGTTGCCTTGTAGAGCGCCAGGAATTACAGTGGGTGAACCAAGCTGTGATGCCGAAAGGCGTTGAGCACAAACACTGCAATGCGAAAACTCGAGGCGGTTCTCGTGTGAACCAAGCTGTGATGCCGAAAGGCGTTGAGCACTATCGCTTGGAACGCATCCGGATCGCGTCTGGCAGGGTGAACCAAGCTGTGATGCCGAAAGGCGTTGAGCACGAGTGCAGTATCGTGGGCGGGCGCGCCCACGTACAGGTGTGAACCAAGCTGTGATGCCGAAAGGCGTTGAGCACATTGCCGCCCGACGCACGAAGATCAACAACGAGCTTCGGTGAACCAAGCTGTGATGCCGAAAGGCGTTGAGCACGGCGAAATGGCGCCGCTCAGCCAGTGGTTCGTGCGTGTGAACCAAGCTGTGATGCCGAAAGGCGTTGATCACTGGCTCCTGCTGGAGTATGACCGAAGTCGGTCGGAGTGAACCAAGCTGTGATGCCGAAAGGCGTTAAGCACGCAGTGAAAAGGATATAAATCCTTCGGAATAATTGCGATGCGAAATTTCGGTGTCAGGAACAGTACTTTGTACTCGGCGTGGAGACGGACTTATCCAGTCCGTTGTCAGGGTGTTACAATGGTTGTAAATCAAAGGGGGGCATCTCGATGCTCAAACGGCTTGAAGGTACAGATGCAGAGCAATTTTAGCGTTTTGTTGAGGACGAAAATCCAATCATTCTTGTGAATTGGAATCCCTTATCTAATTGCACGGTTGCCAGTCCTTAACGAAATTGGGTTTGAAATCGAATCAGACTCCGAACTGAGAGCGTCGATTCAACTCGCCAAAAAAGACATCAAAGCTGGACGTATGTATTCCACAGAGGATGCCATCGAAGTGCTGGAACTTGGGAATTTGGAGTGACCTACGTATGGATTATCAATTCTGTCCGATTTGCGGCGAAAAACTGGAAAGAGATCAACACACCGGGTACCCGAGGTGTGCAACTGGACATTATGCATTTTTACCATGGCAGAATGTCGGTGTAGCCGCAGTCGTCTTCAAAGACAATGCGGTGCTGCTCGAGCAGAGGGCATTTGGGTCAGCTTACGGTTTCTGGGCACTGCCCGGAGGTATGCTGGAGTTCAATGAACAGACGGACGAGGCGTGCGTTCGGGAGGTTTTAGAGGAAACAGGCATCCAGGTCGAGATCGGAGAACTGGTGGGAGTCATAGGCGGACAAAAGGTATGCATCATCTTCTATGAAGCCGAGCCAGTTGGAGGTAGCTTAGCCAAGTCTGAAGAATCGCTAAATGTGAAGTGGTTCCAATTAGATAACATTCCTTGGGAGCAAATGGCGTTCCCTCGACATACACAGATTCTTCGGGAATGGGTATCAAACCACTCTTGATTATGGTATGGAAGCCCTGTACAGGAGTCCTGTCCAACTGACCGGCGATGGCCACATCATTATCGGGAACGATGGTTCAATTACGCGGGGTTCACGGCATGGCGGCCCGTTCCATGCTCTGCGCCAAACGTTCGCGGTGCGGATAGTCGAGCCGTTCGAGGGCTTCGAGAGCGAGCCGCAAATCGTACGTTACCCTGTGGATGCTGGCGTTCATAGTGTTCGCCGATGTCTCAATGACAGCATACGAAGCCTTCGGATTGCCGTCAAACGGCAGTCCCACACTGCCCGGATTCAGGATGGTCGCTCCTTTAAGGCTGCGAATATAGGGGATATGAATGTGTCCATACGCGGCTATGCTGGGCTCTTTCTGGTCCTCGGTCAGATAGAGTGCGGCAAGGTCCTCGTCTGAGGTATTCGGCAAAACGACCTGAAATCGATCGGACGGGGCGGCGTGGCAGGCGTACAGCGTCTGGCCGTGCCCCAAATCAAAGGTGGCGCTCATGGGCAGGGAAGACAGATAAGCGATGTCTTCGTCCGCAATGTGATCGACCGTGAAGGAACGTTCCTCGTTCATGCGCAACAGGACATGATCGGGCACTTCGCCCGCACGGACGCCGCGTACGGCCCATTCATCGGCATTGCCGCCGATCACCGCGCGCGCAGAAAGGCGTATCAACTCAATGCAGCGCTTTGGTTCCGGTCCTCGGTAAGCGAGATCGCCCAGCACGATCAACTGGTCGATGTCTTGCCTGTCCAGCTCGCGCAGCACGGTTTCCAGAGCGACTGCGTGACCGTGGATGTCAGACAGAATGGCAGTCTTCAAAATGCTTCACCTCACACATTGGTTTCCGTCGAACGCTGCTGTCAACAGTATAGCAAACCTGATTGTTCCCTGTGTTGTGCGCATCAGCCACTGCGCAGACGGAGCCGTCTTGCTGTCTGGCGCCGTTCCTGGGCGGTTTTGACGATCAGGCGATAGGCGCTTTGGTCCCTCATATGGTGAAACAGCAGGTGGCTGGGCCCGGTATTTTCTTCGAGTATCCAAATGTGTCCAGTGTGATCAATTCCAACATCCAGACCTATTTCGGCGTATGGTTGATACTGCTCAAAACGGCGACAGACAGCGAACCCCAGTCTCTCTAGTCGGTGTTGCAGCACCCGAATGTCAAGGGTTGACCACCCTTGTGACTCTCGCAGAGCGTCAGCCAGAGACAGGACTGTGCCGCGACTTCGCGCCACATTGGCAATGGCGGAATGGGGCCCGGCCACTTTGGCGCAGATGCCTGTGCACGTCCACTGGAATTTGCCGTTTTTCTGCATCATAACCCGAATGTCGAACGATCTGCCATGAACTCGGGACAGTTTGACATCCTGTTGCACGATCAGTTTACGATTTTCCGCCAGCCTGCGGATCTCCCTGGTCAGTGACGGCAGACTTTCAATGCGCATCGGGTACCTGTTTTCATAGTGCAGACCGTATCCATGTTCCCGGCGGTAGGCACGCATGACGCTCCGGCCGCGCGCTCCCGCTGTGGGCTTGACGTACACAGAGCCATATTGGTTAATCATAGTCTCAAGGGCATGGTCTGAAAATGGTCTGGTCGCGGGCAGGTGAGGCCGAATGGCGGCGTCGCGCCAAAACAGCTTCCATAACAGCCATTTGCCCAGTTCTGGTCGGCGTGGATTCATGCCGTTCCTCCCCTCACACTCGTTCTGCGCTCCGGCGACATGCATCAAACCACCGTCTGACTTGTGTGATATCGTATGGTTATGCACCCTAACATTGAACGGCGTTAGCGGAGTCTTCCAGTATTGTTCAACAATATATGGATGCTGGTAGATGGTGAGAGATAAACTGGTCCATCGACAACTTTAATCTCACAGCGAGAACTCGTAACGTACAATTCTCCCTGTTTAGGGTGTTCCATGCGTGTCACATCTGGCGCGATCTCAGCCGGTGAGACAAAGGAGCTTGTCCTCACCGAACCGGCGTGAACCCCGACAACGGCGGCACATTGTACCCACCATTCTCCAGAACCCGAGCCAAAGCATGCACAACTGCAGTCGGCGTGTCCTGACCGTCCCAGCCTGAAAACCCAAGAAGTTGTGCGCCCAACTCCACCGTTTCACGTTCGCTCAAGAAGCACAGCACGTGCGCCGGCGAATCCTCCATGACCGCCGCGTACCGATCGATGGCAAGCTCCACGGTCTGTATGGCTTCCTGGAGTTCCGTGTGGTCAACCGGCTGAGCCAGGCGGAACACCATGCGCTGATTCCGGTGCGTCGTGGGCGGCAGGGCCCATCCGTCGAAGGTCGGTGATGATATCGCCCACTCTGAATTCTGTGAGGCCTAGGCGTCTCGCAATCTCGTTGTAAGAGCAACGTCGCACCGTGAGCAGCGTCGCCACTTCGTGTTTGATGTCGTCCTGCGTCATGGACGATCCCCCGTTTCGCCTCTTACAGTATCACATGCACACATAGGGTTTCGGTGGGTCACGATCATTTTACGCGACATGGTCCGTGTGCGTTTGGCGGAGCAGCGCATGAGGTTCGATGCGTCGACCATGTTTTTCGGGGGCTGAGGAGTCCGGTACGGGGGATAGTGATGGGAAAGAGTGCAATTTCGTGCATCTCGGACGCTTTGTAACCTCTTTGGCTGTGAATCGTCTAATTGGAGACCATGAAAGGAAGCGGTGATGTGCAATGAAAGCGCAGGGGATTTTTCGCGCAGGTTCTATCGCCATTATTGCGAGTACGGCGATCATGTTATCGGGGTGTGGAGCCACATCCGCCGCTTCATCGCAGCAATCCAGTCAGCACGTTACGGAGGCGGGGAAGACAGTTGTGCGTAAAACTGAAGCTCTAAATACCCCCACTTTCGACGCGCGTTCTATGCTCACTTCCATACCCAAGGGGGACCATTATTTAAAGGTCACGTTTGCAGTCAAGGAAAATCGGACTTACTTTCTTAACATCGGACATCCTCTAACGGATACTGGTGCTATCGTTCCCACAACTTTTAACTTTCCGGCGAGAGGTGGTATGGTAACAGAATATATCCCCATGGGGGTGGTCTTTGATACCGTTGCAAATGGTGAGTTATTCGCTTACTTTCCTCCATCGAAATCCCGCAACGTCAACGAGAAGGCTTCTTCTGTATGGCTGCTTCTATATTCCGATTCTCCAGTGACTGTGTATGCGATGCGCAGATCCATAATACGGCCAGCCAATCTGATCAGTTGGCCGTATTATGGATCTGCAAACGTTCAAAATCGAGAAAGTTTAAGGACAGAACAGACGGCCGCCAAGACAGGATGGAAACTCTTCAAAACCATCCATATGAACAGCAGTTTAACCGGTCTTAGGGGTGTAAATGGGCTTGTGAATCTACCGTTACACACGCCAGTCAACCTCATTAATGCTTATGGGCATGGAAATATTATCTTTGAAATTGATGGGATCATACCGGCATCTGCTGTACATTAGAAGAGTGGCCAACTGAGGTGCGTTGGCCACTCTTCATCTTACGAACTACAAGCACAATTCGAATTGGTGCAGGAAATTCCCGTCTGATTCGTGTATTGCAGAATCGCACAGCAGACCGCAGAACATGGGGCTCCGATCCATTCGCCCACTGTTCCACAACTATTAGCAGACGTAGAGAAGGCCCACCAGTAAAACTCAGCGAACGCGGTACCCGGATCATATACTAATGTACAAGCATCGATTCCTCCCGGAAACCAAACTGTCGTGCTTTGCCCCTGATTCGTTACTTCGTTCAGGGCTTTCTGTGCATGCGAGAGATTCGTTTCTTGCAATACGCCGTATCCTTCGTTGGTAACGGGCGAACTGCAGTTGCACGTAAAACCAGAATTTTCTTCGTAACAGGCGTTTGGGCAATTGTAGCACCCTTGGTTAATCATTGCTGCCACAGCCATGTATTTGTCGAACCCGGACGTGTTAACCCCCATGCCAGTCATGAGATTGATGATATTCTGAGCGGTATTTTCCGGATCCCATCCAGAAGAGACGGCAGCAGATTGAACATCGGCGATAGTATCACTGCACGTTGAACTGGAGCCGCTACAACCGACAGATGCACTGCAACTATTCCCAAAATTCTCGGTGTTTCCGTTGACTGGGTTTGCCCCGATACAAGAATCGGTAGGGTCAATTGGGGAGATGCCGCTGTAACACCCATTGCAGTTGCCGTTCAGCGCGTAGTACACGTAATTGAAGGCTAAATCGTAACTGTCTGTGCCCGTTGACCCGGAGGCGTTCATGTAGTTATTGGCTCCCGGAAGGATATCACGCACAGTGTTCAGATAGTTAAACGGAGTGCTCCCTGCTATAAATCCGGAAAATCCGCACTGGTTGTAAAACAAAGCATTATTCGCCGCTTGACCAACAGCTACGACCATGAATTTTCCGCTCGCTGTGGCCGTGTACGCCAAGGCATAGCTACCAACCACGTTTCCACTAGGCAAACCAAAGTGGGTCGCCACTTCCGTGGCATAGTTGTAGTCACCGTAGTCTGCTGCGTACAGGTAAATTTGACTCTTACTTAACGTCACTCTTGATCACTCCTTCTGAATTTTTTACAGCACAAATCGTTTGGGCATCGTCGTTCCTGGTGAGCAGGTTATCATTCAAAGCCTTGGCCTGTGTGGCCAATAATTCACACATGGCCTGAAGCATCTCGCGTTCCGCATCAGTGTTGGCATCACAGATACACTCTGCACAAGCAAGAAGGGCCAAATGGGTCTGTGTCAACGCATGGACCAACTTTTCCTCGCAGGACACCGAAAGCACCTCTCTTTCTGGAATGACTCTGACTTCAAGAACGTGATCAACACGTGAGCGCATTCACGCTCATCCGTCCTCGCCGATCTCGCCTTCCTCTTCACCTCCATTTCACCCCCTCACCATGTGTACGGCCGAATCCAAATTTGCGCATGGACAGATTGTCTGCGTCAGATGCATCAAAGTTTCGCGTTGCATAAACCGAGGCGTTTCAACTCGTTGGAAAATCAGATGCCAAGTGGCGGGAACGCATCGGCAATGCCGTGCCGCCGTCAGCTGCCCGAGCCATCGCGGGAGAAGCGCTGCGAGCGCTCATGGCGCAGAGTGATGGCGTGTGGCTCATGGACGCGGCGGAGATCTGGGTGGCACCGGCGGAGGAAGGAACCGACTCGGAATGGGAACTGGCGATGAGTCCGGAGTAAAAACATGCGGCTAACACTGCAGAAAGGAAAGAACAAATGGCAGAATACGAACTGAACATGCGGTCTGGCCAGTATCACGTGATTGCAAGTGGAATCTCGACGATTGCGCACAGACAAGATCGTGGGTATAAAATTGTGAAAAGTGCTGGACATATGGCAAAAGATGTGGCATAATGACCTGGTCGAACACAGTATGTCGAACGCGTTGAACCCGCTGTACTTGGGAATGCACGATTATAGAAGTGCCTTTCCTGAATAGAGTTGGACTTTTATGCGTATAGTAGTAACTGTTCTCGCTAATCAACATGCAGCGACTCGCGAACGGTGAGACGAAGTTGCGACATGCGACTTCTGTGGACGCATAACTGAAGGTACCGCTAAGTGAGCGGTTTAGGAGGAGCAGGAACCATGCAAGAAGGCATTGTGAAGTGGTTTAACGCAGAAAAAGGCTTTGGATTCATCGAAGTACCAGGCGGGGACGATGTATTCGTACATTACAGCGCCATCCAAGGAGACGGCTACAAATCGTTGGACGAAGGCCAGCGTGTAACCTTCGAGATCGTTCGTGGCGATCGCGGTCTGCAGGCAGCCAACGTTTCGAAACTGTAAGCGATACTAGCGATCGGAGACCCTGGATCTATGATCCAGGGTCTTTTATGTAACGCGGGTTCCGAAGAACATACGTTCAATGACGCCATTTAAATAACGAGGTGGATGACGTGTCGGTGCAACTATCGCGCAAGACCATTCCATACACGCCTGTAGCAAAGTCTCTCGAGCAGATGACGATCATGATTGTATCCACCGCCGGCATTCATTTGCGGTCGCAGGAACCGTATGACCGTGCGGGCGATGCCACGTATCGGATCATTCCCGGCGATGTTTCCGTGAAAGACCTGACAGTGACGCATGGCGCTCCCATTGAGCACTATAACTGGGAAGAGCCGCGGCGGGATCCGAACACGATCTTTCCGATCGATCGGCTGCGCGAACTGGCGGAGCAAGGATATATCGCGCAGGTCGCCGACAAGCATCTGTCCATGATGGGATATGCCATGCGGTTGAATGAGATTATGGCCGTCACCGCCCCCGAGCTTGCCAAAGAAGTGGATCGCTCGCGGGCTGACGCGGTGCTCCTCACGGCCGGGTGACCGCTCTGCCATCGAACCGTGGTCACGGTTCAACGCGCCATTGAAATGATTGGCATCCCTACGACGCTGATCACCATCGATCCAGAGCAATCAGGCTTGATGCGTCCTTCCAGGGCCATTCACCCCGAAGGGTTTGCGTTTGGCCATTCGCTGGGCAAGCCGCATGACGCGGTCACCCAGACAGCGGTCCTTAAAGCAGCGCTGCAACGACTCATCACTCCTGGTGAACCAGGGCGCATCGAGACAGTCCAGTTCAGCAGTTATTAGCCGAGAGTCTGACGGCAATTTAGTTGTGTAGAACGCATGCTATTTTTCTTTATCGCCATGTTCACCTGGCAGTTCAGGAGACTCCTCGTCTGCGTCAGGTTGTGTTCGATACAGGATGTTGAGATCGTTTATCCGGCTTGCGTAGTCCGAAATTTCATCCATCAATGCTACGGTTTGTTCCCATTCTTCCACTTGCTGCAATAACTGATGACGCTCGTCAATCTCGGCTTCAAACTCGGCGATTATCCCCGGTATACGCCCGCGCATGGGCTCCCACAGTTCGAGGATGCGCATTCGTTCATCGCTGCTGTAATCGTTCCATTCTTCTTTCAGGTCGGGGATGTAAATGCGCAGTCGATCGTCAAAGCGAAACCGTTCTTTCATTCGCAATTGCCTCCTCTATGGAAAACAGCTTCATATCTGCATTCGGCTGGCTCGATCGTGTACAATAGGTTCGAAGAATCTGCGGCAGGGAGAGAAGTGGATGCTGGTTTATGTTTTGGTGCTGGTCAACGTAGTGCTTTTGGTGATCGGCCAATTGTTGTTTAAACTCGGGTTGGATCGCATTGGCGCCTTGACGCTGCATAATCTGTTTGTGGTCTTTTTGTCTCCTCTGATCTGGGCCGGTTTGGTGCTGTATGTGGTTGCAACACTGATATGGTTCTTTGTTCTGTCGCGCGCGCAGTTGAATGTGGTGTATCCGCTGCAGAGCATCTCTTATATTTTAGCGCTGGTTCTGTCAATCGTCATCTTGCATGAACAGGCGACACCGCTTCGTTGGGTGGGGACTGTCGTGATCCTGGTCGGCGTCGTCCTTGTACAGGTGCGTACCTGACCGATTGTCTGACGCCTCCGGATGTGCCTGAGAGCAGCAGGACAAAGGCCACGGCGATGAGCGGATCGACACGCATCAGATAGCGGTCAAGGCTGGATGCGTGCAGAGCCTCAAATGCCGAGAAGACGGTCATATAGGCGACGAACAGGTAGACGATCTGCGCGCAGACGAGCGCGCACAGGAAATACAGTTCGCGCCTTTTCGTCAATAACGTTGCGATCACTAGAACGATGAAAAATACGCCAATGGGATACGTATGCAGGTTGGAAATCGTAGTCCACATGGAATTCCACACCATGGTTACAAATGGCGGCTGCAGTCGGTGACTGATGGTGCTCCACGACAGGCGGGTGATCCATCCTGCCCGAGCGTGGTAGTGGTCCTTGAAGTAGGCCCAGAGGAGAGCGGGCAAGGCAGCCGCGCCTAAAGCAACCATCCAGGACATCCAGAGTCCTTTGCGAGAAGTTCCGATCCCTGCAAACCATAACAGGATCAGCGTAAAAATGGCCACGTAGGCGCCGTCCACTCGCAGGAAAGTCGAGAGGCCGAGAAACAGTCCGCACAAAGCGAGGTCGCTCCGGTTCTGTGTGCGCAACCATGCCGCGCCGTACAGAACTCCTATTACGTAGGTGTCCATGAAGGCCATCTCGCCAAAGGCAAGCCAGTTATACAGCAGGAGGGTTTCTGTGCCCCATACGGTTAACGCGATGGCCAGCAGCGCGAGAAACCGGCCGATGCGCAGGCGAATCAGCAGGCTGTAAATGGTAACCAGCGTTGCGGTCGTGAGGAGAGGAGAGATCCATTTGGCCTGCGCGATGGAGATCACCCCTATCAAATGGTAGCACCAGGCCACCAGATATGGGAAACCAAGGGGATAACTCGCATACGCGTTGTGGAGCAGCACTGTGCTTCTGCCATCCGACAGGGTGATGAGTTTCGCCGCATACAGCCAATAAGAATACTCATCCCAACCAAACAGAGGTTTGGCGGCGCCCGCAGCCGTCTGATACAGAAAGATCGCGATCGCGACCGCCAGTATGACCGTGGCCACACGCGCCGGAACGGATTGCTGCCCGTGCTTGATCCCGTTCTTGCGCTCGCGTTGCGCAGGTTTTTTAGTCCGCCTCTGCCCACGCCTGCGCCACGCAGGACCTGCTTCGACAGCGACTCCGATCGCCAGAGCCAGCAACAGGACCCCAAAAAACGCCAGACCTCCGCCGTTCGTCGCGAGTACTGGGATGCCCCAAAAGGTGTTGACGACAAACAGCAACAGCGGCAACGCAGTGGATCCAGCGACAAATCCGGCTGCGATCCGCTCCGGAAGAGCCAGTCCGAATGGCCGCAACAGTAAAAATCCCGATGCGGTGAGGGTGACGACAAATAGCGTCCAGCCAATCCCGATCATGGAACCCTCACCACCAGGGACAACGCGGACGCCAGTGTTGCTCCGGTCAGGAGTTTGCGGCGATGGACGCGGTACAGGTAGAGACCGACGGCGGATGCGTGCAGCAATCGGAGAATCGCCGGGTGATCGATGGCAATCACATAACTGACGCGACGATTCAGCATGATGCTCCGCAGCGAGGCAGCCTGTGTGAAGCGCGGAATATTCCACACATAGCCGCCCTGATTCGGGTCGCGCCATGACCAATAGTCCACGAACGACAGAGGATACAGCAAATAGCGAACGCGGTAGAAGTTATCGCCGCCGTCGATGCCATTCAGATACAACACGGTGAGTCTGGACGTAAGCGGCATATGAGCGCGGACGAGGTTTGCGACTTGTCGCGCCTGTTTGTCTGGACGGGCGCTCTGCGCCAGGGAGCGCGCGATGGTCTGAGGCACCGTAGTAAACGATTGCCACGCCGCCGTTACGATCCACAGGCAGGTCAGCAGGATCGTAACCTTTCTGATGACTGGCCGCGTTTTCATGCGTTGTTCCCCCCTGACTGAGCCCGTTTTATTGTACTGTTTACGCTGCGTATTGGCAAAGCTTTCGGAGCCGGGGGGGTGCAGAGCCAGGTCTGATTCTCTCTTGTATAGAAAAATTCCCCACTGCGCATCCTACGCAGGTGAGTGACGCGAGTCAGGATCATGCACGCGTCCGATAACTCAGAAAGGGGATTGTTCATGCAACCGCTCACGTCAAAGGAACTGAATTATGCGAACGACATGCTGGGTGGGGAAGACCTGCTCATCAAAATGTGCGCCACGGCGCAGACGAGCGTCTCGCAACCGGAAGTGCAGCAGTTTCTTCATCACGTGATTGGCGAGCATCAGCGCCGTCATGACGAACTGGTTCACACTCTCGAACAACACGAATCCATCGCGCACTGAACGGTTGACAAAGTGGAGTGGTGAAAGGAAGGACACAGACCATGCAGACACAGCAACAGACAACGCAGTTGCAGGAAAAGGACTTGATGCACCAAATCCTCATCATGTTAAAACATCAGTCGCGCGAATACACCACTGCGGTAACAGAGGCTAATTGTGCGCAGGTTCGTCAAACAATGCAACGCATGCTCAATGAGACACTGGCGGAACAGGCCGATTGCTACCAGATCATGGCCCGACAGGGTTGGTATCCGTCTCCGACCGCCGTTAGCCACCAGGAACTGCACAAATCGATTCAGTCACATCGCCAGAATGTCCAAATGACGATGCACACTGTGCAGGCTGCGGGCCTCCGGGGCGCCATGCAGCGCACGGGCATCGCAGGTCAGCAAAACGGCGCTGCCCAGCAGTGGCAGCCGGGCGCGGTTGGGCAGCAGTGGCAGCAACCACAACCATGGCAAGTGTCACAGAACAGGCCGGCGGATCAAAATCCGATCACATGGCAGAGTCCGCAGGCATACCAGAGCGCGGCTCAGGGTGGTTTCCAGGGAACTGATCAACAAAATCAAAGGCATCCGCAACAACAGGCGGGCCATTTTCAACCCTGGCAAACCGAGAATCGCTATCAGTAACTGACGACGGCGGACGTTGCTATTTGACGTCCTGCTCGCTGTCGCGGAGATATGTTCTCCGTAATAGGCCAGACCGAATGCCGCACTGGGGCGCAAAGACCAGTGCGGCTTTTGCGCTGTTTGTCACGATTGGCAATGGCAGGCGCTGCGCGTCTGCGCTTCGAATAGTTATGGCGCAGGCTTGGACCCAGGCTTGCGGCGACCTTGGGTCAGTCGGCGCCGTCCGCGCTGTTGACCATGTGGCGCGCCGTGGTGGTCAGGCGCTCGAAAATGAAGTCGCGGACATCGCCCGTGAGGCCGATCTCGTCCATGGCCGCCTCCATACAGCCCAGCCACGCCTCTGCGGCAGCGGGTGTGATCCGGTGCGGCGCGTGTCGCGCGCGCAGCATCGGGTGTCCATATTGTTCGGAATAAACGGGTGGACCGCCCAGGAACTGCGTGAGAAAGAGGTGCTGCTTGTCTCGCACCGGCGTGATGTCGGCGGGAAACAGGGGGGCGAGATCGGGGTGCGCCTGTACTCGGGGGTAAAAGGCGTCAACCAGTTTCGCGACCGTTTCCGCGCCGCCGATGGCTTCGTAGGCTGTGATCATGATTCAAAGAGGCGGCGCAGCGCCGCAGGCGCCGGAACGCTCGCGCGAGTCACGGCGTCCACCGTGACCAGGGTGACAGAGGCGTCGGCAATCAGAACGTCGTCGCGTTCACGGATCACAGTCTGTTCCATCGTAAAGCTGCTGCGCCCCATGCGTCCGGGTCTCGTGATCACGGTCAACTCATCGTTTTGTTTCGCCTCCCGGCGATAGTTGATATTGATGTTGACGCTCACAGTGATCACGCCCTGCGCCAGCAATGTCTCATACGACAGCCCGGCCTGTTCGTAGAACGCCTCTCGTCCCCATTCAATGTATTCCAGGTATTTGGCGTTATTGACGTGCCCGTTCACATCGATCGCTGTGGACCGGACGATCAGGGAGATTCGCGACTCGCGGTCGTGGTTCATCCTGGTTTCACTCCATTTCGCACCACGCGCCTGTCAGGCGAAGGGACATATGATAAACCAAATTTAGGCAGGCGCACTGGAGTATATCTAGTGTTTGATTAAAGCCTCAAACACTAGATATGGGATCATAGCGCCTGTTGTACGGACTTTATCACATGTCCCCGAGGATCGCTGTGATCTCATCCAATTCTCCGGGCGTCAATACGACGCCAGACGCTTTGACGTTCTCCTCGATCTGTTCCGGGCGGCTTGCCCCGATGATGGCTGACGACACATTCGATTGGCGGAGAATCCACGCCAGCGCCAGTTGGGCTAGAGAAATGTCGCGACGGTTGGCTATCGTGCGCAGTTTTTCAACACGCGCAAAATTTTCCTCGGTCATTAGCCTGCCGATAATCTTTGCTGTCCGGTCGCTGGCAGCGCGGGTGCCTGCGGGCGCTGCCTCGCCCTGTGTGTATTTCCCGGTCAACATGCCTTGTCCGAGAGGAGACCAGACGATCTGTCCGACGCCTTCGCGCTCGCAAAGGGGGATGATGTCCGGTTCGATGTATCGTTCCAGCATGCTGTACTGGGGTTGGTTGGAAACGATGCGATCCACCCCCATGCGGTCTGCCGCATGCAACGCGTTGGTAATCTGCACCGCCGACCATTCGCTGACACCCGCATAGAGCACTTTGCCCTGACGGATCAGGTCGTCGATGGCGCGCAGCGTTTCGTCCAACGGTGTTTCCGGGTCGTAACGGTGGCACTGCCATAGATCCACATAGTCTACGCCAAGTCGTTTCAAACTTGCATTGCACTGCTCGATGATGTGTTTGCGGGATAGTCCACGATCGTTGGGGCCGTCTCCCATGGGCCAGAAGGCCTTGGTAGCCAGCACATACGAATCGCGAGGGAACTCTTTGATGGCCTGACCCAACACTGTTTCAGCAGCGCCGCGGTCGTATACGTTCGCGGTGTCAAAAAAGTTGACGCCCAGCTCATAGGCGCGATGCACACAGGCAATGGCCGTATCCCGTCCCACAGATCCTCCGTATGTAAGCCAGGATCCCAAACTAATCTCGCTGACTTTGACGCCAGCGCGCCCTAAACGACGGTAGTTCATCCGTCCATCGACCTCCCTGCAAAATATAAAGAATCTCACTTTATTATAGCGGTTTTCTGCGATGCGGTCAAAATGAGCAGGGTTGTGAGCAGGCATGGGACGTACCGGTTGCTCTGTGTTGCTGGATGCGCATGAATGGCGCCTATCAGCGTATGCGTCAGCATCGCTATGCAGGTCACTATGGTCGCAGTCCGCGTCACTCCGCCACAAGGGTCCACTTGCGTCCGCCGTCAACAGTGCGGTAGATGCTGCCGTCCCAAAATTGTACATAGCCGTCTCTGGATGACGTGAACTGGATTATCTCTGGTTGGTTCGCTATGTTTTGAGGGAATTTCACCGTCTTCCACGTATCGCCTCCATTTGTCGTGAGAGAAAAACCGTCCATTGCAGTCACCCAGGCAACCTGCGATCCTGCCGTTCCGACGCCGTCCTGGCCATTCGTTCTTTGTATCTGGATGCTTGCGGCGCGCGCGAGGGAGGGCGGCAGCATTTCAGACTGGGCAACCTGCAGGTTGACGGGTGTCGCCGTCTGCCAAGTCTGCCCTCCGTTCGTGGTCAGGAAGCGGCGAGGCGCGTTGTTATAGCCGGTGACCACGAAGGCGCCGGCGTGTGCGTTCGCGAACCAGACACTGCCGTACATGTAGGGGTAATGCCGGATGCGCAACGGAATCCGGCGCCAGATGCGGCCTCCGTCGACCGTGCCGTACAGCAGCGCATCACTTCCCACGGCGAAACCGCGCCGCGCAGACACAAAATGAATGGTCCAAGGCGCCGCTGAACCGCCGTGGAACTGCGGGGCGGCCGTTACAGGCAATCGGCCGACAACCTGCCACGCCGCTCCGCCATCCGTCGTTTTTACAACGTCATTGGCGTGGCCCGGCACGCCGAGTCCGAAGCCGACCGCCCGGTTGACAAATGAAAATCCGTTGGCAGGCGTTATTTTCGGGTACGCCTGCGACCAATGGCGTCCGCCGTCCGTGGTGTGGTAGAGCTGATGGGAGATGCCCACCATGTCGCCGATCAGCCAACCGTCGGAGGCAGTCGGAAACGCCGCTGCCGAGCCGCTGCCAGAGCTGTTCGGGAGACCCGGCAGATCGGGGATCGGCGGATACTCCGTCCACGTTCGCCCGCCGTCAGACGTCCGTGCAAACATGGTGATCCCCGCGCCGCACGCCTCACATTCTCCCGCCATGTAGGCGACGCGGTCGCTTACCGCGACAAAAGGCCCCGGAGAGGTGCCCGGCCCCTGTGCGGCATGTATCGCATCGCCTGGCGCGGGCCCGGCGCCCGCAGTTGACACTCCAAGAACCGGCTTGAAATGCACACCGTCCACGCTGGCAAACACCGAATAACTGGTCTGCGACATCCCGGACGCGCCGATCGACAGCAACCATACATGATGCGCGCCCGTCGCGTCCATGCGTCTCACGCTCCCATTGGTCGGGGTACGCGTCACGCGAGTCCAGGTGGAACCGCCGTTTTCGGTGCGATAGATCCAATGATATGTGCTGGCCCAGCCCACGCGCGCGTTGGCAAATGTCAGCGCCATCACTTGGCGCAAGCCCGGAACTCGACGCCAGGCGTTGCCGCCGTCTTTCGTCACATAGAGATTGCCAACGAAGTTGTTGCCGTTGCCGCCGATCGCAAATCCGGTCGTCCTGGAGGTGAAGTCCATTTGAATGATCGGGCCATACGGCATCCTGAGTGAAGTCCACGTTCGCCCTCCGTCGCTCGTTTTGAGCAGCTCATGCAGGCCGTACGCCACGACATCCTGGGCGCTGTGCGCCTGCACGCCGAATAGATCCAGAGAGCCCCGATACTGCGCCGTAAAGCGACTTCCGCCGTTCGTCGTGCCGAGAATCACTCCGTTGCCCACGACCCACCCGCGCTCGACATTGGCAAACGCGACTGCGTGTAGCGTGTACTGCGTCAAGCCGGAATTCGACAGAGAGGCTTGAATCACCGTGATTGGGCGCGCCGCTTCTCCACGCACGTCTGGGGAACTTATGTGGGGGATCACCATGGTCTGTCCCAGGAGTGCGCTGCAGACCATGCAGGCTGTTCCGATAAGAGTGAATCGTTTTTTATAAATGCTCAAGTGGGCACCTCCGTTGAAGTGAGCGCCTTCGTCAGTTGGCTGGCGCGCGGTCGCGCACCCCGCGCGATCGAACGCTTTGCTCCCAAGCCCGGTCGCCATCGCCAATGGTTAAAATGTATCTGTCGCGTTCTGAAGCAATCAGTCCATGACTTGCGCCATCGCCGTCTTCCAAGTGCGTCCTCCATTATTTGTCTGTACAATGCCGCCTTCCAAGGGTGCGGTTCCATACAGGCCCCAGTTTACCGCCCATCCTCCGTTGCGCCCCTGCACAGTAGTTTTTCCGTTGGGGCTGTCCGTGTACGCGAACCCCTTTCTGGGCGAGACGAACCATACGGAACTGACCCCGAAGAGCGCCTGTGAACTTCCTGCCTTTTGCCAAGTGCGGCCTGCGTTCCGAGTAACGTACAGAATGCCTTCATTCCGACCTGAATTCGCGACGGCGTAAATCGCGCCGGTTTTTGAGACGTCACAGATGATCGGTTGGTTGGTGCGCAAGAACGCTGCCGATCCGGTTGCGCGCCAATGTACGCCGGCATCGCTAGTCTCGAAAATCGTAGTGAACGTTCTGCCCCGTGCGTTCACCTGATAGGACACTGGCATGACGCCCCGTGAGGGGCTGAAAAAATACGGGGAAAACAGAGTCGCCATGTAACCTTTTTGTTTCAAGGGGGCTGGCAACGCATAATACCGCCAGTACCTCCCGCCGTCTCTGGTCACGCCATAGTCCGCCGTACCCGTGACCGGATTCATCCCCGTAATCCATGCGGTCTGTGGTCCGGTGAACGAGTAGTCCGCGTAGGCTGACTCCGGAACAGCATGTAGAGCGGCCGAAGAAGAATTGGAGACGAGTTGCCAGTGACGACCGCCATCGCTGGTTATGTCGAGATGCCAAATCATCTGAACCGTGGCTGGGAAGCCATTTGTGAGGAGCCAACCTCGTGAACGGTTCACGAAGTCAAGATTGGCAAACGACTGAGTATCGCGGACAGAGCTGAGACGAGCCCACTGCAGGCCGCCGTCGTTCGTGAAATAGATGCGATCGATGTTCGCCTTTTGATCGCGCGCTACGACCCATGAATCTGTGGATGACAGGGCGTAAAAGCTCCATTGCCAGGAACGAGCCACTGGGGGAAGGCGGGTTTTGGACCAGGTCAATGCGCCATTGCCGGTTGTCAGCAGAACCGGACTGCCGTCGATTGTCGCGAGCCCCCATCCTGTCTTCGCGCTGGTCATCCACAGGGCCAGCAAAGGAAGTCTCCGTGATATAGCGGCGTACGCCTGCTCCTTTGCCGATGGAAATTGAGAATGCGCCAAAGAAGAATACGGGGTTGGTCCCAGCGTGATAAAGGCCGCCAATACGCTCGTTCCCAAATATCTTGTCATTGCCATTTTCCCCATGGTTACGTCACCTCTCCGCAATGCATTGACGTAGGAAGGCGCGGGAAGGTTACAGGCCTTCGATATTTATGTCCGTCGGACCACGTCGTTTTTGAGATAGAGGTATAATGGTTGATGGATCACTGCCGCGCGGAAACGCCGCAGTCGTTTTGAACCGCTGCGTGCCGGGCTCGCCTGACCCTCCGCAAAAGAGTGGTCTGCTGTTGTGCCGGGCTGTCCGCAGGCGCCTGCAATTGTCTGAACATCGTTTGGGAGTGATCGGGATCGCTTTCATTACATTTGACCTTGACGGAACACTGGTGGATTCACCGTTTGAAAGAATTGTGTTGCCTCGCGTGTGGCAAAAACTCGAAGCGTACGGCGTGCGCGAACCTCGCGAAGCATTGATTCGGGAACAGTTGAAGCGATTCGCGCAAGATCGGCGTGTGGACGCCTTTCACTGGGATGATCTTGTCATGACCATCGCCCGCGAGCAGGGGGTGGACTGGACGGATCGTCTGGAGGATCTGGTGCGCGGAGAACTCGGCGAGCGCATCAGCCAGGAAACGTTTTTCGACGACGTGCCGCAGGCTCTTGACCTGTTGCGAGCCAGGGGATACCAGTGCGGCGTCATCAGCAACGGATATGTGCGGTATCAGAAGGCGTTGTTTGATCGCATGTCGCTGACCCATTATTTTGACGCTTTTCTGGGTCCTGACGTGCTGGGTATAGCCAAACCGGATCCACAGGTGTTTGCGCACGAGGCTCTTCGTTCCGGTGTGGCGATGCACGTGGGGGATCTCCTGACACAAGATGTGACCGTCGCCAAACGCGCGGGGATTCTGGCGGTGATGGTTGCGCGACCGAAGCAGGTCACCGCGGATTTTGCCAGGCTGGCCGAGTATGCGCCAAGAGTTCGGCCGCATGTCGCGTTGCGGGAAGGTTGGCTCCTTTCGCAGTATGAAAAGGAGCATCGTTATTTGCGCAGGAATATTCCACCCGAACCGCTGAACTCTGCGAGCGACGCGTTTCCCGATGCGATCGTGCTGTCTTTTTCGGAACTGGAGAATCTGCTCGAAGACGGCGCGCCAAGAAGCGAGGGATAACGCGCGTCGACAGCGTCGCAGTTGACCATGCAGATCGGTTGTGATCGCGTTTTATTTGTGACGCGTGCTTGACGACGAAACTTTCGTGCTCAGCGACATGAAGATTGCCCAGTTACAGCTTTTGTTCCGTGAGTTCCTGCCCCAACTGTTCTGCGCGCACGGTGGCGCTGCGCACTGCATGCATTACAGCGGTGGAGAACCCGTGCTGATCAAGCGCGCTGATGCCCGCAAACGTCGTTCCGCCTGGCGAAGTCACGCGTTCGCGCAAAAAGGCGGGAGACTGTCCCGAGGATTGCAGCATGCGCGCCGCGCCATACAGAGTTTGGGCGACCATCGACGACGCGGTCTGTTCATCGAGTCCCGCGTCAATGCCGGCGCTGGTCATGGCTTCCACGAGATAATACACGTAAGCGGGACCGCTGCCCGAGAGTCCGGTGACGGCGTTTAACAGATGTTCCTCCACGGGGTACGCTGATCCTACGGCGCTGAGAATCGTTTCAACCATGCGTCGATCCGCGTCCGTGCATGTGTCGCTGAGCGCATAGGCGGTCGCTGATTCGAGCACGGCGCATGAGGTGTTGGGCATCGTGCGGACAACGCGCGGCAGGGCACCGTACTGGCCCTCCGGCCGATGCGCCGCGATCGTGTCCGAGATATCCGCAATTGTGCAGCCCGCGGCGACAGACAGATACAGGGCGTCTGGCGACGCATGTTTCGCCACGGCCGAGAGCGCCCGATGCACATCCCTGGGTTTGGTGCACAGCACGATGACGTCGGCAGACCATACGGTGTCTCTCATGTCCGGGAAGATGCGCACCCCGTATGCTTCTTTTATCCAGGCCAGACGATCACGCGACTTGCGGTTCGTGACCGCGATCTGTTGGGAATTGGCGATGCCCGTCTGACACAGGCCCCTGATCAGGGCTTCAGCCATCGAACCCGCCCCGATAAAGGCGATTTGTTTGTCCGTCAGTTCAGTTTGTGTTTGCATGTCTTCAATCCCTGCCTTTCTAGTTTGTAGTGTTGCTGTTGCCTGCTGTTCTCGCCAACAAAAAAAGCGCACTCTCGTCCTGTCAAGGACGAGAGTGCGCGACTCCCGCGGTGCCACCTTGGTTGGCTCCGGTCCACAGAGCCCCCTCTTAGCGCTAACGGGCTGACCCGTTCTTCCTTCTTGGGGAAGACCGCTCCAGAGTCGGTTGAGGCAATCGGTTGGGGCGGGATTCACAGCGACACCCGCTCTCTGAGCCCAAACAATCGATTGTCTCCGTCCTTCGCGGCGTTTGGTGATGTGTGGGGCAAGCACATTCGAAATGATACCCAATGATAGTCGAAATAGTGAATCAAATGATAAGGGGTTAATCGTCATCTGTCAAGAGCAGGACTGAACAGAGCAGCAGAGCAGGACTGAACTTGACGGGAAACTGCCGCACTCTCTTACGTTGACACCTCGCGCATGAACACGTGCGTATATGCTCCCACGCCCGCAGGCGCCAAAATCCGCGCCTCGGAGGAGCATCCTGCCGAGTGAAACGCATCCACCATGGCTGTCGCCACGGCGCCCGCGAGCGATCCACCCTCGACGATGGCGAGCACCGTGGGGCCGGCGCCACTAAGGACGGTGCCAAGAGCTCCGGCCTGTAAAGCGGCCTCAGCGACATCCGCGAAGCCAGGAATGAGCGCCTTGCGAGCGTCCTGGTGCATTCTGTCCGCCAGAGCGCGCCGCAGCAGCGCGAGATTGCCCGTCGTCAGGGCGGCGGTCAAAAAACTGGCGTGGGCGACATTGAAGACAGCGTCGCCGCGCGCAACGACAGGCGGCAAAATGGCGCGCGCCTGTTCCGTGAGCAAAGGAAAGTCTGGAGTCACCGCTATAAATTGCAGATTGTCGCGCAGGGGCAATGTCACATGCGTGACCTGATCGGGATGCAGATAGGCGAGCACCGCGCCGCCCAGAAAAGCGGGAGCGACATTGTCCGGGTGCCCTTCCTCTTCCACGGCGAAGCGCAGCACCTGCGCACGGGTCAGCGGAGAGTTCAGCAGGTTGTTCCCAATGAGCAACCCGCCGACGAGGGCCGCTGCGCTCGAGCCAAGACCCGAAGCAATCGGTATTCGATTGGTCATCGCGAGTCGAATGGGCGGCATCGTGATGCCAAAGCGGTCATACACCAGCCGTATGGACTGAAGGACAAGGTTGCTCTCATCACGTGGGAGTGTGTCGGCGCCATAGCCCTTGATGACGATCTCCGTGTGCTGCGCAGGTTCAGCGTGAATTTCGTTCCAGAGATCGAGCGCGATGCCCATGCAGTCAAATCCGGGACCCATATTGGCGCTTGTTGCCGGCGCGTAGACGCTGATTTTCATTGGGGAGCCTCCATGACAGCCTGCCACACGTCACGCATGTTCGCCTCGACTGTCACCGGTTTGGCGGAACCCGCGCGTATGGCGGTATCCGGATCCTTTAGCCCATGCCCCGTGAGAACGCAGACAACCGAACTGCCGCGGGCCAGCAGACCAGCCTCTGCGCGCTTGATGACGCCCGCGACGGAAGCGGCGGAGGCGGGTTCCGCAAACACGCCCTCCCGACTGGCAAGCAGACGGTAGGCCTCGAGAATTTCCTCGTCGGTCACTGCGTCGATGACGCCGTCGCTGGCGGAGACAGCGGACAGCGCCAACTGCCAGCTTGCGGGGTTGCCGATACGAATGGCGGTCGCGACCGTCTGCGGGTCGGCGACCGGCTCGCCGCGAACGATCGGCGCAGCGCCCGCGGCCTGAAATCCCAACATCTTTGGAACAGTCGTGTGAAAAGCGTCCGCATATTGGGTGAAGCCGCGGTGATACGCCGTGATATTGCCCGCATTGCCAACGGGAATGGCCAAATAGTCGGGAGCGCGGCCGAGTTCCTCGCAAATTTCAAACGCGCCCGTTTTCTGCCCCTCGAGCCGAAAGGGGTTCACCGAGTTGACGAGCGTGATCGGTTCCTTCTCGGCGATCTCGCGCACCAGGGTCAGCGCCTGGTCGAAATTGCCCCGAATCGCAATCACCTGCGCGCCGTACATGATGGCTTGAGCCAGTTTGCCGAGAGCCACGTAACCGTCCGGAATCAGCACGATGGCCCGCATGTCGGCCCGCGCCGCGTACGCGGCGGCCGCTGCCGATGTGTTGCCGGTGGACGCGCAGATGACCGCCGAACTTCCTGCTTCGAGCGCTTTGGCGACCGCCAACACCATGCCGCGATCCTTAAAAGAACCGGTTGGGTTTGCCCCTTCGTATTTGAGCCAGACGCTGAGACCCAGCCGTTCGGACAGGTGGCGGGCCTCAATCAGCGGTGTAGAACCCTCTCCGAGCGTCAGTTTGGGCGTGCGGTCAGTCAACGGCAAGAACTGCGCGAAACGGGCCAGAATACCCCGTCTGTTTTGGGCGGCGCTCATTCGACTCCTCCTAACACAGGCATTACACTGTGAATGGCCTGTAAATGTGGCTGCAACGCAAGTTCATCGAGGGCGCGCGTCAATTTTTCGGAATCGATCTCATGCGTGATGATGACGATTTCGGCGATTTGGCCGCGCACGCGTTTTTGTAACACAGTTTCCATGCTGATTTCCGCTCGGCCAAAAATACTCGCTATCTCCGCGAACACGCCGGGTTCGTCGTTAGCTTCCAAACGTAGATAATATCGGGCGGGAACGCCCTGTCCGCGTTTGACCATTTTGTGCGGCAGACAGATCTGCTTGACTCGCAGCGAAGTGTCCATGCTCAAATTGCGCATGACCTCAATCACATCGCCGACAATCGCGCTGGCGGTCGGCAGGGAGCCTGCTCCGCGTCCAAAAAACATCAGATCGCCGCTGGCGTCTCCGCGCACATAGAGAGCGTTGTACGCGTCGGACACGTGCGCCAGGGGATGCGTCTTTGGCACAAGCGTCGGGCGCACCTGCAGCGTCAGGTCGCCTTGACGATCGGCGCCCGTGGCCAGAAGTTTGATGACGGCGCCGAGTTCCTGCGCGTAGGCCACATCAGCGGCAGTCAGGTTGCGAATGCCGTAAGTGTCGACTTCCTCCAGACTGACTTTGGCGTGAAACGCAATCGAAGCCAAAATAGTCAGTTTCCGAGCCGCGTCAAGTCCGTCGATGTCACTGGAGGGATCGCTTTCGGCATAGCCCAGTTGCTGGGCCTCCTGCAAAACCGCGTCAAAGTCGGCGCCGGTTGCCGTCATTTTGGACAGGATAAAGTTTGTCGTACCGTTGATGATTCCCATGAGGTCAGTGATCTCGTTGGCTGTCAATGACTCTTTGAGCGGGCGAATCAGGGGAATGGCGCCACCAACCGCCGCCTCGTAAAACACGTCGACATGCGCCTGTTCGGCCGCTTCCAGAATCTCGGCGCCGTGCAGGGCGATCAGATCCTTGTTGGCCGTGATCACGTGCTTGGACGCCCGCAGCGCCTGCAGGATCATGGATCTGGCGGGTTCGATGCCGCCGATCGTTTCGATGACCACGCGAATCGAGGGGTCATTCAAAATAGCGGACGGATCGGTGGTCAACTGTTCTCCCATAAACTTCACAGAGCGCTCCTTAAGCGGGTTTCTCACCAGTACCTTCGTGATTTGCGGATGCCGTCCAGTCAAATCCGCAATCTTGTCGGCGCGCTTTTGCACAAGTTCAATAACGCCGGCGCCGACGGTGCCGCAACCAAGCAATCCGATATGGATGTGCACGCAGAACCGCTCCTCTCTCCATGTTGCTGTCTATGCGCGTTGTGAGGCTGTCCGGTCGCGGCTAATAGAGGTTGTCCGAAAAGGGTCGAGAACTCCGCGCTGCAGGGGCTCGGCTTGCGCCGGACAGGCGTGCTCATGTACCGCACATGTACACTGCGCGCGCCTGCCCGGGCTTCACCAATCCCCTGCAGGCGTCTTACCTCGACCCTTTTCGGACACGCATTAATAGCCCTGACCTACGATCAGGGTCTGCTCGACTCCGGGTACGTCCCGAACGGCGTCAAGCGCTGCCTGCATTTCCTGCGTCATATCTCGCGTCTCCAGTGAAATAATGACAGTGGCCCTCCCCTGCAGAGGCAAAGTTTGATTGATCGTCAGAATATTGGCCTGAAGGGACGCCAGTAGATTCAACACTTCTGACAAAATGCCGCGTTGATGTTGCAACGTCAGAGCCACAGTGACGATTTGACCCTGCATGGTGGACTGAAAGGGTTTTGCCACATCCTTGTACTTGTAATAAGCGCTGCGGGAAATGCCAATTTGCGACACGGCCTGCAGGACGCTGAGCTGTGGTTCGCGACCGAGCAGATCGGTCACCAGAGTGGTGCGTCGGATAACGTCTGGCAGATGGGAGCGGCGAATCAGGTAATAGGGATCGTCCACCATGTCCTCCTCTGGTCTCTGTGTCCTTGTCGGGCGAACAACTGTGTACGTTTAACGGACATTATACCGTTAGGAGTTGCTATACGCAATAATTTTCTTGACCGTTCACGGTTCGTGCATTTATAATAATAAAAATTTCTCACAAATGAACGTCAGGAGGATGTCTAGGGTTCCGCCGTTTTGCGGGTCTGGTCCGAGCGACATCGCACTCGTTTTTGCGAGTGTACACCCTGGGGATAAAAGCCCCGCGGCAGGTTCTGGCTGGCGCGCGTCGCACGCCGTCACGACTACTGTTGCGCGGCCCTTTTTATATCCTCTTCAGGATACTCTGGAACGCGAGTCAGAGGGGAAAAAAGATGTAGGGGTGGATCCATTGCAAGAGCCCGTCGAGCGCACAATTTATTTGAATGGCCAACTGGTGCAAAAGGAACAGGCCGTCGTGTCCGTCTTTGACCACGGATTCTTGTACGGGGACGGAATCTTTGAGGGCATCCGGATTTATGACGGCGTCATCTTTCGTCTCGACGAACATCTGTCGCGTCTGTATGAGTCAGCCAAATCGATTCTTCTCACGATTCCGCTGGCCTTTGAGGAGATGGCCGAGGCGGTCATTGATACGGTTCGGGCCAATGGATTGCGTGATGGGTATATTCGGCTCGTCGTTTCACGGGGACCGGGTGATCTTGGACTCGATCCACGCAGTTGCCCGCGCGCCAACGTCGTGATCATCGCGGACACCATCCAGCTCTTCCCGCAGGAACTCTACGAACAGGGACTACGGATCATCACCGTTGCAACCAGGCGCAACAGTCCGGCAGCGCTCAATCCTCAAATCAAATCGTTAAACTATCTAAACAGCGTTCTGGTCAAGATCGAGGCTGCCAATGCGGGCGTTCTTGAAGCCCTTACACTGAACGCGGAAGGCTATGTATGCGAAGGCTCGGGAGACAACGTGTTTATTGTAAAGCGCGGCGTCGTGTATACTCCACCCATTTATCTCGGCGCTTTGGACGGCATTACCCGTCGCGCCATCATGGAACTTTGCGCTCAGCTGTCGATACCGCTGGCGGAGACTCCGTTCACACGCCATGATGTGTACGTCGCCGACGAGTGCTTCCTGACCGGCACAGCGGCAGAACTCATTCCTGTTGTTGAGGTGGACGCAAGAGTGATCGGCGATGGGAATCCGGGCCCCATCACAAAGCTTCTGCTGGAGGCGTTTCACAAAGTGGTTCGTACTCAGGGGCGCCGCGTTTAAGTTTTTAAAAAAATCTGCTTATAAGGGTTGTGGTAGGTGGCGTCTCAGACTATAATTTAGTAGCAGGTCCTAGTAGCAACTCATATAGAGGCGGCAGCAAACACACGATGCGCTGCGGGCCGACAGAGCCTTTGATACCAAAGAGGCAAGAGAGAGTATCCGGAAGTGTAGGGGAGGAACGCCACATGTATGGGAGTAGTGACGCCGCTGCGCCCGCAGCAGCGCGCGAATTCGTCGACCAGATGAACGCTGGCATGGTGCGTACTGGCGCTGACCTGCTGTGTTCATTGTTGCAGCAGGCGGGAGTCGATGTGATTTTCGGCTACCCGGGCGGCGCTGTGCTGCCGATCTACGATGCGCTGTATTCATCCTCGCTGCGCCACATTCTCACTCGCCACGAGCAGGGGGCGATCCACGCGGCCGAAGGGTATGCTCGGGTGACCGGTCGCCCTGGGGTAGTGCTGGCCACGTCGGGACCGGGCGCAACCAATCTGGTGACCGGAATCGCCGACGCCTACATGGATTCGACGCCGCTCGTCGTGCTGACAGGCCAGGTCGTCACAGAAAGCATCGGTCGCGACGCGTTCCAGGAAGCGGATATTGTTGGGATCACGATGCCAATCACCAAACACAATTATCAGGTGCGAGACATTGACACCTTGCCACAGGTGATTGCTGACGCCTTTCACATCGCAACTTCAGGCCGACCAGGCCCAGTTCTGATCGATTTGCCAAAATCAGTGACAAGCGGACCCGCGCGCGACGCGGTGTTGCCGGCGCCTGACGCCCGCGGCTATCGCGTGCCTGGTCATCCGTCGGATGAAGCGCTCACAGCGATTCAGGACGCCATTCGACAGGCCAGGAAACCGCTTCTGTACGTGGGGGGCGGGATCATCAGCGCAGGCGCGGCCGAAACGCTGCGTCGGTTTGCGCGCGTCAACCAGATTCCAGTGACCTCCACTCTGCTGGGCCTTGGTGGATTTCCGGCTCATGACGAACTGTTTGTCGGAATGCTCGGAATGCACGGCACGTATGCGGCCAATCAGGCGATCACAAACTGCGACCTGCTGATCGCTCTTGGCGTACGGTTCGATGATCGCGTGACAGGTAAGTTGCAAAGGTTTTCGCCGCACTCCAAGAAGATCCATGTCGACATCGATCCTGCGGAAATTGGCAAGAATGTTCCGGTTGACATCGCGGTGGTCGCTGACGTCGGACTCACTTTGCAGGCGTTGTTGACGGATCGCCTGTCTGCAGACACTGGGGAGTGGCGTGCGCAGATTGCCGCCTGGGAAGCAGAGTGGCCTTTGCGTTACAGGGCAGATGACACTTGTCTGAAACCGCAGGCCGTCATTGAACTCATTGCGCAGCGCACACGCGGTGAGGCGATCGTAACGACAGAAGTAGGGCAGCATCAGATGTGGGCTGCGCTGTTCTATCCTTTTTCAGAGCCCCGCAAATTCGTCACATCGGGCGGTCTCGGCACCATGGGATATGGGTTCCCATCGGCCTTGGGCGCTCAGGTTGCGCTTCCCGGCGAAACGGTCGTGTGCATTGCGGGCGATGCCAGTTTTCAGATGAATATCCAGGAACTGCAGACCATGGTCGACTATGCGCTCCCGGTTAAGATAGCGGTTATCAACAATCGCTTCCTGGGCATGGTTCGGCAGTGGCAGCAGTTTTTCTATGACCGCCGTTATGCGGAGAGCCGCATCAGTTCTCCAGACTTCGTCAAGGTGGCAAACGCTTACGGGGTGCTCGGACTGCGCGCCGCTACATTCGATGAAGCCAAAGTTGCGATTGAACAGGCGTTTGCCCACGAAGGGCCGGTTGTGATCGACTTCGTTGTGCTGGAAGAGGAAAACGTCTTTCCCATGGTTCCCCCAGGCAAAGGCACTGACGAAATGACGCTGGAATGGGAGGGCTAGGAATGGAACGGACGATTTCCGTGCTGGTCAATGACCGCCCTGGTGTGCTGGCGCGCATTGCCGGGATGTTCTCCCGGCGCGGCTTCAATATCGCCAGTATCACGGTTGGAACAGCGGAAGAGGAAGGGCTCAGCCGCATGACGATCGTCAGTTCCGGCGATGATGCCATGGCTCTGCAAATGGTCGCCCAGTTGCAAAAACTGATCGACGTCATAGAGGTCCATGACATATCTCGCGAACAGACTGTGAAGCGTGAACTGGCCTTGGTGAAAGTTCGCATTACGAAGACGACCAGACCCGAAATCGCCCATATTCTGGAGCCGTTTCGAGTTTCTATCGTGGATGTGGGTCACGCGTCACTGACCGTTCAGGTGACCGGGGACGTGCAAAAGATTGATGCGCTGATCGGTCTGTTGCGACCCTTTGGCGTGACGGAGATTGCCCGTACTGGCGTGACCGCCCTATTGCGATCAGGTGTTCTGGAAAGCGGCTTCGCAGGCGCGGACACCCCGTATCGACCGTTGATTGAGGCTGAGGCGACGAATGACGATGATCTATTTGAAACCGAAAGAGAGTGAGACTTCTAAATGAAAATGTACTATGAACACGACGCAGACATGAACATGCTTGCCGACAAGGTTGTGGCCGTGATTGGCTACGGAAGCCAGGGCCACGCGCAGGCGCAGAATCTGCGTGACAGCGGGGTGCGGGTTGTTGTGGCAGTCCGTCCAGGAAAATCGGCTGCCCAGGCGGAGGAAGACGGGTTTTCCGTGATCTCTGTCGCGCAAGCGGCAGAAACCGCGGATGTCCTGCAAATCCTGCTGCCTGATGAGACGCAGGCCAGGGTATACCGCGAGGACATCGAGCCTCATCTGCGACCTGGGCAAACGCTCATGTTCTCGCACGGGTTCAACGTTCACTTTCGGCAGATTGTGGCTCCGGACAGTGTCGATGTCGTATTGGTCGCTCCGAAGGGGCCCGGTCATCTGGTGCGCCGGGTGTATGAGTCGGGCGGCGGCGTACCGTCGCTGATCGCGATCCAGCAGGATGCGAGCGGCAACGCGTTTGCCACTGCGCTCGCTTATGCCAAGGGTATCGGAAGCACAAAGGCGGGCGTGCTGGTCACCACATTTAAAGAAGAAACGGAGACCGATCTGTTCGGCGAACAGGCAGTGCTTTGCGGCGGCGTGGCCGATCTGATCAAAGCTGGATTCGAGACACTCGTGGATGCCGGCTACCAGCCTGAAATAGCGTTCTTCGAATGCTGCCATGAGATGAAACTCATCGTTGACCTGATTTATGAGGGTGGACTGTCGCGGATGAATTATTCGATCAGCGACACGGCGGAGTTTGGCGGGTATAACGCGGGTCCGAAAATTGTTACGGATGATACGCGCAAGGCGATGAAGGGGCTTCTCGACAACATTCAAAAGGGTGTCTTTGCCCGCGACTGGATTCTCGAAAACCAGGCCGGAAGACCATCCTTTACTGCCATGCGCCGCCAGTCCGCCGAGCATCAGATTGAAACGGTCGGCAAAACGTTGCGCGGCATGATGAAATTCATCGGAAAATAGCCGTAGCGGGCAGAAAAACCTGCTTGGTCGGAAGAAAAACCCGCTTGTCAGGAAGAAAAACCCGCTTGTCAGGAAGAAAAACCTGCTTGTCAGGAAGAAAAACCTGCTTGTCAGGAAGAAAAACCTGCTTGGCCGGAATCGTATGCTGTGCCGAGGCGAGTTCGGCGCAGCCGTGTTTGAGAAGCGGCGCAGCATACGATTCCGGCTGGCAGGAATGGCCTTATTTGTCGGAACAGACGCGAGGTGGTCGGATTGACCTATAAAATTGCAGTGTTGCCGGGGGACGGGATCGGTCCGGAAGTGGTTCACGCGGCAATGCAAGTCCTGCAGAGAGTCCTTGCTGAGAGCAGAATCGCGGCGCAATTTTCCTCCCATCTGCTCGGCGGGGCGGCGCTCGATGCGACCGGTGTTCCGTTTCCGTCGGAAACGGAAGCGGCTGTGACATCGGCGGATGCGGTCCTGCTGGGCGCGGTCGGCGGACCCAAATGGGACACGGGTCCAGGACATTTGCGGCCGGAAGCAGGACTTCTGGGTCTGCGCAAAGCTCTTGGCGTGTATGCCAATTTGCGGCCGGTCAAAGCCTTTCCCCAACTGATAGACGCCTCGCCGCTGCGGTCAGAGATCGCCTCTGGCGTCGACGTGATGATCGTTCGCGAACTGACCGGCGGCGTGTATTTTGGCAGTCGTGAGCGGGGCGAACTGGCGAGTGGCGAACGGTTCGCGTATGACACGATGTACTATGCAGAACGGGAAATTCGGCGAGTCGTCGCAAGGGCGTTTGCAGCCGCAGCCATGCGTCGGGGCAAACTCACTTCGGTGGATAAGGCCAATGTTCTCGACAGTTCCAGACTGTGGCGTGAGGTTGTGCAATCCATGCAGGGTGAGTATCCGGACGTCACAGTGGAGCATCTGCTGGTTGATGCGTGTGCCATGCATCTGGTGACCAGACCGCAATCCTTTGACGTCATCGTTACGGAGAATCTGTTTGGCGACATCCTGAGTGACGAGGCAGCCGTGTTGACGGGCTCGATCGGTATGCTGCCGTCGGCCAGTCTGGGCGATGGAGCAGGACTCTATGAACCGATACACGGTTCGGCTCCGGACCTCGCCGGGCAAGGGCTTGCGAATCCTCTGGCGGCGATTTTGTCATGCGCGTTGCTCCTTAGGTATTCGCTGCGTGAAGAGACCGCTGCACAACGAATCGAGAGCGCCGTTAAACAGGCGCTCGCACAGGGGGCGCGAACCAAAGATTTGGCCCGCGCCGGAGACTCGGTGTTGACAACCGAACAGATGACTGAGGCGGTGCTTTTACACCTGTAGCACATACACCCTTATCTGGGGCCGAATCCTGTACATGGAATCGGGCCTGTCTGGTTAACGCCTAGCAATGAGTGGTATACTATCATTGAGATGTTCTATAGTATGCCAGCCCATTGCTGGGTGTTTTTTTGCGGGCTCCGTCAGGTCCGGGTAAACAGCAGCATGATCAGGCCGGCGAAAATGGAGATCGCGAAGCTGAGCGCCATCCGGACAAATGTCAGCCGAATGCCGAAAAAGGGAAATTCGGAGGCGCTGCGGGGGATGCTGATCAACATCCAGGACGTTGTAAACGCCATGACGGAAGGCAGACTGGCCCGCGCGGCGAGCATGGCTGCAGCCAGGGGATAGACGCCCCAGCGGGAACCGGTTCCAAGAGAGCCAAGTATTGTTGCCAGAAACACGCCGCGAAATCCGCTGTGCGCGCCAAACAGGCGGTATAGCAGATGACGATCAATCGAACGTTCAAGCAGTCCTGCGATGAGCATCGACACTGTCATCCAGGGCAACGCTTTTGTAAACATGAGCCAGGCGCTTTGCGTTCCGTGCAGCGCCATGGCGGGGTTTCGCCAGAAGAGCACCAGATAAACGCCCGTAACGATAAAACTGAGTCCTACTAGAATCTGATCATTCATGGGTTCCGCTCCTGCAGATTGGACATGCTCCCAGACAACCCTGGGTGGCTGCTCGTACACAGTTTGTAGGATTATATGATTTTAGATGCATGATCATGTGGTCGCAGGGGGTGATGAGTGAGTGGACATGCAGACACGTCCAGTCATTGTACAGATGGACGGTTCAATTCTGCTCGACATCCATAATGGACACGCGGACGAAGCCCGTCTCGTCTTGGCCAAGTTCGCGGAGTTAGAGAAGAGTCCTGACCACTTTCACACCTACCGCGTCACGGCCCTGTCGCTTTGGAACGCTGCTGCGGCAGGCCATGATTCTATGGAAATCCTTGAACAACTGCGAGGGTTAAGTCGCTATGAAGTGCCGTCAGCCATCGCCCGGTTTATCAGGGAGACCATGGACCGCTATGGCATTTTGGAACTGCGGCGCGGTGAAGAGGGGCTTGTTCTGGCCTCTGCGGATGAACTGACGTTAACGGAGATTGTACACCACAAGACTATTGCTCCCCTGGTGCGTCGGATGCTGTCAGGAACGGAGGTTGAGGTACCCCTGCTCTCTCGCGGCACGGTCAAGGTGGCGCTCACGAAGCTGGGTTACCCGGTGAAAGACTTGGCCGGATACACGGCAGGAACACCGCTGTCTTTTCGCATTGTGCCCGAGTTGCCTGATGGACGGTCGTTCGCCCTTCGCCATTATCAGTTGCAGGCGGCGGACGCATTTCACCAAGGCGGCGGTCTGGCAGGGGGTTCCGGGGTGCTGACGTTGCCCTGCGGCGCCGGGAAAACGATCATCGGCCTGCGGGCGATGGAGTTGCTGCAAACGTCCACATTGATCCTGGCGGCCAACATCACGGCTGCCAGGCAGTGGATTCGCGAGTTGCTGGAGAAGACGACGCTGCGGGAGGACCAGGTGGCGGAGTATAGCGGCGAACACAAGGATACTGCCCAGATCACTGTCGCCACGTATCAGATTCTCAGTTACAGACCACGGGGCAAGGATGAATTCCCGCATCTGTCACTCTTGTCCGGACACAACTGGGGTTTGATCGTATACGACGAGGTGCACTTGCTGCCCGCTCCTGTATTTCGTATCACCGCGGAAATTCAGGCAAGACGCCGCCTTGGTCTGACAGCCACCCTTGTTCGGGAGGATGGTCGGGAGGACGAAGTTTTTTCGCTCATCGGACCCAAGAAATTTGATGCTCCATGGAAAGAGCTTGAGGCGGAAGGATGGATTGCTACGGCGGTTTGCATGGAGGTCCGGATCGAACTGACGGACGAGGAACGACGTCGTTACGCGGTCGCGGAGCAACGTGAAAAAGCCCGTATCGCCGCGGAGGCGTCCGCCAAGGAAGAGGCCGTCCTGGCACTGATGGAACGACACGAAGGAGAACTGATACTCGTCATTGGCCAGTATCTTGACCAACTGGAAAAAATCGCGATGCGTACGGGCGCCCCGCTCATTACGGGCGCCATGCGCCAGCAGGAACGGGAACGCCTGTATCACGCGTTTCGCACAGGTGAGATTTCATCGCTGATCGTTTCCAAAGTGGCGAACTTCTCCATCGATCTGCCGGATGCAAGCGTTGCCATTCAAGTTTCCGGGGCCTTTGGCTCGAGGCAGGAGGAAGCGCAAAGGCTGGGCCGGATCATGCGTCCAAAGGAAGAGGGCATGTACGCGCATTTCTACACGATTGTGGCGAAAGAGACGAAAGATCAGGAGTTTGCCTTGAGCCGTCAGCGTTTTTTGACGGAACAGGGGTATGAATACGAGATTGCAGATCTGGAAGAATTGCTCTCAGGGGAGGTGACTGTCTAGTTGCGTCTGGAGTATACTCTGCTCTCGCTGACACCCAAACAATTGTATGCACTGAACGAATTGCTGGGCGGTCAGGCGGGCGCGTCGGCCGTCAAGAAGGACATGCTGGTCTATAGCGTCGCGGAACGACTCAGCAGCGTCGATGGCTTTCGTCGAGTGTGGCGCAGTCTGACAGAGTTCGAACAGTCCGTATTCATCGCCGCGCTCCTTGAGATGCGAAGCGATGGATTCTCAACGGGCATCGCCAAGTCGCGGTTGCTGCAGGTGTTGCCGTACTATAAAATCGCTGCGCAGGACCCCTCGCCGGGCCTGTCGCGCCTTGTCGCTGTTGGCATTCTCGCTCCCACGCAGATCTGGTATATCGGGGATGGCTATGAACTGCCCGATGCTCTTCGCGCTGTCGCGTATCGCGTGATCTGTGAGAACTTGACCGTGACGACAGCTGTTCCGTCGCCTGAGGTTCAGATCATGGAGAACGGCGCTCTGACTTTTTTGCGCGACTTGACCCGCTTTGCGTGCTATGTGGCGAAAAACCAGGTATCTCTCACGAAAGCCAACATTATTTACAAGCGCGAGATTCCGAAACTTCTGCCACATTTGCGCCAGTCTGGGAATACAACCACTGTGACGGGAGGTCCGTGGGAAGGAGTGCAGGTCGCAGTCTTTCTGGTTGTTCGTATTCTCGAACAGATGAATGTGATCTCTCTTGAGGGCAGTTCAATCCAATTGCTGGGCCAACACTTGCGAGAATTCCTCTCGCTGTCTGACGCCGAATTGGTTCAAACGGTTTTTGAGCTGACGAGGAGTGCGCAGAATGTTGGATATCGACATGCGGTGGGCATTCTTTATGAATGGTTGGCGACTGCGCCGCGGGAGAGTTGGACTCCTTTGTGGTCACTTTCAGATGCTCTTGGGGGGAGCACGAAACGTACGTCCGGCGCCCTTGGGCAGTCCATCGAGACCTTCGCGCATATGGCGAGCCTCTGTGGACTGCTGGAGGTCGGCGCGCATGAGCAACACGGTCTTGTGGTCAGGAGGGCTCGCGTTGCGCCTCGGGCGAGGCGCTCTGAGTTGATTGTACAACCCAATATGGATGTGCTGATTCCGGAAGACGCGCCGGCGATCATGCACTATTTGGCGGGTCAACTGGGCGAACTGCAGCAGGCCGACGAAATGTCGGTGTACAGGATTACGCGTGCATCCGTGCTTTTGCTCACCGACCGCGGCTGGAAGTATGAAGATATTGCGAGGGCTCTCACGGAGTTCAGTCACGCGCCGGTGGCGCAGAGTGTGCTGCGCACCGTGCGCGATTGGATGAATGCCTACGATAAGGCCGTGATTTGGGATGCCATGTTGGTACGGTTTCAAACTCCGGCCATTCAGTCTTCGTTTATGAAAGATCCACGTTCTGCCAAATGCATGGTCGAGGCGATTGGTGACCATGCCGTCATCGTAAAGCGAAGTTCTGAAAAGCTGACTCGCGAGATCCTGTCTGATCTCGGCGCGACGCCACCCCGTGACGTGCGCATTCCGGCGGCAGATCTGACCGGCGCGTCAGGCGGTGGAGACGCGCGCAAACGGGCGATCGCAAAGGGTGTGACCAAGGCAAACGCCATGTTGCTGAATCAGTTGACGGGCCGTGAATTGCTTGATTTTGTCGTGGAGCGTTTACGGGGGGAAACAATGAAGGCTTCGCTATAGCCGCTTCTGCGTGGCACCATCTTTTTTTACGTATGAAACTGCCGCTGGTGTGACAGGGTAACCACGAACGAACTTGATCGGTTTGGGGGACTGTCATGCTGCGAATACTAACATCAAATAAGAGTTTTGCGCGCGCCTGTGCGCTCTTTGTGATTCTGGGCGTCATGCCCTCGGTGGACGGCGGGGGTGCGCGCGTGCTTGCATTTTCCCCGGATGCGACGTCTGCTGGTCGGGAACACAGGGCGAGCACCCCTGAGGAACTGAATCAGACTCGGGAAGCGCGGCGAGTTATCGTTGTCGATCCAGGCCATGGCGGGATTGACGGCGGAACGAGCGGCGCCGGATTGGTGGAGAAAAACCTGACTCTCGACATTTCCAGGCGCATCAGGCTCTATTTGGAGCGTGACGGGTTCGCGGTCAAGATGACGCGCGAGACAGATGTGGATGTATCTCAACTTTTTCCGTCCACATTGACAGGGCGTCATAAACGGGATTTGCAGAACCGCCTGGACTTCATTCGCCAGACGCGCGCTGTCGGGTCGCTCAGCATCCATATAAACAGTTCGACCAACCCGGGCGATCGTGGGCCCATCGTGTTTTATGCGGTTCATTCTGAGCCCGGCAAAGGGTTGGCCATCCATTGTCAAGCAGCAGTCAATCGCGTATCGGGATCAACCCAGCAAGCGGTGGGACGCAAAAATCTGTTTATCATTCGCCACGCGCCGTGTCCTGCTGTACTGGTGGAGGTCGGTTTTCTGACCAACCAAAGGGACAGCGTTCGGCTGAGAGATCCACAGTACCTGGATCAGATGGCCAGGGCCATTGCGTCTGCGGCCGCCGGAACCCTTCGCCGCGCCCCGGTTCCGGCGCCCTATGTGAAGGGAACGGCAGTCAATGACTGGGCGCCGCCAACTTAGGCGGCGCAGTCGTGTTCAGGAGCATAAAACAGGGGGAGGCGTCAGGCCTCCCCCTGTTTTATGGAGCGCATATAGTCGGGATCAATAAGGGCGGACGGTCATAGGAGCACCATAACTGACATCATCATAAACGCATCTACATGGTCTGTCAAGATTCGACGGCAATCGTCACGACTCCATCGACTGTGATCAGAAATGCAACGCCCTAGAAGTTTGTTGACAGTTGTTCGCGCGACGGAATTTCAACTTCTGTGTTCAGTATTATATTCTTATGCGTGCCATATTCGTTGGTACGCAGTTCTTCGCGGATATAATTTCCGCGGTGCAACAAATCGATGACTTGGCTCGCAGTATTGCTGGGAATGGAAAGATAATCGGCGAGACCGTCGCGCAGCCACTTGGGCCCCAGATTTTTTGTCTTGTTGGCGGGTTGCGCATGCCATTCCGAGATGTAACCGATCGCGTCTTCGAGAAAATCGGACGGATTCTTGGGGCTGATGTCAACATGCAGGAAGCTTAACAGATCATGACTCTCATGCGCATAGTTGCGAATGTCGGTGTGCTTGGCGATGGCGTCCTCCACATAGAACAGTTCTACATACTTTCCACGGTACAGCATGCGACTCATGATGGGGATCATATCGCTGTCCGCCGTGACAAAGACATAGCATGTGATATTGGGGTCGGAATACGATGTTTCCATCGCGTCGATCGACAGTTCAATGTCAGACGCGTTCTTTGCTTTGTCTTCACTTTTTCCGTTAGCGTACACATGACGGATTTGGATGCGTTTTTTCTGTAGACTCGTCAGGTTGGCGTCGACCTGTTCAAAATCCGCGTACGCTTTAAACATCCGAATATTATCCATCCCATAGAAATTCCATAAGCGTTCAAACAAGTTTTTATCGGAATCTTCATGATCGGGATCGTGTCGATAACGGTTCATCAAAGTCCAGTAGACATTGTCGTAATCCACGAAGATGGCCACGTTGTCCTTTGCGTTCTTGCGTGTTACCTTGGTCAGCGCCGATTCAACGGCGGTGGACACCACCTGACCAAACAGCCGGGTCGCGGAATCTTCACCGCGCCCATCCAAATCCGCCCTCGGTTTTGCCGACGGGGGCGTCGCTCTCTCTTCTTTCATGTAGGGCCTCCTAATCTGCGCGGCATTGGGCCGCTTGTATTGATATGTTCTCCAATGACCGTAAATTTCCTGCATGATGACACTAACATTTATATGCGGTCGTTTCGCTGTGCAGTTACGTTGATTGTAAGTTTACCCTTACGCGATTGCCCAGAAACATTTGACAGAGCAATCCCGCAGGTATGGGCAGCCAAAAAGATGCGATTCTGTAGAGCAGTGTGCCTGCAAGCGCAAGGGGAACAGGCACCCCAAACCATCCAAGTGTTGTGGTCAGGGCAACTTCCACTACGCCGAGCGTTGTGGGAGCGAGTGAAACTACCGAGAACAGCAGGGTCAGCGAATAGGCGTATATCGCCGCACCGAGGCCCAGATGTGTGTGCAGGGCCATAAAACACAGCTCAAGCATCAACACTCGGACTGCGTATATGGCAGTGAGCAGCAGGGTGGCAAGCGCCACTCGGCCCGGTTGATGCGCGACTCTTTCCCATTCCCTACCCAGGGCGTCGCGGTCATACCACGCTCTGATGCGTGCCAGACGCCCAAGCAGTCGCAGCAACACGTTCGACCCGTCTGCAACGGGGCGAGAAAGGTCCATCTCATGGCCGATCTCAACCACGTGATCGCTGACGTGATCGCTGGCGTCATGGGCGTGATCCTTCAGACTGCGCGCGAGGGCCGATTTTGTTCTGCTGGCTAGCGTCCTGCCATAGCGGTAGAGTCCATACGCGACCATGACCCCTGCCGCGGCAAACAGGACCATGACCTTTAACGCGTCCACAATGATCGTGCGCGGCCCTTCCGGGAGTACAAATATCGCCCGGATGCAGACGCCCACGAGGGGACTGATCGCGACGTAACTGAGTACTGTCATCCAGATCGAAATGGCGATGGAATCGCGCAGACCGTACTTGAGGCGGTCTCCCCAGTACACAAAACCAGCCGTGCCCGACGCGCCCGACGTTGGCATGACTTCGTTCAGCATGGTCGCGTGCACCAGCATGGCAGTCAAAATGGCGACGCCTGTGGTTTTGCCGTACATCCTGTAAAGTAGTTGCGCGGCATACCCCTGAATAACGAAAAACACGAATTCGCAGGCGGTGGTCACGATCAGGACAGCGTAATCGGCATGCGCGAGGTAGGGAAGGGCGCGGATGACCTCCGCACGTTCCCGCCAGGCGAGAAGACCCACCAGAACCGCGATTACGGCTCCCCAAATTAAGGTCAGGCGCCGGTTCCTGCGGGCCGAAATCGCCAACGTTGTCCGCTCCTTTCACTACTAGAGCCTGCTCGAAAAGGGCTCTTGCCTGACCCCTTTTTGAACAACCTCTATTAGCCATCTTACCATAAAAGACGGTTCACGACCCTTCTCAGGCCGCCTCGGCACAAGTCAACTCCCGTGGTGAGCGCGAGTCGTCATGGTTTGCCGATGGATGGATGAGTTTGCCGCGGATACGAAATATTGACCGGTTTATACTATGTTCGCAAGCAGCGAGATGGATAAGGTGGGACGTCTTCCTATGGCAATGCAACTGTCTACGGTGGTGCGGCAATGGCCAGGTCGTATACGACTGTGTGTTCCAGGGCTGCGGGGCAATCCGTCGCTGGGGCGGTTTCTCTCTTCGACACTGGCGACTTATAGAGGAGTCGTCGAAGTCAAAACAGACGTTCGCACCGGCAGAGCGCTGATTCTTTATGAGTGTGCTGAAGCTTCGCAGCGATCACGCTTTGAGGACCTGCGATTCCGTGTGGATGAGGCTGTCATCGCGTTTGTTCGCCGCAGTGCGACCGGCGAACAAACAGCCAGGAGCAGCGCGCCGGAACCGGCGACGGGCTCATACGCGGGGCTCGCGGTCTCAGACGGCAATCGGCCTGGAAAGGAGTCTGTGACGAGAGGATTAAGTAGAGAAGAGGCTGCCAGACGTCTGTTTATGTATGGGCCAAATTCGCTTCCCGAACCGCGAACACCGTCTTGGTGGAAGATCGCCGTAAGTCAGATTAGGGACCCCATGAGCCTGACGCTGCTTGGGGTAGCCGGAGTTTCATTCGCGCTGTTTCGGTGGGTGGATGCTTTGACGATTACAGCGGTCCTGGCCGTAAACGCGGTAGTGGCAATCATTCAGGAGAAACGGGTTTCCCGCGGGGCGCGGGCCCTCAAAGCACTAGCCTCCGACGGGGCGACTGTCGTGCGAGACGGGGTGACTCATGTTGTGCCGTCTGCCGATCTTGTGCCGGGGGATCTTGTCGTCGTTGAAGCGGGAGATCGGATATCCGCAGACGGGATTGTGGTATCCGCGCATCATCTGGAAGTGGATGAGTCGGCTTTCAGCGGGGAAACTGTTCCAGTGTCAAAACGCGCTTCGCCAAATGGAACAAAAACAACCGGCAACAGTGAGTGTATGGTGTGGCTCGGTACTGGCGTGACTCGCGGGAAAGCGCGCATCATCGTTACAAAGACAGGCGGCAGCACGGCAATGGGCGCCCTTGCCGCTGACCTTTCAGTCGATGATCAGGCTCCCACTCCCTTGCAGTTGCGAGTACGCGTGTTGGGGCGAATTCTCGTTGCAGGGATAGTGCTTGTCGTCGGGGTTCTGGTCGCGGTTGGGCTTCTTAGGGGACTTCCCGCGCCGAACACGATCTTGACGGGTGTCACGCTTGCGGCGTCGGCGATTCCCGAGGGGTTGCCTGTGCTCATCACTATTGCGTTAACTGCCGGGGTTCGTCGGATGGCCAGCACAAGCGCGTTGGTTCGCAAACTGTCGTCTCTGGAGACACTGGGCAGGGTCACGGTGATCTGTTCCGACAAAACGGGAACATTGACAACAAATGAAATGACGGTTCGCATGGTCTCCACTGGAACTGGGCAGTGGCGCGTGACAGGAGAAGGATACAGTCCGCGCGGAGAGATTGTATCGAGCACTGGGAATTCCACTTCTGCGTCAGAAGTGCGGGAATTGGCTCGCCTGAGCGTTCTGTGCAATGACGCTGACATCATGGTTCAAAGTCGGTCGTTGCGCACATGCGCGCAAACGCCTGAACAGTTGAACGTTGGCAATTGGACCGTGCGGGGGGATCCAACGGAAGCTGCCCTATTGACATTTGCTGTGAAAGCGGGTGTTGATCTTTGGGGCTTGAGCAAGAAGACGCGCAGAACGCATGAAGCGCCGTTTGAGTCGGAGAAAAAACGGATGAGCGTCGTATGTGTCACGGACGGACAGCACGAACTGATCAGCAAAGGCGCCGTTGAGGAAATCATCCGCCATTCGCGCTTTGTCATTGGGGAAACGGGCAGCGAACCACTGACTGAGGCGAAACGCGCGGAGATCCTGGAGCAGGCCGATGCTATGGCAAGAGGGGCGCTGCGTGTAATCGCCTTCGCCAAGCGCGCGCTCACCGACGAACAGTGCGTTGCTAACGCAGGTTCCGGGAGCGATTCACTGCCGGAACAGTGGGAAACAGAACTGACGTTTGTCGGACTATGCGCCATGATGGATCCACCGCGCGCCCAGGTGAAGGAGAGTATTGACTTGTGTCGAGAAGCGGGCATTCGCGTGATCATGATCACTGGCGACCATCCCGCAACGGCCCTTGCTGTGGGCAGGGAGATTGGTCTTGTACGCGGCGCTGCGAGCCAATGTCTCCTGACAGGGCGTGAGGTGGAGCGCATGACAGAAAGGGAACTGCGAAGCGCAGTCCAGCGTGTCGCGATTTTTGCCCGCGTTTCTCCGCGCCATAAACTGGCGATTGTGAAGGCGCTGAAACATCGGGGTCAGGTTGTAGCGATGACCGGCGACGGGGTGAACGACGCCCCCGCGGTCAGACAGGCGGATGTCGGGATTGCGATGGGGATCGCGGGCACAGACGTGACCAAGGAAGCCAGCGCCATGACGATTACCGACGACAACTTTGTGACGATTGTGAGCGGGGTGCAAGAGGGTCGGGAGGTACTCGGCAATATTCGGCGGGCGCTTGGGTATCTGCTGTCCGGTAACCTGGGCGAACTGTTGTACGCGTTTCTGGCCGTGTTGCTTGGAATGCCACTTCCATTTTTACCGATCCAGATTCTGCTTGTCAATCTGTTTACGGACGCGGCCCCTACGATCGCTCTGGCCACACTGCGCAGACCTTCTGATCTGCGCGGAATCAGGCTGCACGTGGAACGTGATCTGACAGATCCCATGTACTTGCGGCAAATCGCTTTGCACGCGATCGCCGTCGGTCTGTCTACGCTGGGAGTGTTTCGCGCGGGTCTATCCTTCTTTGCCAGTGAAGCGATGGCCCGTACCATGGCCATGGTGACTATGGCGACGGCTGAACTCATGCATATGGAAGGGTGGCATCGGGACGATGTGGCAATATCGTCGATCATGCCGTCGAACAGACTGCTCCAGCTGATATTCTTCGGCACATTACTGTTGCTGGCGGCCACGGTGTACCTCAAACCATTGCAGGGCGTCTTTCAGACAGTCTCCTTGCCGCTGCCTGCCGCGGCGATCTCTGGGGGCGGCGCAATAGCTGCCTATCTGGCGCAGACTGCATGGCGGCAAAGGGGGTCGCGGCGGTGCTTGAACCCGTACAAGAGCGGTTGCGCAACGCGCTGACATTGCTGAAGGAGGCCGTGGACCTCAGTGTGAGTCTCTTTGTGCAAGGGGCCGACAAAACTCAGATAGGAGCCGAGTGGAGCGAGTTTCTTGGCGAGTTCTTCTCTTATGTGAAGCACAAGAGCAGGGAATCGAAGCAAAATCTGCTCGGGTGGATTCGTTGGCCACGACTGTAACCCAGGTCGAAAGGAGGAATGCGTCGGATGGGAAGGCAAAGTATCTTGGGCTGGTTCATCGCGGCGGGGACCGTAGCAGCGGGCGCGCTGGCCGCGCCTGCCGTCAAGGGAGCGCTGCGCAAGGTTGCGGTCAGGGCGTTGGTGGAGGGATTGACACTGGCAGACAGGGGCGCCGCATGGGTCGCCTATACACGTGAAGAGTGGGAGGACCTCGTAGCGCAGGCTCGATATCAGCGCACACTGACCAAGCAGGAACAAATGCCTGAAGAAGAGGGGGTGTTTCAGCAGGATTCCATTGTTGGCTAAACGCGCTGCCAACCAATTGATATAATCAAGCTTGTACCGCTAATCTCGTTTCACATTGTGCGGGTCTATGAGGTGGGATATGGGTAAACCGCAACTTCAACTGTTGTTGATTGCGATTATGACGGGTGCAACTTTTGTTTCTGCGGGTTTCCATTGGGATCCCTCGGTTACGTTTGTGACAGCGGCGGCCACGGTGGTGCTGCTCGCCAGAGTAATCGGGCAGGCGACGGAGGTTCTGGCCGATGCCCTGGGACCATCGATAGGGGCTTTGCTGGGGGCTACTTTTGGCAACAGCGTCGAACTTATGATTGCGCTCCTGGCTCTGCGCGATGGCTTGTACACCGTCGTCAAGGCAAGCATCATCGGCAGTATTCTGGCTAACTTGCTGTTGACGCTTGGCGTCTGCATGTTTGTTGGCGGGCTGCGGAGGCCGTTGCAAACGTTTAATCAGATGAAGGCCGGATTGAACAGTGTCATGCTCTTTGTCGCTGTCATCGGGCTGACCATCACCAGTATCTATTCTTTCTCCAGACCGCGTGTATCAGGCGCGGAACCTCTTAGCATCGGCGTCTCAATCGTCTTCCTGCTTGTTTATATGTTGGGTTTTGTATTTTCGCTCTTTACGCACCGCACATTTCTTACGGCGGCGGACCGCAGACAGGGGATTGTTCTTCCGCCCGGTGCAGTGCGCACAGTGGCAATACTCATTGCCGCTACGGTCCTTGTTGCGCTGGTGAGCGACGAATTGGTCAAGACACTGATTCCCCTGACGACCCAATGGCACTTGAACGAACAGTTCGTGGGCTTGGTCTTTGTGCCTGTTATAGGCGTCGCTCCGGAATTCTTTTCAGCGATCTTGCTGGCGCGAGCCAACCGGATGGACGGCAGCGTAGAGATCGCCGTGGGATCCAGTCTGCAAATCGCTCTCTTTGTCGCGCCTGTTTTAGTGCTCGTCGGAGCATTGATCGGCCGACCGCTCACACTCGTCTTCACGGGTACAGAGGTCGTTGTCATTTTTTTGACTACGATTTTGGTCAGCCTTGTTTCTCTGGATGGAGAATCCCATTGGTATGAGGGCATGATGGTGGTAGCTACGTACGCGATCTTTGCAATGTTATTTTTCTTTTCATAAGCACTCATGTCTGGACGTTCCTTCCAGGCAAAGATTGGGCCGTTTCTGGGCAAACTGTATCGTAGCGCGTACGGCAGGGGAGGGAACACGATCGAATCGCGTCCTAAGGCGTCAAATCGTCATGTGGGGATGCTGCCTCGCGGTCGTGGCAGCGTTCGGGGTTTGGCTGTATGTGTCGGGTGTATGGTGGAAAATCCCTGATCTGATGCGGCAAGCCGGCGCATTCGGCATCGCCCTCAGTTACGTTCTGATTCTGGTTCAGACTATCGTTCCATTTGCTCCGTTTGCCATTCTGGCTGGATTCAATGCGACCGTTCACGGCTACATTGTCGGATATATCACGACGTTTGCGGGAGCGTTTACAGGCGCGGTGCTGCTCTACATATTCGCCCGGCGGGCGGCGAAGGGGATTTTGCATAAACCGCTGGGGCGATTTTTGAAGAGACATCCGAAACTGCGGCAAGCCTTTACGCGAATTCCAGCAGAGGGCGCGTGGTCCATATTTGTGGCCATTCTTGCGCTCAGACTGCAACCGTGGTTACCCTCGTCCGCGATCGATGTGATGGCTGGAGCGTCCAAGGTTCGCCTTGCGCCGTTTCTTCTGGCGACCTTATTTGGACAGGCGCCCATGATTGCGCTAGAGTCTTACGTAGGGCACCGCATCCTGCACTTTCGAGAGCATCAACGGGAACTTTGGCTACTGGGCGCTCTGAGTCTCCTGTTGTTCGCGATTTATGTCCTCTGGCGCCGCGTTTCTGCAAGGAGAAAGCGAGGTGTCTGACCACCCGCGGTCGTTTTGTTGCGAGTTCTGCGCGAAGGGGTGGTGAGAGAAGTGATTGCAGCCAGCGTGATCAAACTCGCTGAGATTTTGATCGTCAACGTGGTGTTATCGGGTGACAATGCCCTTGTGATTGCCATGACGGCGCTCCGCCTTCCCCCCAGTCAGCGACGCCTTGCCATCGCCGTGGGAACAGGTCTCTCGGTTTTCATACGGATATGGCTGACCATCATGGCGTCCAGGTTGGTCCGGTTGCCGTACCTGCAGGCCGCAGGCGGCGTCCTGCTGGCCTATCTGGCCATTGGACTGCTCTTGAGGCGCGCGGATGATCGCGGAAACAGCCAGACAGAAGAAGAAAACAAACCTGCCGACCGGATGGTCGAGGCGGTGGCCGCGATCGTGTTCGCGGATGTCGTCATGAGCCTTGACAATGTGGTGGCTTTGGCCGGAATTGCCGCTGGCAATGAATCGTTGCTGGTGGTCGGCCTGGTTGTGAGCGTAACACTGATCATGTTCGCAAGCGCAGTGATCGCGGAGATGATCGACAGGCGCCGTATACTCGTGTACATTGGCGCCGCTGTGCTCGCTCTTGTAGCGGGCGGCATGGTCGCGCATGACCCGGCGCTGAGAGGCTGGCCGCATGGCTTGTCGCTGGCGGCGGCCGCAGTGCTGGCCAGCGCTCTCTACGGCGTCATGCGGGTGTTGAGAACAAGCGGGTGACCAAACGCCCATTTCCATGCATCGGCTTTTTTCTCCGCCAGACGCTTCGCAAAGGGATCGCTGATCTCTGACACCTCCAGGTGAAACTGCCCCTGCAGAAGTGTTCCCGACACCAGTCGCGAGTTGCCCGTGTGTCCGTGATCCAAACCGTCCGCGACACGCAAAATGGCAGCCAGTTGGAACAGTACCGGACGATTGTCAAAATGTCGGTTCAACCATGTACGCTTGGCCGATTTGCGGTGCGCGAACACCAGCGCGGCGACATCCGCCCGCAACAGCGCGTGCCAGGCTTCGGTCTGGCGCGCGGATTCCACGAGGTAACGACTGTGCCTGTGATGACCTCTGTCCGCCACGTAGTGCCCGACATCATGAAGCAGAGCCGCCAGGCTGAGGCGCGTCCACATGCCCGACTCTTCGTCTGCGCTGACCAGCGGTGTGCCGCGCTCCGTGTATACCCAGGTAAAGATCTGCTGAGCGTAAGCCTCTACCCGCTCGCAGTGCGCGATGTCCGTCTGATATTGTCGCATCATCTCGTACGCCGCGCGGCGAAGGTCGAGCGACAGGGCGGGGCGCGGCGTCGTGATC
>JAJZEE010000022.1 GCA_021805735.1 Bacillota bacterium
TCTGCGTCGCCAAATACAGACATCGGTTTGGCGACGCCGAAGGAGAGATGAAGATCTGCGATCGCGAATATCCGAATAGGACTTGCCCCCTTTTCCATTCGATTGTACCATGAAAGAGGATAGTCTCAGAATGATGGTTGCCACTCTGAAGCAAGGGGCGAGGCAGGTATGCACAGTGGGGGATTGCCCAAATGCGACGATGAGCTGCGACGCCTGGTTGAGATCGTTTCAACACAAGACTTTGGCAGGCCCTTTCTGCATCGATGCCGATTTAACCCCCGCTTGCGGACGTCAGGCGGTCGCTATCTGCTATCTTCTCACGATCTTGAATTTAATCCCCACTACATGAAAACAGCGGGGTATTCGGTATTCATCGGAACTATTCGCCACGAATTGTGCCATTATCACCTCCATCTTGCAGGACGCGGCTATCGTCATCGGGATCAGGACTTTAAACATCTTCTCGAACAGGTGGGAGGCGCCCGTTACGCGGATACCGGACACCTGCGCAGATCGCTTCCAGCTCGCTACGAGTACGTATGTACTTCTTGTCAGAGGATATACCGCAGAAAACGCCAACTGAATATTCGCAGGTATGTATGCGGCGTATGCCACGGGAAATTGAAGCTCGCGGCCACACTCATCATTTCCAGTTAAGGAGGCAATCAAGCTATGCACAATTCGCCCTATGCAAAAGGCATACAGTCTATTCTGGAACTGCTGCGCGACTCCACAAGGGAACTGTCCGCGGCGGTCGACGCCGATCTGTCCGAGCGCGTGATGCAACTGTTTCGCTCAGAGGATCTGGACGGCATCGCCGTACTGATGCAGCAACAAAAATTGGAGAGGGAATTCGCCCGAGAACTGCAGCAACTGCTGTCGAAGTGGACACATCGTCTCGCCGTCAACGCACCATCAGACGCCGTGGTCTAACAGGGGGTGTCAGCCAGATATGAATGAGCGCGCATACAACGGTCAACCTGTTCCACTCGCGCCATCGCGTGATTGCGATAACGAATCGTTTACAGATTCCTTCGCCGCCATGAGACAGGCGCGCATCGGGCGCATCGGCGCAGTGCGCGCTTTGTGGAGCGCCCGCGCAAAGCATGTGGAAGAAATCGCCTTCGCGCACTTTCAAGAGCAAAATTTGGACAAGATTGCCGAACTAATGGATGAAAAACGCAAGATCGAACAACGACTGACGCGCCTTCAGCAATTTTTGCGGACGTATGAGGGATCTTCTTGAAAGACGCTGCCTTTTTTGATCTGCTGTCCGCGCGCGGAATGCACGTGACAGAAAGCCAACGGCGCGTCATTGCGCACGGTCATGGCCGCGTGGCCGTATACGCGGGTCCGGGCAGTGGCAAGACAACCGTTCTGACGCTGCGAGCTGCTTACTTGCATCTGGTGAAAGGCGTTCAACCGCAGCGAATCGCGCTCTTTACGTTTACACGCAAGAGCGCTTTCGAACTGCAACAACGTCTGACGTTTCTTGATCCTGCTCTCCAAAGAGTAACGGCAGGCACCTTTCATTCGCTGTTCTTGCGCTGGCTATTGAAGTATGACGGACAAAACCCACGGCTTTGGACGGCTTCAGAGCAGGTGGAGGCTATGCGGGCTGTGCTCCGCTCTGTACACGTGGACGCGAGCGATGAATCGTGCGAGAAGTACTTGCAGCACGTGACACAATTAAAAAATCGGCTGCAAAGCCCCGATCGGGTCTCCGCAAAGGACTCCCGAGGAACTCTCGTCAAGACGGTCTATGAACGCTACGAAGACCGCAAGCAACACCAGCGACGTTGGGATTACGACGATATTTTGATCGCCTTTTATAAGTCCGTAACGAGCGGCGGATCCCTGGCAGAGCAAGTCCGCAGTTCTCTCGAATATGTGATGATCGATGAATTTCAGGACACGAGCAAAGCGCAGTGGTTGTCCATAATATCATTATGTAAACAACACATTCCGTTGCTGGTTGTGGGCGACGACGATCAATCCATTTATCGATTTCGCGGCGCTCTGCCAAATATGCTTCGTCTATTCGGGCAAACTTACAAGAGCGCCGATGAAATTCTGCTTGACGTCAATTTTCGCTCGGTCGATACGATCATGCGTATGGCGTCAGACTTGATCCGCCACAATGCGGATCGCAAACAGAAAGTATTGGTTGGCGCTGTCGGGGAGGGCGTTCGACCCCGTATCACGAGAACCAGGAATGAATGGACGGAGGCTGACTATGTCGCGACGACAGCAGCCCGTATGCTGCGGGATAGGGGAAACGTGACCATCGGGGTGCTGGCGCGTTCCAATCGGCAACTGATGTTTGTGTCTGACGCCCTGTTGCGTCACAAGGTGTTATTGAGGAATCACGAACGTGGAGAACTCGCTCTTTATGGTCAGACTCATGTCCGTGAGGTGTTGCAATTGCTCCGAACGGCTGCGGGAGAAGTCGATGAGAACGTACGCGCGGACGCTGAGATGCTGTATCTGCGCTGGCGCGGGGCGCCTGGCAAGGATTCGGCGCAGGCGTTGCCGGAGGGGGACCAAAGCATACTCCGCTCTGAATTTGCTCAATTGCTACTGCATCTGCGAGCCCTGAGTCCGCGGGCCGCAGTAAAGGCAGTCGCGCAACAGAGCTGGCCCTATCTCCAGCGCGCCAACATGCGGCGCAGCACTGTGAATTCGGCCGCCGCTCAGTTGCAGGCGTTCTTCCAACGAGCCCCGCTCACGGGAACTCTGACAACCTGGCTTCAGGACATCGCGATCTCGCTGAACTGCGCGGCCGGAGAGGCCGGAACACCCGCTGTCCAGGTGCTCACGTTTCACGCCGCAAAGGGGCTGGAATTCGACTGTGTATTTTTGATCGGGCTGCATGATCAGGCAGTGCCTCACCAACGGGCGTTCGAAGAGGCTCCGCGACGCCTGCATGCGGAATTGGAGGCAGAAGAGCGGCGATTGCTTTACGTCGGCATAACACGAGCCCGGCGATGGCTCTATCTGGTCTACCCCATGCTGGCCGGAAAACGGCAAGTCGGCCCGTCGCCGTTTTTGGTCGAGTTGGGCGCCCCGGATCCGCGCGCCGCTTCGCATGGCAAGCGCAAGTCGGCGCCGCTGGCGAAGGAGGCCTCTTTTGACGGCGTTCAGCCAATGGCGAGTGTGCCCAGAGCAGGCGCCATGGTGCGTCACAAAATATTTGGCTCAGGAATTGTAGAATCGGTTGAAATCATGCAAGATAGTGCCCATAAGATTGCTATAATATTTAGCAAAGGAGACAAGCGGTTTTTTCACTGGGAGATAGCTGCCAGTCTTGGGCACTTTGAACAGCCCCCGAGCGACGAAAGGGGAACGAGCAGATGAGCGCTACGATCTATGATGTTGCGCGCGAAGCGGGCGTTTCGATGGCGACCGTTTCCAGGGTGATGAATGACACGGCGGTGGTCAAGGAAGAAACAAAGAAGCGTGTCCTTGATGCGATCGCCAAACTGCAGTACAGACCGAATGCGATAGCGCGCGGTTTGGCCAGTAAACGCACCAAAACAATCGGGGTCATCGTGCCCGACGTGTCGGCGGCTTTCATGGCCGAACTGGTGCGCGGCATCGAAGACGTCGCCCATATGTACCAATACCATATCATTCTATGCAATTCGGATGGGCAAGTGCAACAGGAGGTCGACCTGATCGGCACGATGTGGGAAAAACAGGTGGACGGCTTGCTGTTTATGTCTCCAAGTCTGAAACCGGAACACATCGATACGTTCGAACAGGCTCAGTTGCCGGTCGTACTGTGTCGAACGGACGATCCTGAGAAACGCATTCCCTCGGTGAACATCAACAATCGACAGGCCGCCGCAGACGCTCTGGATTATTTGATTGCGAAGGGTTGTAAAAGCGTCGCCTATGTGGGCGCAAAGATGGGCGAGAGGGCGCTCAGCGACCAGAGACGGCAGGGATTTGAAGAGGCCGCTGTTCGTGTCGGCATTGCGCCGTCGGTGATCGAGACACCTGAGGAGACGTACGGCAGCGCAATGTCCGCCTTGCACAGCGCATTGCGCATCGATCCGCCGCGCGCTCTGCTCACCGTCAATGATGAAGTGGCGGTGGCCGCGCTTCACGCCTGTCAGGATCTGCATTTGCGGGTTCCCGGAGACGTCATGGTCATTGGCTTTGACAACACCAAACTGTCACAGATGGCGCGACCGGAACTGACCACAGTCGCCCAGTCCATGTACGACTACGGAGCTGTCGCCATGCGATTTCTGACAAAACTCCTGCGCGATGAACCCATCGCCACCTATACGGTAGTCCTGCCCCATCAGATTGAAGAACGGGCGTCGACGCAAGCAAATTTGCTCACGTAAAGCGCCTGTTCAAAAAGGGATGGTTGAGACGTTCGCGGTGAGCCCTGTTGATTCGGATCATGCTGCGCTGTGCCTGTTTTCGGAACAACTAGCCCGTACAGCAGAATTGCTGCGGATATCTCCGGTCGTCTCTCATGACGCGCCCAACGAGAGACTGGCATTGCTATCGACAGCGGCTGAGACGCTGGGATTTACCACAACCATGTATGGCTATGACCTGCTGTGTGTCCAGGCCGGTTCAGGAACAAACGTGTTAACTGTGGTCCATCATCATGACTTGCTGTCAGAGCAAGGGGAAGGGTCGACGCCGGCGCGCGTCGCAGTCCCTCTGCATCCCCCTGACAGTATTCGCTCCGCCTGCTCTTCTGATTTCGAGACCGCTTTGTGCGGGTCTCTGGTTACCTATCACGCGGCGCCCGCGCTATCCCTGCTGTATGGTTTAAAGGCCGCCGTGGCGGTGCAAGGCGTGCGGGCGAGTTCCGCTGCGGTACGGATTCTTTTTGGCGCCGACGCTGAATCGGGCCACCGATGTTTCTTTGGAGCAAAGCGCAGGCATCTGTTTGAACATCCGGGCATTCTCGTAAACGGCGCATTCTCCGGCACTGCGCATACTCATCCCGGTTGGCTTGATGTGGACATAAGGGTTCCCGTTGTGAGAGCAGACGATGAGCCTTTGCTTAATACGCCAAAGAGCATGGGCGATCAGACATTCGACCTGAAGTGGGAAACGGCTGGCGGACGATCCGACCTTGTTCCCGCTTTGGCCATCGTCAGTCTATATCCTGAAGCCCTGAGCGAAGGAAGGGTTCTTCGCCAGATTGAAACCGTGATCGCCGCCGGAGATCTGCCGATTTCTGTGGCGCCGCATCCGCAGCGTGACAGGCTTGGCCTAAGGATGGTGGCCACAGGCAGAAGCGGTCATGCGAGCGATCCGCGTCGCGCAGACAACGCGCTGATTCACATGGCTAAACTGTGTTCGCAGTTGCCTGTGTACGGACAACGCGCGTTCCAATGGATCGCCGAGACTTTTGACGAAAGCGGACAGTATCGAGATGGTCAACACGGCGATCTGGCGTGGAGCGTGGGCCAGTTGGCGGTGGGCCATGGCCATGTCGATCTGCGTTGTGCCACGCGGTTGCCATGGGAGACTGATCCGACTGTCATCCTTGACGATCTGCGCAGGCGTCTTGGGCACGGAGGGCTCGTGCGGCCAAAACGACTGTTGGGAGGTCGCAAAGACTCCGTGTCAGGCCGTCTGCTTCATATGATTGATGCGGTCCTGGCGGCCGATGCAGATTCAGTTGTTCACCAGAAGCCCAGTGGCGGGCGAGGGCCGCTGACACGCTTTCCAGACCATGTTCGGGGAGTTTCTTTTGGACCTGTCCTGACTGGACAGCAAGACCATGCGTATGAAGCGGGCGAGTGCGTCAGTGAACAAGATGTGCTTGCCGCTACACGCAGGTACGCGGGATTATTTGCGAACTGGTTTACTGAACAGGCGAGTGACTGATAAGCTTCGGAAGTCCGCGCCGTGTAAGAAGGCGGCATAAGAACCGTGTATTTACCACTAGCGCAAACGATCGTTTGTGAGTATCATTACAGGAAAGATAAACTGTGCGTGACAACTGACCCATGGGTTTCTGTCGGCGTGCTATGATCATGAGATGCAGCGCTCTCCTGGAAAGGACGGGGACTCGATGCGAGTTGAGAAGATTGCGAGAAACAAATTGCGCATCTCCATTAGTTACGATGACCTTGAGGCGCGCGGCATTGACAGAGATGAGATGTGGCAAAACGGGAAAAAGGTTCAGGAACTGTTTTGGGACATGATGGAAGTTGCGTACACGGAAGTCGGATTTGAGATCGTAGGACCCATCGCTGTCGAGGCGTTCACAATGCCCACGGAAGGGGTAGTGTTGATCGTCACGCAGGTTCCCAGCTTGCCCCCCGGAGATCACGCGGAACCCGTAGAATCGGATGACTCAGACTCAGATCCATTCGGCACGTTCGTGTTTGCCTTTTCCGATTTCGAGGATGTCGTGAGAGTGGCCACGGCGATTCTTGAAGTATGCCCAATCGACTGCTCACTATACCATTACAAGGGTCATTACCACCTGTCTTTTGACGACGAGACGGTTCCAGAGAATGAATACGATGCACTGTGGTCCTTGTTGCATGAATACGGGGAACTGTCTGCAGTCACACAGGCCATGCTTGAAGAGTATGGAAATCGCATCGCAGACGGCAACGCGCTGGAGCTCATTGCCCGTCACTTTTTGCGAGAGCGACAGTAACCCCTGCGGAGAGGACGGTTGTCTTGTCGCGTCCGCCATTGCTGCCTCCCCGTCTGGAGCAGATGAAAACTGAATTGATCGCTCTTGCGCACGAGCTTCAGGAACTGGCTGAACCTGGATATGAAGAGGTAGGCACTGTCGCCGTGTGGGAGCGTATCGCCCGCACGTATGGCCTTGCGTTCGAACGGCTCCTGGAGAACACAACGCCCGTAATCACGATCGGCGATTATCAACATGCGGAAAAAAAGATCGTTGTAACAGCGGATCTTGACGCGGTAGGCGTTACAGAGTGTGGGAGTCTGAACTGGCGCCATCTGTGTGGACATCATGCGCAGTCGGTTCACGCCCTCGGGCTTGCCATGTTCCTGGCCCGCGACTCCCTCCCGGACGGCGTTGCCCTGCGCATTATTGGATGTCCAGCGGAAGAGTGCCGACCAGCCTTTGATCCTCAGTGGCCGATTCCCTATGTTACCGGAAAGCAGCGACTGTTGTCTGAGGGGGTTTTTACCGGGGCCGCAGCCGTGCTTGGCACTCATCTGGCAGATAACTCCCCAGGTCGCGTGGCGTACGTGGTGGATCACATACGCGGCGGCATATGGCTACGCATGACGCCATTACCCGAATGCTTGTCCAGGGAACAATCAGAGCCTTCGCGACCGGAAGAGATTGCGCAGGCGGCGAGCGCCCGAGCAGCAATGATCCTGCACCCCCATTGCGCCTCTCATACATATAAAATAGGAAGCGCCGGCATCGACTTATGGATGGAGACGACACCAGGCAGCTGTGTATCGCAGGAGGACGTACGCACCTTGGCGCAGACGTTGTCAGCGATGTTCCGCATATCAGCCGAATTGGTCGTACGGTACGCGCCACTGGCGCAGAACTCGGAACTTCGCGGGCGCGCGCGTTCGCTGCTGGCTGACATGACCCCTTCCGTAACGATCGCGGAACTGACGGAACTGCCAGGGGCGACTGACCTGGGCGACGTAAGCCAAGTGGCGCCTACATTGCAACTGTTTGTCGGAGGAACAGTCGGCGTCACTCATGAACGGGAATTCCGGGTCGTCGACGAACTGTTTGCCTATGTATGGCCTATCGCCTATCTCGCTCGCATGGTGGACGCTTTGCTTTGACTGTATTAACTATGCAATGGAAAACCCGCCTGATGGCCGTCTCCGTTTTTGAAAACTTGGCGAGAGAAGGAATAGACATGAAAGTGGCAGTCATTTACGGCGGCAAGTCAGCCGAACGCGAAGTCTCGCTCAGGTCCGGTTCACAGGTGATTGAGGCCCTGCTTGAACTTGGGTACGAAGTGCAGGGGATTGACCTCACGGATGCATTTTTTGATGAATTGCGATCGTTTCATCCAGATCTCGTGTTTATCGGTCTTCATGGTCGTCTGGGCGAAGATGGCACCGTTCAGGGGGCTTTGGAATTGCTTGGGTATCCATACGTGGGGTCGGGTATTCTGGCCAGCGCGATGGCTATTGATAAAATACGCACAAAACGTTTCCTGGAGAGTTGCGGTCTCACCGTCGCCAGAGATGTGGTGATCACGCGAGGCGAGCAACAACCGTCTGAAGAGGAGGCGCTCCGCCTTGGCAACTTGCTCGGCTGGCCATATATCATCAAACCAAACCGAGAAGGCTCGACGCTCGGTCTGACCCTTGCTCATAACCCGGCGCAAGGCCTGCTTGGACTGGAATCCGCGTTGCAGTACGACGAACAGGTTCTCGCGGAACAGTATATCGCTGGCATGGAGGTTACGGTAGCCGTCGTTGGCGACGCTTCTGATCCACACATCCTCGGCGTGATCGAAATTGTGCCGACTGCGGAACTGTATGACTACGACTCCAAGTACAAAGAAGGCGGCAGTCAGCACATCATCCCTGCCCGACTGAACGAAAGACTGCTAACGCAAATTGAGCGGATGGCCCTGGAAGCATACCGGTCAGTGGGCTGTCAGGACTACGCGCGCGTCGATTTCATTGTAGGACGCGATGGACCGGTATTGCTCGAGGTAAACACTCTGCCGGGAATGACGAGCACAAGCCTGATCCCTGACGCCGCCCAGTTCAACGGTCTCACCTTCGGCGCATTTCTTGATCTGATCATCCAACGGGCATACCAGAGAGCCAAACGCCTTGTATAGGCAACGGATTCTGCAAAGTGGAGCAGCGAAACAGATTTGACCAATTTTCAATTGGGCTGTTATACTGTCCATGAAATACGGACTCGTCGTGCCGGAATACTAAAAGGTGGCGAAATCATGTCGCAAAGCGATGCTTCTTCGGAGAATCTGAATGTGCTCACAAGCACCCAGGCGGTTATCAGGGAAGCGGTGACAAAGCTCGGCTACGGACCTGACATGTATGAATTGCTGAAGGAACCGATTCGCGTTCTTACGGTTCGGATCCCGGTTCGAATGGACGATGGAAACGTCAGAGTGTTTACCGGCTATCGCGCTCAGCACAACGATGCAATCGGGCCAACCAAGGGTGGCATTCGCTTTCATCCAGAAGTGACGGAGGACGAAGTCAAGGCGCTCTCAATCTGGATGAGCGTGAAATGCGGCATCGCGAACCTCCCATACGGCGGTGGAAAAGGCGGTGTTATCTGCGATCCGCGAGAGATGTCATTTCGCGAACAGGAGCGCCTGGCCCGTGGATATGTTCGCGCCATCAGTCAGATTGTCGGACCGTCCAAAGACATTCCGGCCCCCGATGTGATGACAAATTCCCAGGTGATGGCCTGGATGATGGACGAGTACAGCCGCATAAGAGAATTCGATTCCCCGAATTTCATTACGGGAAAACCGATCGCTTTAGGCGGATCATTGGGCAGGGACACTTCCACTGCGCGCGGGGTCGCGATCTGTATACGTGAAGCGGCCAAGGTAAAGGGCATCACTCTTGAAGGGAGCAGGGTGGTCGTTCAGGGCTTTGGCAATGCAGGCAGTTATCTCGCCAAATTCATGCATGACGCAGGAGCGAGAGTGATTGCCATTTCGGATGCGTACGGCGCGTTGCACGACGAACAGGGCCTGGATATCGAGTCTCTTCTTGAACGCCGTGATTCGTTTGGCACTGTCACAAAGCTGTTTAAAAATACAATTTCCAATAAAGAACTGCTTGAACTGGACTGTGATATTCTTGTTCCCGCCGCAATCGAAAATCAGATCACCCTGGCCAACGCCAGTGAGATTAAAGCAAAGATCGTTGTAGAAGCAGCCAATGGACCGACGACGATGGATGCCACGCGCGTGCTGACAGAACGGGATGTGTTGCTGGTTCCCGACGTCCTGGGCAATTCAGGCGGAGTTATCGTTTCGTACTTTGAGTGGGTACAAAACAATCAGGGGTATTACTGGACTGAGACAGAGGTCGCCACGCGTCTTGAAGACCTTATGGTAAGGTCTTTTGAAACGGTCTACAAGACCGCCCAGGCGCGTAAAATTGACATGCGGCTGGCCGCCTACATGGTGGGTGTGCGACGCATGGCGGAAGCCGTGGAATTGCGCGGTTGGGTATGATTGACGCCCGGGTCGGCGCATACTGGAAACGATGAACGGGGCAAGTAGGAGGGTAGGGAAGATGCGTTCTGAATCCGTGACTTTGCAAGAATCGAATGGCGAACTCGAGACTCCGAGCGGTCGGGTGAAGATTCACATCCGTTGCCGCAAATGCGGGGAAGTGTTCATCCTGCGAGGTGTCCGCGATACGCGCGGACATGTGGAGACTGGGTTTCGACGATGCTTGTGTGATAATGATCGCGAATTTGATATCGAGACCTTGGCCTGACAGGGCAGCGAGACAAGTGACCTGAAGAGCGGCGAGATCCCCCGGTTATGCTGGGATCTCGCCGCTCTTTGCATGTGTTACATAATGGGTTGTCCTCTGGCTAAGACTAGACGCAAACAACCATTCACGCCAGGCTTGGGGGGTTCGCCATGCAACGCGTCACACAGCTCGCCGCCGCTCTTACGACTCTATGCGCGCTGACCACGATGTCGTGTCTGTCCGGAGCAGCAAAGGCTTCTTCTGAACCGAATCTGATTGCAGGCAGTCAGGGGCCGGCAGTCGCCGAACTGCAGAGTCGCTTAGGATTCCTGGGGTATTATCACGGCGTTTTGAACGGCTTTTACACATGGCAGACGTATTGGGCGGTGCGCGATTTTCAATACGCCTTTGGCATGCCCATCACGGGTCTGACCAGTCAATCGACATGGACCATGTTAAAAAAGGCGACCGTACATTGGCGGGGCGCGAGTAGCGGCAAAGCTGGGATTGACAGTTCCAAAACCACCCGCCGCAGGGCTACAGTCGCATCACCTGCAGGGTCGGGCGGATCCACCGGCGTCGCTTCCACCAGTTCCGGACCGGTCGGGCCTACGACTTCCGCAATAGCGGGAGTGTCCAGCAACGACATCAATTTGATGGCGCACGTGGTGTATGGGGAAGCCAGAAACCAGCCGCTGCAGGGTCAGGTCGCGGTGGCTGCCGTGATTTTAAATCGTTTCCACAGCACCAGATTTCCACACTCGATTCCATCAATCATCTATCAGCCGGGAGCCTTTACATCAATATCAAACGGTCAGGCGTGGCTTGGTCTTCACCAGCAGAACGTTCAGGCGGTCATCGACGCGGTTCATGGCTGGGATCCAACTCATGGCGCATTGTACTACTGGAATCCCGCCACTGCGACATCCGGCTGGATTTGGTCACAGCCGGTCATGCTGCGCATCGGCAATCACGTATTCGCAAAGTAGGAGGCGGCACAGTGAGACGAACATGGCCCGAATGGGCAGTACCTGCACTTGCGTTAGGGCTGATAGGCGCACTTCTTTACGGTTTCAATGAACACCAGTTGCGTTCGGCTTCCCTTGTGCAACTGGAGACAAACTACCAATCCGCCTTCCATGGCATGGTCTATGACATTGACGAAATGCAGGATGCTCTCGCAAGCGCGCAGGTCACCACCTCCCCCCGCATTGTGAGCGCAAAACTTCACCTGGCGGCCCGCTATGCGGCAATCGGGCAAACAGACGCCAACCGTCTGCCGAGCGCCCTGTCGGGCGGCGGAGCGATTGGCAGTTTTTTGGGGCGCGTGATCGCGACTGCCGATGACCTCGCGAACGCTCATGCGAACGATACAAAATTGACGGCCAGGCAACAAAGAACGGTCCAACAACTGTATACAGAGTCAACGCGGCTGGAAGGATCGACCCGGTCGCTTCAGAGCGAATTGTTGCAGTCTCCGTCTTCCTTCATAGCGGCTGGCGCCTCCGTGGGCGCCGTGGGCCGTCCGTCATCGCTGGCAACACGGTTTTGGTCTCTGGATGCTCTCTCGCAACGATCCACGGTGCGCGCATCACCGAGGACGCACGCTGATGCGTCAATGGGAGCGCGACGGGGAACCACAGGCTCATTGACCGATGCGCAAGCGATCGTGCGGGCGAAGGCATTCGTGGGCGCCGCTGCGCAAGATCAGGCGACCGCGCAACGTCTCGGACCAGGTTTTGACACGCCCGGCTACCTGGTGACAGTGCGTCAACGCGACGGCGTACTGACATCGGTCGGTCTGGCCCTGCACTCTGGTCAGGTATTGTGGATGACCACGGAAGAGTCGATGGCGGGTCCAACCCGTTACACCGTCAGTCAAGGACTTCTCCAGGCGGACCGTTTCCTGCAAGTCCATGGCTACTCCAACGTTGTGTTGAAACGCCAGGTCCACTACGGCAACAGGGGCACTTACACGTTTGTGCCCGTGTTCGCAACAGTCGCGCGCGAGTCGCGGCCCATTCTCGTCAAAGTCAATCTGAACAATGGACGAGTGACGGGTTTTGACGCCAGTAGTCTCGTCGGCGCTGAGGCTCCCCACATTTCGCTTCAACCGACCATAACCGCGGGCCAGGCGCAGCGTGTTCTAAGCGCCAACTTTACGGTGCTTCAGACGCGCTTGGCAGTCCTTGAGCCTGCCGGCCGCCGAGCAGTTCTCGTTTATGAGTTTATGGGCGCGAACAATGGAACGGCGTTTGAGGTTAGTGTCAATGCCCACAACGGCGAGGTTGTGTCGGTAGATAAGTTAACAAAAACTGAACTGGAAAACGCCTAAAAGCGCAGTCGTCGAATAAAATGGGGGGATGAGCCATTCATCTCCCTTTTAAGTATGTGTAAATAAAGCTATAATCATGGCGAGGGTGGGGTGAATGGGTTATGTCGTTGCCAAGAATTGGTCAGAGACTGTACGTTGACCGAACGACCCCAGAGGGGCGCGGTCACGCTCGTCTGCTTGATATTGCCGACCTTGAACTTTACGTGGATGAACCTCTGGAACAGGAGTCCCATCGACGGCTCGACATCGTTGACGGCGATCACGTCCGGGTTACATATCGGGATGGAGCAGGGGCGCTCTATCAGTTTGAGACCGTCACTTTGAAGCGTCTATATATCGGGAAACTGGCCGCGTACGCGTTAGTCCGTCCAAACGCCAGCGACATTGTGAGAATCCAGCGGCGATCCTTCGTCCGTGTCCATGTGGGCATCAACATCAGTTTCCTGCTCATTGTGAGGGATGAATCGCCTGCTCTGATCAGTGGGAAGGGGATGACTCAGGATATCAGCGGCGGCGGCATGTCGTTTTATCCTGAAAGAGATTATCCGTTGCACCCGGGCGACACCGTTTCTGTGAAGTTTACTCTTCCCGGTGAAGCGGTCGGTGTCGGTCCTATTTCAGCCAAAGGCCTGATTATACGGCGATTGATCCAGGCAGACCGTCCGTATCCCCTGCTTGCGATTCGTTTTACAGAAAGTCCCAATACCGCTCAGCAACGCATCGTGCAATTTGCCTTCAAGAGACAGATAGAACTGCGTACAAAAGGTCTCGAGCGGGATCTATAAAGGCGCCGCGTGGCGCGGGGAGACGAAATGTTCCAGTGAATATTCAGATCGCCATCGACGGACCGGCGGGAGCGGGAAAGAGTACCGTTGCCCAAGCCGTGGCGAATCGGCTGGCAGTTCCTTATATTGATACCGGCGCTATGTATCGGAGCGTCACACTATGTGCTTTGCAAAGGGGGATATCATTTCAGGATGAATCGGCGCTGGCCGCTATAGCTTCTTCGCTGTCGTTGCGTTTTGTGCCTCTTGATGACGGACAGAGAGTCTATCTGGACGATCGTGACGCCACTCACGACATTCGATCTGCAGAGGTGGGCGCGCTGGTGTCTGTGGTCGCGGCGCATCCGCAGGTTCGGGAACGTCTGGTTGAACGGCAGCGATCGATTGTAAAGGCGAGCAGAGGCGTTGTCATGGACGGTCGCGATATTGGCACACATGTATTGCCGAACGCGGACGTCAAGATCTATCTGACGGCTTCGTTGCACGCTCGCGCTGCCCGTCGATTTGACGAATTGACCGGACGGGGGTACACCGGAACCCTGGCCGAGGTGGCAAGGGTGCTCAGGGAGCGCGATGAAGCGGATGGCGGACGGGAAGTGTCCCCCATGAGGCCCGCTGACGACGCCGTCATTATGGACAGCACTACGCTGTCCATCTCCGAAGTTGTCGAGATGATTGTTGCGCTGTGCCGTCATCGCGAAGCGCAGAAAGGGGCCGAATAGTCCAGTGATGTATTATCTGGCTCGATTTACGGTCAGACTGTTGATGTTGGTGTTGTTTCGAATTCAGGTGGTTGGCAGTGGCAATGTTCCCAAGACGGGGGCCGTTATCATATGCTCCAATCATTTCTCCAATTGGGACCCCGTGTTTATCGGGTGCTTCTTGCCGAGGGCCGTGTCGTTCATGGCCAAGGACGAATTGTTCCGCTTCCCTCCACTCGGCGCGTTGATGCGATCTCTTCACGCATTCCCGGTTCGTCGCGGCGCGGGAGATCGCGGTGCGATCCGGGCGGCTCTCGAGGTGCTCTCCGCAGGGAACGTACTCGTCATGTTTCCGGAGGGGCACAGGCGTCAGAGTGGACGCGTAGAAAGTCTGGAACGGGGCGCCGGACTGTTGGCGACACGATCCAATGCTCTCGTCGTTCCTGTCGGGGTCTGCGGTTCATACAGGGCTTTTGGCCTCGTTAGGCTGACGTTTGGGCAGCCCTTTACCGTTGGCGGCTCGAAAGGCGATGGGAAGGAAGCGCAAAAGGGTTCTGCAGTCCTGGCCACTGAAGAAATTGCTGCGCGGATGAGGACAGCGCTGGAGGATTGCCAACATGGCGCAGCAAATCGTTGAATTGGTCGTGTTTTTCCTGGTCGCCCTTGCAGGCATATGGCTCTATAGTTATCTCATTGGGGAGCGGCTTACAAGAGTCAGCCCGGACAAGGCAAGGCGCGTGGTCCGCCAGATGCGTTTGACGGCTGTCCTGATCCTGATCTCAGCCGCAGCGATTGGCGACCTCTACCGTTTTCATGTATTATCACTGACGTGGGCAGGCATTTTATACATACCTGTAGTTATCGTTTTTTTCTACGCTTTGCGCAAGTTGCAACCCCATTTGAGATCGTATGAGGAGGATACCCGGGATGACAGACTTCGAGACGACACAGGAGATGACTGACGAATCTGCCGCGTTTACTAAAGGTGCCATTGTTGAGGGCGCCGTAACACGGGTTGACGCCCATACGATGTACGTCGACTTTGCCTACAAATCAGAGGGAGTTATGACTCGTCAGGAGTACTCGGAAGCGAAGATCCCGTCATTGGTGGACGTCGTCTCCGTGGGCGATCACGTGCGGGCTGTCCTTACAAACCTGGGTGACAAAGACCATCCGCCTGCGCTGTCCCGAAAAGCGGCCGTCGACGCGCAGACGTGGGAAGAGCTGCGCCGCAGACAACGGGATGAACAAGTGTTTGACGTCAGGGTCGCGAGTGCGGTCAAGGGTGGCCTTGTCGCTGACGTTGACGGCTTACGGGCATTTTTACCCGCTTCTCTCGTGGATATGCGCTTTCAGAGCAACCTGGTTCCATTCGTGGCGCAAGTGGCGCCGGTCGTGATTACGGAGTTGGACGAAGAACATAAACGCATCATTCTCTCGCGCAAACGCGCGCTTGAAATACGCGAACGGGCGACTCGGTCGCTCCGGATGACGGCGTTCTCCCCTGGCCAAATTGTGGAGGGCACCGTGGCGCGGCTGACGAAGTTTGGCGCATTTGTCGATTTGGGCGATGTCGACGGTCTCCTCCACGTGTCCGAGATGTCCTGGTCGCGCGTCAATCGTTCTGAAGACGCAGTGAAACCTGGTGATCACGTGAAAGTGAAAATCCTGCGCGTTGACCCGGAATCCGGAAAGTTGTCGCTGAGCATGAAATTTGAACATGAAAACCCTTGGCGCATGGCTGCTGAACAGTTCCACATCGGCGATATCGTGGAAGGCGCCGTAAATCGACTGTCATCCTTTGGCGCTTTCGTAGAGGTGGCTCCCGGAGTGGAAGGGTTGGTGCACATTTCGCAACTGGCCCAAAAGCGCGTGGCGACACCTGCTGACGCTGTGTCTCCCGGTGAGCGCGTTCAGGTAAAAATCCTCGAATTCAAGCCAGATGAGGAGCGGATGTCGCTGTCAATTCGCGAGGCGAAAAAACGGCCAGAACGTGCAGCCGCCGCAAGCAGGAACGCTGCTCAACATACTGAAGCCGGCAATGCGACGCTCGGAGATCTGTTCGGGGATGTCTTGCGCGAGAAGTTCAAAATCTGATTGACACAGGGCGATTGCGCTTGTGATAATAATCAGATGGGGTGAGGAGGTCGTTGGTTATGCCCAAGGTGCGCGATGTACACCCGGGATCCCTGGCTGAGGAACTGCAGATCGAGCCGGGCGATGACATCGTGGCAATCAACGGTCAACCGATCCAGGATGTTATCGATCTGCAATTCGCCTTGGCGACTGAGGATCTTGAACTTGAAGTGCGCAAGCAAAACGGCGAAGAATGGATTATTGAGACAGACAAAGGGTACGATGAGACGTTAGGCGTCGAGTGGGAACATCCGACGGTCGACAAAGTGAGACTCTGTCACAACAAATGCGTGTTTTGCTTTGTTGAACAGATTCCCGGGAACATGAGAAAGACTCTCAATATGCGGGATGATGATTATCGGTTATCATTCTTGCACGGCAATTTTGTCACGCTGACCAACTTGCGTTCCGGTGAACTGGAACGCATAGCCAAACTCAAGATGTCACCCCTTAACATCAGCGTGCACACGACAAACCCGATATTGCGGGAACAGATGCTTGGCAATCGGAAGTCTGGGGAGATTATGGAACAGGTTCAGTACCTGGCTTCTGAAGGGATCGAGATGAACACGCAGATTGTTCTGTGTCCGGGATGGAACGACGGAGCCGAACTGGATCGCACCATCGAGGATCTGTCCGCGCTTTATCCTTTCGTTCGGACACTGTCGGTGGTTCCCGTAGGACTCACGAGACATCGCCGGGGACTCGCGAATCTGCGCAATTGTACGCCAGACGAGGCCCGCGCCGTGACGCAGCAGGTGACGCTTTGGCAGGATCGACTGCGCCCCCTGCTCGGCGCGAACTTCGTTCACGCGGCCGATGAATTTTATGTCTTGGGTGACGTTCCGGTGCCTTCTGCGCGCTATTATGACGAGTTTGCCCAGACGGAGAACGGCGTGGGCCTTTTGCGCACCTTTCTGGATGAATTTGACGCATTGCTTTACAGGCTGCCGAAGGCGTTGCCCGCTCCTCGTCGTGTAGCGGTGGTGACAGGCGCCTCCGCATACCGGGTCATCGCCGAAGCGGCCGCTTCCTTGCAACAGATACCGGGTCTGAACGTGAACGTGCACCGCATTGTAAACAATTTTTATGGTGAGCAGGTAACAGTCACAGGTCTGATCACCGGTCAGGACATTATTGAGCAACTCAACGCACAATTACAGGTTGATGTGCTGCTTATCCCTGATGTCATGCTTAAGGACGATCGCGACGTATTTCTGGACGATTTTGACGTGGACCGGGTAGGGCGGGAACTGGACACTGAGATTCTCGTGGTTCCGCCGACCGCCAGTGGTTTGGTATACGGCGCCTTGGGAGAGATCGGCGAACTGCCTATACGCAGACGGTATGAGACGACGCTGCAATCGGCGGGAGTCGACTGACGCGGCCACTGTTTATGGTTCGCGCGGCGAGGAACAGTCCGCAGGTTGCTTTTCAATGAAGGGATGAGATACGTTGGCGGCACCCGTTATGGCGATTGTGGGCAGCCCGAATGTAGGGAAGTCGACACTGTTCAACCGGATCGCAGGCTCACGAATAGCCATCGTGGAAGACCGACCGGGCATTACCCGCGACCGTATCTACGCTGCCGCGGAGTGGCGAGCGCGTTCGTTTCGCGTGATCGATACAGGCGGACTCGAACTGGGTCATATTGATGAGATTCGTACCCGCATTCGAGCTCAGGTCGAGTTGGCTATCGATGAGGCCCAGGTCATCGTATTTGTCGTGGACGGAACTGTCGGAACGACTGGCGCTGACGAGGAAGTGGCCGACCTGCTTCGGCGTTCCGGAAAGCCGGTCGTCATTGCTGTCAATAAACTTGACAACCCTGGCCGACTGGGGCTTGCAGGCGATTTCTATTCGCTCGGTTTCGCCGACACCATTGCGATATCAGCGGAACATGGCATAGGAATCGGTGATCTTCTGGACGCTGTGTACGCTTACTTCCCCGCAGATGCTGACGCGCCGGAAAGCGGCGATGAGGTGATCAAGGTGGCGGTGATTGGTCGGCCGAATGTCGGAAAGTCGTCACTGATCAACTCGCTGCTTGGAGAGGATCGCGTTCTTGTCAGCCCACAGGCAGGCACCACGCGGGATGCTATCGACACGCCGCTCACCATGGGTGACCAGTCCTTTCTGTTAATCGATACCGCAGGGATGCGAAAACGTGGTAAAGTATATGAAGCAACAGAAAAATACAGTGTGCTTCGCGCGCTGCGGGCGATCGAACGCTGTGACGTCGCCGTGCTGGTGATGGACGGTGAAGCGGGTATTATCGAGCAGGATAAACGCGTCGTCGGATACGCGCTCGATGCGGGCAAAGCGATCGTCATCGCGGTCAACAAGTGGGACTTGGTCGAGAAGGACGGAAAGACCGCACAAGAATTTGAGCGCAGCATCCGCTCCCATTTCCCGTTCATGCCATGGGCGCCCATTGTATTTGTGTCAGCCCGGACTGGGCGACGCGTAAGCCGTGTGCTGGAGATCGCCGCGGAAGCGGCCGAAAACCATGCGCAACGCATCGCCACTTCCACTGTCAACACAGTGATTCAGGAAGCGGTAGCGATCGTTCCGCCGCCTACGGATAAAGGTCGTCGGTTGAAGATTCTCTATGCTACACAAGTCGCGGTCAAGCCGCCGACGTTTGCTATTTTCGTCAATAATCCTGAGATGATGCATTTTTCCTACGAGCGTTATCTCGAGAATCAGTTGCGCGAGTCGTTTGGTTTCCTGGGCACTCCGATGCGGATCATCATACGCGCACGAAGCTGACAGTCAAACAGCGCACAGCACGCTGATCATCTTTTCGGATGTGTGACAGCGATCCAAGAGGGGGGCTCCGGATGCCCGTCGTAAGTATCTTGTTTGCGTATCTGCTGGGATCGATCAGCAGCAGCTTCATCGCCGGCAAGGTAGCTTCAGGCGTCGATATTCGAAACTACGGAAGCGGCAACGCGGGGGCGACAAACACTGTGCGGGTGCTCGGCTTGCGCCTTGGTGTCATCGTGCTGATTGCGGATATTGTCAAGGGCATACTCGCCATCGCCTTTGCCCATCTTGCGACCAACGGTTCCGCCATTGTCATGGCCTTGTCGGGGTTTGCCGCCATTATTGGACACAACTGGCCCATCTACTTCAGCTTTCGCGGTGGCAAAGGCGTGGCCACCACCATAGGGGTGCTGGCGACACTCAGTTTTCCACCCGCGCTGTATGCCGGTCTGGTCGCCATAGCACTGCTCATCGTTACACGCTATGTTTCATTGGCGGCGCTTGTATTTGTCACGCTAACCCCTATCTTTCAAATCGCGCTCCATGCGCCCGCGCCTTATTTTTGGGTCAGCGTTGCGGTTCTGATCATGACGTATTGGCGTCACCGCGGGAATATCAAAAGATTGGCGAAGGGATCTGAACATCGGATTTTTTCCCGTTGACGCCAGAACGGTATTTCTTGACGCCACTAGAAAGCAGAACGGAGTTCGTTGCATGGGTGATGAACAGCGCAACCTTGACAGACGTACGGTGACGGTGATTGGCGCGGGTAGCTTCGGATCCGCGCTGGCGTCTGTGGCCGCGGCGAATGGTCACAGCGTGACCTTGGTTGCCAGACGCCAAGACGTCGTGGACGAAATCAATACCGCGCACCGCAACGAACGCTATCTGCCAGGGGTGAATCTTGATCCTCATCTGGTTGCGACAACGGGCCATGATGCTGTGTGGGACTCTGACCTCGTGCTTTTGGCCGTTCCTTCCCACGCCATGCGGGAGACCTGCCGCAGAATTCATACGAGTCTGACTCCCCGAGCCGTGGTTGTGCACGCCACGAAAGGATTAGAGACAGGTTCTCGGCTGCGCATGTCGGACGTCATCTTTCAGGAATTGCCGGAGCTCGAACGGCGTCGATTGGCCATTTTGACAGGACCGAGTCACGCAGAGGAAGTTTCTCGCGGCATGCCTACGACTCTTGTTGTGGCCAGTCTTTCGCGCGGCGCCGCCGAATACGTACAGGATGCTCTTATGAATCGCGCGCTGCGTCTGTACACCAATCCTGATGTGATTGGCTCCGAACTCGGCGGCGCGCTCAAAAACATCATCGCATTGGGTTGCGGGATTTCTGATGGTCTGTTGTTTGGCGATAACGCGAGAGCCGCAATCATGACACGGGGTCTCGTGGAAATCGCTCGGTTGGGGGTGCGTCTGGGCGCCGCGTATAGCACGTTTTCAGGGCTGACGGGCGTGGGGGACCTGATTGTGACGTGCACGAGCCGCCACAGTCGCAACTGGAATACAGGATATCTGCTAGGCAAGGGCGTGTCGCTGCAGGAGGCTCTTGACCGCGTCGGGATGGCGGTCGAGGGGATTCGCACCACCCAGGTTGCACTGGAACTGGCGACGCAAGTGCAGGCGCCAATGCCCATCGCCAGCGCCATCGGCGATATCCTGTTTCATGGGAAATCGCCTGGAGATGCCGTAGGGGATCTTATGGGTCGCACGCGAACCCACGAGATGGAGGAGTACGTGCAGGATTCGACGGCCAGCTGGGAATACGAGTAGAACAATGGTACAATGTATAACTACATATGTTTTAGGAGGATGAAACTCTGCATGAGCCACACACCAGACGATTTGTTCTACACAAAGGAACATGAGTGGGTTCGTTTTGAAGGGCAAACGGCCCGTATAGGCATTACGGACTTCGCCCAAAGCGAACTGGGCGATATTGTATTTGTCGAACTCCCGGACGTTGATGCGGAGATTCGGCTGGGGGAAACGTTCGGCACAGTCGAGTCAGTGAAAACGGTGTCTGATTTGTATGCGCCGGTGTCCGGCAAGGTGATTGAAGTGAATGAAGAACTGACGGACGCGCCGGAAAAGGTGAATGAAGAACCCTATTCTGGCGGCTGGATGATCGTCGTGCAGCTTTCTTCAGACGGTCGGGATGGTCTGCTCACGGCGGCGCAATACCAGGCTCAAACTGCTGACTAGGTCAATGGGAGATCAGTCGCTATTCAGATTGCTGGACACTGGCCGCTCCTCCGGCGCGTTTAACATGGCTCTCGATGAAGCGATTCTCATGCAGGTGGCCAAGGAGGAGAGTCCTCCCACGATCCGCTTTTACGCATGGAACGCGCCGACTATCTCCATCGGTTACTTTCAGCGCATTGATCGCGACATCGACAGCGACAAGGTTCGAGCCCATGAGTTTGAGATCGTTCGCCGCATGACTGGCGGGCGTGCTGTATTGCACGACCGCGAACTTACATACAGCGTCATGGTGCCGGGAGATCACCCGTTTGCCAAATCATCGGTCGTCGAATCATATCGGTTACTGTCATTGGGACTTCGCAAAGGGTTCATCAACCTCGGTGTCCATGCAGAAGTTGTCTCGCTTGCACAAGAGAGTGAGCGGGCAAAGTTTGCGACACTCGGGTCTGCGGCCTGCTTTGATTCACCCTCTTGGTATGAACTGGTGGTCGAAGGCAGAAAGATTGCGGGCAGCGCACAAGTGAGAGCGCACGGTGGGCTGTTGCAGCACGGCGCCCTGTTGCTTGATCTTGAGCCTGACGACCTGTTTGACGTGCTTCTGTTTCGCGACGACAGGGAACGGGAGCGGATTCGGGCCGAGTTTGATGTGCGGGCGGCCAGCGTACGTCAGTTGACTGGACGCGTTGTTTCCTACGAGGAAGCCGCCACGGCCTTTGCCAATGGATTTTGTGATGGTCTCGACGCGCAACTGATTCCTATGAATCTCACAGATCAGGAATTGGCCATGGCTCACACTTTATTGGAACAGAAATACTCCCAAGAGACATGGACGAGACGCAGGTAAAGCGTCTTTCGAGCAGACGCTGCGTTGAGGCGGCGGTCGCGGACTGTCTTGCGACCTCGTTTTTTTCCCGCAAGGCGCTTAGGCGTCTGCAGGCATTTTTGTGTTTTTCGCAAGCGCAGGCGTTCTACTTTCTATGAGATGAACGTACATGTAAATCAAGTAGGAACGGAGCACCTATTGCGCGGTGGGCATAACCGGACGTGAGTCACATATATATGTAACGTCCAATAGGGCTTTGCGCAGAGCATGCCGTCAGGCGCCCGCAGCCACAGGTTTCATGGTTCCCATCTACGCCTTGTTCGAAGTTAGGGAGGGAAAAGCGTGGACAGATTCGATGTTTTCAAGGATATTGCGGAGCGAACTGGCGGCGATATCTATCTCGGTGTCGTAGGTCCAGTCAGGACTGGCAAATCCACATTTATCAAAAAGTTTATGGAACTCATTGTACTTCCGGGCATTCACGACGAGGCGGACCGTATTCGCGCCATCGACGAATTGCCGCAAAGCGCGGCTGGTCGGACGATTATGACCACGGAACCCAAATTTGTGCCCAATCAGGCGGCGCGGGTGAACGTGGCGGAAGGGCTGACGATCGATTGCCGACTGGTGGATTGTGTTGGCTACGCGGTCAGTGGCGCTCGTGGCTACGAGGATGAAAATGGTCCCCGTATGGTAACGACACCCTGGTATGACGATCCGATTCCTTTTCAGGAAGCGGCCGAGATCGGCACTCGTAAAGTCATCGCTGACCACTCCACAATCGGTCTTGTGATCACCACCGACGGTTCCATCGCTGAGATTCCGCGCGAAAATTACGTCAGCGCCGAAGAGCGGGTGGTCCTGGAACTGAAGGAACTCGGCAAACCGTTTGTCATGATTGTGAACTCCGTCCATCCCTATGGCGCGGAAACGCAGGCGCTTCGTGTCGAACTGATGGACAAATACGACGTGCCAGTCGTGGCCCTTTCGTGCGCCACCATGGGAATGGAAGACATTTTGATCATCCTTAAGGAAGCGCTGTTTGAGTTTCCCGTTCACGAAGTCAATGTGAATCTCCCGAGTTGGGTGATGGTGCTTGATCCTGAACACTGGCTCAGGCGAAGTTATGAACTGTCCGTCCGCGAAACGATCCAGGATATTCGTCGACTGCGCGACGTGGATCGGGTGGTTGGAAACTTCGCGCACTATGAATTCATCGCCCGAGCCGTGTTGGGCGGCGTCGATATGGGGCGCGGTGTCGCAGATATCGAACTTGCGGCACCAGATGCTCTCTACGATCAGGTGTTGACAGAAGTGGTAGGCGTGGAGATTCGCGGCAAGGACCAACTGCTGAAACTGATGAAGGACTTTGCCTACGCAAAACGCGAATACGACAAGATTGCGGAAGCGCTGCGAATGGCCAAACTGACGGGATATGGAATCGCTCCTCCAGTGCTTGAGGAGATGACGCTTGACGAACCGGAACTGATTCGCCAAGGTTCACGCTTTGGCGTTCGGTTAAAAGCCACGGCTCCCTCGATTCACATGATTCGCGTGGACGTGGAATCTGAATTTGCGCCGATTGTCGGAACCGAGAGGCAGAGTGAGGAACTGGTCAAATATCTCATGCAGGATTTTGAGGAGAATCCGCTCAAAATATGGGACTCGGACATCTTTGGAAAATCGCTCGCCGCGATAGTTCGCGAGGGGATTACGGGCAAACTGTCTCTCATGCCGGAGAATGCGCAGTATAAGCTCAAAGAAACACTGCAGCGGATCATCAACGAAGGCAGCGGAGGCCTGATCGCGATTATTCTCTAGAACCGGATGTACACGGTAACGTATGCATCCTTGAAACAGGCGAAGCGCCGGGTCATCCGGCAGCTTCGCCTGTTCGCGTCGTCTTGAGGTTGACTGGCAGGAAAGCGCCCGTATCGCCGCGAATACATTCTATCAGATATGCCTTTTTGGGGACGAAGGGGGAACAGCAATGGCCGACTTGTACAACTTTGCAGCGACCGTGGAACACTATGCAAAAGAACACAGCGAACAACTCGCAGTAGTGGTCAAAGGGGATGACGAGGAGAGCCAGGTCACGTATGGAGAGTTGACTCGCGCAGCGGCTCGTGTGCATGCCGCGTTTGGGAAAATGGGCCTGGTTGCCGGAGATCCGGTGCTTGTTCTGGTTGGACGGGGCGTTTTCGCATATAGCATATATCTCGGCCTCAATCGGCTGGGCGCCGTCATTCTCCCCGGATCCGAGATGCTAAGAGCCGGCGACATCGCTTACAGAGTGAGACATGCGCAGGTGAAGGCGATCATCGTGGCGGCGCATGTGGCCGATGAAGTGGTAAAAGCTGTCGACGGCGACCCCCATATCATCCTGGTCATGGTGGGGGAGCCGCGCCAGGGATTTCTCGCGTTCCATGACTTGATCGCGTCAGCCATCGATGACGAGACGCCAGCCCCCGCAGATACAGCCGCTGACGACATGGCGTTCGTATCCTATACGTCCGGCACCACAGGAGGACCAAAGGGAGTCGTGCACGTTCACGGATGGCCCAGGGCACACATCGCCAACGCCGCCACGCATTGGTTCGATGTCCGCGCGGGTGAATGGGCTTGGGCGACGGCTGGGCCGGGCTGGGCCAAATGGGTGTGGAGTCCGTTCGCGTCGATCCTCGGCAAGGGAGGAACAGCCTTTGTCTATACGGGCAAATTCAACGCTGACCATTACCTGAAACTCCTCGAGACTTATCCGATAGCGCTGCTTTGCGCGACGCCGACGGAGTATAGACTCATGGCAAAATCACCGCGCATGCCCCAGTGGAAACCGGCTGCACTGCGAAGCGCGGTCAGTGCGGGAGAACCGCTAAACCGAGAAGTCATCGATACGTTTTGGAAACGTTGCGGCGTGTACGTCAGAGACGGATACGGCCAAACCGAGAACTCTCTGCTGGTGTCAACGCAGGTGGGCATGTCTGTTAAACCGGGTTCCATGGGAAAACCTTCACCGCTTCACGATGTGGCGGTCATCAATGAAGACGGACGCCCGCTCGGGGTTGGCGAGGTGGGCGACATCGCTGTGAAAAGGACCGCGCCCACGCTATTTCGCGAGTATCTCTACGACCCGGAGCGCACAGAACGCGCATTTCGGGGCGACTACTACGTCACCGGCGATCTGGGGCGCTATGATGAGGACGGTTATCTGTGGTTCGAAGGGCGCGCGGACGACATGATCATCAGCGCGGGGTACACGATTGGCCCCTTCGAGGTGGAAGACGCTCTCGTGCGCCATCCGGCCGTTGCGGAATGCGCCGCCGTGGCTAGCCCTGACGAGGAACGCGGACACATCGTAAAGGCGTTTGTTGTGCTAAAGGAGCAAACTACCCCACGCCCAGACCTTGTGGCAGAGCTCCAGGAACATGTAAAGGCAACGACAGCGCCGTATAAATACCCTCGGGAGATTGAATTTGTCGATCAGTTGCCGAAGACGACCAGCGGCAAGATTCGCAGAGTGGAATTGCGAACCTTGGAGAAACAGCGGAAATTGCCAAGGAAATGAGAAAATACCCGTATCTTCGGCCTATTTCGACGTCTTTTGCGCACTTGCAACTCATCGCGTCGCCTGCTATACTTTAGTCCATTCGCAGGTGACGGGATGTAGCGCAGCCTGGTAGCGCGCTACCTTGGGGAGGTAGAGGTCCCGGGTTCGAATCCCGGCATTCCGACCAGAGTATTGGCCTGTCCACCACGGGCCGATTTTTTTTGCCGGTTTTGCGCGAACGAAAGTTGACGGATACAGTTGTCAGTGAAGGAGGAGACCCGCGGGATGTCCGAAGACTATGTGGTGATCAGGGCAAAGGTGGGCGGCGTTCAGGTGATCGGCCTCACTCGTGGTCAGGAAACCAAATTCAATCACCTCGAGAAACTGGACAAAGGGGAAGTCATGCTCTGTCAGTTTACGGAGTATACGTCGGCCATCAAGGTTCGCGGACCGGCTGTCATCTACACGAAGCACGGCACGATTGACACAGAAGCATGAATGATCCGTTTTTGCCATAGCTGCGTCGTATCTGAGACTTTCGGGAATGTGATATAATGAACGCGCTTATGTAAGTGAACTGTGATACAGTATCGGCGGGAGATGGAACAGGTTGGCTGTAGATCCGCACAATAAAAGCCTGGATGACCGCCTGCGCTTACAGGAATTGCGGCGTTTTATCGAACGCATGATGGAACAGCAGGTTCTGAGAGACGCGTTGGTGCTGCCCGCGCTATCGCAACTGCAGTTGTTGTTGGGAGCTCTGGCCACCGCCAGGGCCGAATTGGCCGACGAAGTTCGCAGCCGCCTGCTCGCAGCCATGATAATGATTTATCATGGCCTATGCATGCATGACGCGGTTGAGGAAGGCGCGGTTCCCGTACAGGAACGGCGACAGTTGACGATTCTTGGCGGGGATTATTTGAGCAGCTTATTCTATAAAGTTTTGGCGGATACAGGCCACGTAGAAGCCGTCAGCGTGTTTGCAAAGGCCATTGCCGCGATCAACGAAGCGAAGATGTCACGCCACCAGGCACGCCTCAATAACCTGTACAGTGAGCCTGAGTATATACGAAATGGCGAAACCATTCATGGGGCGTTGTTGCACACTCTTTGCGAACTGTTTGTTCCCGAAGATCGGGTATTGGCGTTTATAGACCTTGCCGTAGCGGCTGCCGCATGGAACGAAGAGATGGCAATCACCAGACGCCTTGGTCAACAGACCCGGCACGACGCATTGGAACGAGTATTTGACGGCTTTCGCGATGCATTGGCTCGTCTTCGAGTAGCGAGTGCCGAGTTGTTTGGCGCAGAGGCGTGGACACAGATCCAAACTCTCTTTACGTACGCAGAGACTTCCGTTGCCAGCACAAAAGCGGTGGAAGGAGGCTGATTCCATTGGCCCAGAGTAACGCCAGAGTTCATACAGACTTCGTTCACGACGTGTTCTCTCATATCGCAGGGCGCTATGACGTCATGAATTCCGTATTGAGTTTCAATCAACACAAATTGTGGCGAAAATTCGCGATGAAAAAGATGCGCGTACAGCGGGGCGCCCATTGCCTTGACGTGGCCACGGGCACGGGCGATTGGGCGATCGCTTTGGCGAAAGCCGCGGGATCGCAAGGTCAGGTGGTCGGTCTGGATTTTTGTCAGGAGATGCTGGATGTGGCCGCACCCAAATTGGTCAGGGAGCGTGTAGACAGCCGTGTGGAACTGGTCCGCGGCAACGCGATGGCGCTCCCATATCCGGACAATTCATTCGATTACGCCACAATCGGGTTTGGGTTGCGCAACGTTCCCGATGTTCCTCAGGTTCTTCGCGAAATGATGCGCGTCGTTAAACCTGGCGGCCTTGTCGTTTCGCTGGAATTGTCCAAGCCTACCGGGCCAGTGTTTCGAGCTCTGTATTATTTTTACTTTAACCGCATCCTGCCACTCATAGGGCGGTTAGCAGTGGGCAAGGCGGAACCGTACCGATGGTTGCCCGAGTCTCTGGTTGACTTTCCGGACCGGATTACTCTGGCAGACATGTTCGCGGATGCGGGGTTGCAGCAGATAGATCACTATGCTCTGACGGGCGGCATTTGCGCGCTTCACATGGGGCGCAAAGCCTGACTGTCTTCTTTTGTTGCGGTCAGGAAGTAGAGGGTGAAAAGGACAAAGTGATCGTGGCGGATTTATACGCGAACCTGGAAGACGATCTCGCATATGTAGAGGACCAACTGCGAGTTCAACTACGCTCTAAGGAACCAGTTTTGGAGGATGCGGCCGTGCATCTTCTCAATGCAGGGGGAAAAAGACTCCGGCCCGTGTTTGTGTTGCTTGCGGGAACTTTTGGGCAGTATGACCGTGATCGTCTGGCGCACGTTGCGGTTGGCTTGGAACTCATCCACATGGCTACACTGGTGCACGATGACGTCATCGACAACGCCGATACGCGGCGAGGCACGCCTACAGTAAAGGCCCGGTTCGGCAATCGCGTTGCGATGTACACCGGCGACTTTATCTTCGCGCGGGCGCTTTCCACACTCTCCCATATTGACGACGTACGCATTCACAAGACCCTGGCAACGGCCATTGAACGGATGTGTTTGGGTGAGATCGAACAGATTCGGGATCTATTTTCCCTGGATCAGACCATACGCACATACCTTCAGCGCATTCGCCGCAAGACTGCCCTGCTTATAGAAATGTCGTGCGCCCTAGGCGCGCTCGCGGCAGGGGCGCCTGCGCACATCGTCTCGGCAGTGCGCAGATACGGGTATTATACCGGCATGGCCTTTCAGATCACAGATGATGTGCTTGACTTCACCTCGACTGAGGAGAGACTCGGCAAACCGGTGGGCAGCGATCTTCGCCAGGGCAACTTGACAGCCCCTGTCCTGCTTGCACTTCGCAGCGCGGAGGTGGGTCGGGATCTGCGGGAGTTGATCGCAGGACAAGGTCATTTCGGCGACATGCGCCAGGCAGTTCAGATGGTCCTGGACAGTGGCGGGGTCAAAGGCGCCATGGATCTTGCGGATCGCTACCTCGTAAAGGCGCATGAAGGCCTGGCGTGCCTGCCGCCGACGCCGACGCGCATGTCGCTGGCGGCGCTCGCAACCTTTGTTGGCAAACGAGATCATTAGGAGTTTGGATACCGCTTGGGATGAAAATAAACTCGCCAGGACGGATCATGCATTGTGCCGCAGCGAGTTTTGCGGCCTTTGGGCCGCACATGTTTGAGCGGCGGCACAATGCATGATCCGGCCTGGCATGGCATGGCAGGGGACCACAGGGGTTCCACCGACCGCAATTGCAAACGGTTCGGAATGATTGATACAATGATACGGGCCGGACACGAGATTCCGGTCAATCATGAGGCAGGGGGCACATATGGAACGCACGTTTGTCATGATTAAGCCAGATGGAGTGCAGCGCGGACTGATCGGTGAGATCGTTGGTCGCTTTGAGGCCAAGGGATTGAAGCTGGCGGCCGCAAAAATGCTTCAGGTGAGTCAGGAACTGGCTAAAGAGCATTATGCTGAACATAAGGAACGGCCTTTTTTTAGCGAGTTGGTTGGTTTCGTCACTTCTTCGCCAGTATTTGCCATGGTTTGGGAGGGGCCCTCGGCCATTGCGATCGCCCGCGCCATGATGGGGAAGACAAACCCGGTCGAATCAGCTCCGGGCACCATCCGCGGTGACTTTGGCGTGAGCGTGGGAATGAACATTATTCACGGCAGCGATTCCCCTGAAAGCGCGGCGAAAGAAATTAAGCTGTGGTTTAGCGACTCTGAGATTGCCGCGTATGACCGTACGATCTCAAAATGGATTTAGTCTAAGGCCAAACGATCGGTGATGGTAGTCTTGACCTTTGATTTTGAGTGGTTCCTGGAACAGATTCGCACGGCGACAGGTCTCGACCTCACCCTGTATAAACGCCCTCAGATGGAACGCAGACTGGCTGCCTTATGCGCGAAGCGAGGATTCCCGTCTTACGCGGCCTACATGCAGGCCGCGCTCGAACGTCCGGAACTCATGGCAGAACTGCTTGATCGGGCCACCATCAATGTTTCCGAGTTTTATCGCAATCCTAACCGCTGGGAGACACTTAAGACAGACATCCTGCCCAAACTGCTTCAGGATGGAGAGTTGCATGCGTGGAGCGCGGCTTGCAGCACGGGTGAGGAGCCGTACACGCTGCTTCTGTTGCTCACAGACATCATGTCCGTAGAAAGGGCGCATGTGCTGGCTACTGATATTGACGACCGCGCGCTGCATAGTGCGCGGTCAGGCGTCTATGCGTCAGACGCGTTGATTCCTGTTCCTGCACTGACGCGGAGCCGATACTTTCATCCCGTTGACGCTCAGCACTGGAAAATTGACGCCCGCCTGCAAGAGAGAGTCACGTGGACCCGTCACAATCTGCTTTCCGATCCCTGTGACCAAACATTTGATCTGATTGTCTGCCGCAATGTGCTGATCTATTTCACGGAAGCGGCAAAGAGCACTGTCTTTCGGAAACTTGGCTCGGCGCTGCGGCCTAGGGGAGTGCTGTTTCTGGGAGCAACCGAGCAGATTCCCAGGCCGGCTACCTATGGTTTTACGCAAATTGCTCCATTTTTCTACCGCCGCGATCGCTAGCGTGTATATTGCACGCGCATGAAACGCGGCTTGCGGCGCGGTATACTTTTTTCATCGCGCCTCGCGCAGAGCGGGCATAAAAATGGATGAGGTGGCAAGCAGCATGGACAATCCGGTTTCAAGTCAGGATTTTCGCATGGCTATGGGGTTATTTGCGACAGGAGTCACCGTGGTGACCACCAAAGGCCATGACCATGTTCACGGGATGACCGCCAACGCATTTACATCCGTATCGCTCGATCCACCCCTGATTCTGATCTCGATTGACAAACGGGCAGAGTGTCATGGCCTGATTCTCAAGAATCGCAACTTTGCCGTCAATATCTTGCGAGAGGATCAGGAGAGCGTATCCCGACAGTTTGCGGGCAAGGTGGACAAATCGCTGTTTGACGCGGCGCAGTTTGAGTGGGTCCGGGACACTCCGATGATCACCCAGTGTCTGTGCAGCATCGGCTGCACTCTCTGGGCGAATTATGATGGCGGCGACCATACGTTATTTGTGGGCAAAGTGCAGTCGCTCCAGGTGCGCGGCGCCGAGAATCCGCTGCTGTACTTCCGAAGCGGCTATCGCAAACTGGGATAATAACAAAAGGATCCAGCGCACAAAGGGCGCTGGATCCTTTTGTTTTACACGGGATTTCGAACTTTGGAGCGGATGACGGGATTCGAACCCGCAACTTTCAGCTTGGGAAGCGTACTATTTGGCCTTTAACTAGGTGAAACAGATTTATTTCAATCTATAAAATGCAGTATAAACGCTTGATATACAAGGATTTCATGCTACACTAAACGTATGTTCGTTAAATGAGATGAAGGTCATAAACTGAGGAAACTAGATCATCACTAGATCAACGGTATACTTAATCCGCTGGAAACGAGGTGCATACTTGGAGATCACGGTATATCCTTACACACTGGTCGAAACTCGCTTGCCGCTTATCACTTATAGGAAGTCTCGTTGCCATCGGCACAACAACGAACTGGCCACGCAGATGGATACAGACAGATTCAAGCCGCGTGTTCTCGGAACACTCCCAACTGGATCCGAGATGTTCATGGACGGTGGAGAGTTCAGACCCCATGCCACGGTGGAGAACTTGGCCGTCATCTATGCACTGGATATGCCGCCCGCCGTGCGCTCTTTTGCCGCAGACCGTACGGGTCGAAGTTTCTTGTTATCGTTCGATCCCTTCCATCTTCTCGCTACGTGGGCATTAGGTGGATTAAGGCGCCAGTGTGACGTTGACGAAGTGCTGAACGCCTTTCGCGAGTTGAAGTTGTCGGGTGGTCTATACGTGACGTCGACGGACAGGGAGAAAATCAAGAGCTTTGTGGCTGAATATGGCTTATTCGTTCCCTTCACTCCGCCTGGTTCGCCCCCAAGTACGATCTGGAACGTATGTCACAGGATGCAGATGTATTCCAGCGGCTACCCGAACTACGAATACGCCAGGTCTGAACTGGGTTTCTACGATTTGTTCGCGCAGTGGCAAACAACCGAAACGGACATTGAGAAGGCCGGCAAACAAGGACCTGTCAGTGAATCTCAGGTGGAAGCGCTCGGTCTTATGAGGCGGGCATGTATGCAGGTTGGCCAAACGGTTTCGGCGGGTGGCAAGTCCACTCGGCTCGAACGTGTTCAAGTTCCGCTTGTGCGCGCGGAAGGAGCGGCGGCATTGGTGGAAAAGTTGGAGTTGGATTTGAATTCGCAGAACAAGACGTTTCGCGATGAAGTGCTGATGACGGCCCTGCAGGAGTACGGCAAGGTCGCGATACACGGCGAGTTAGACCGTTTGAAGAACGAATTACCAACTGTCGGCGAATACGGGTTACGAGGAATCGTGCGGGAAGATGAAACGATCACAAAGAAATTGGAGCGGTTGGACGAAATGACTGCCCGCGACGTAACCGAAGAAGAACGCAACGCCTTTTTATCGGTGATGAAAAAGGCGGGACTCGACGGGCGGTCAATGTCGCAAGAAATTCGCTACCTGCTTACGCCGCAGTCTGACACCGAATCATTTAGACACGGGAAATATGGCGACAATACGGCACGGCAGGCGTACACGAACGAACGACGTCGTGATGAAATTCGGAAGGAAATAGAGCGATATGAATACATCGAAACCATGGTCGGGAGCGCATTGCAGGTTCTTTGGGAGCGAGAACCGCATGAAGCTGAATTGTTGCAGAGGAGACACGTAAAAGGTGAATTGGAGATTGATACAATCCTGGGGATGAAGCTCGGTAAAGACCAGTACAACAAGACACCGTATAACAATCTCCGGCGCAAGGCGCTTGATCATCTCAACGAACTCTGCCCGGCTGATTCAATCTATCCTTACTTGCGCGAGATCGTGAAAAAGCGTGGAACAAAGGCCGGAGCGTGAGAACCACTTAATAAGCACTTTTAATGCCGTGCAGACGTGTTAATATGATATTGTGGACGAAATGAGGCACGGGCGGTTAAAGCCTGTGCCTTTTTGCGTCCCCCACAATTAAAAGGGAGGAACGACAATGAATCAAGACACAACCGCCACACTTCGCCCCCGCGTTAGCGCAAAGCGAATCGCCGAAATGTACGACATGTCCGAGGCTGCCATCCAGCGCTATGCGCGACTGGGTCAAATTCCGTGCGTGCGTATCGGCAAGCTTGTCCGTTTCGACCCTGTTGAGGTTGAAGCTGCGTTGGTCGGGCAGGCGGATTCTCTCGAAGTCATGTAGTGGTATGACGTCAAATCGCATACCACCAACAAGGCGCTCCAAGCGACGAATCCAGGTCGCACTGTGAGCGCCTATTTGTTTGCTCAGAAAGGAGCGAGTTCAATGGATAACAAAGAAGCCGCCTCGGCGGGGGCGGCTCGATCCGAAAACTTCACTGCTTCCATTGTACCACACTTCAAACGCGAAATCGACAAAAGTGTTTACGCGGTTACCGTCAAACGCGGCTGGCCCGTAATGCTGCAATGGGGCGTAACGGATGGCATATGTGCCTGTCCCAAAGGTGCCGATTGTGCGCATCCGGGCAAACACACTCACGGCGAGTCTTGGATTGCGGTCACGTATGCGGGTGACGAATTGGGATACAGTGAATGGCTCAAATTTACAAGTTCTATCCCGGACCCGAACTATGGCCTGCGACTCGATTTGTCCGGCAACTGTGTCGTGGACCTTGATCGGCACCATGATGGTCAAGACGGAATTGCCCGTTGGACAGAAATGACGGTGGGGCATCAAGTGGACGCGACATTTACAGTCGAGAGCGGCGGCGGTGGACTTCAGTTTCATTACGAGTGCCCAGATTGGCTGACGCAGCGTGCGGACCTTAGCGATGGAGTCGAACTGCTCACGAAGACCGTGACTGGCCCCGGCAGCATGCACGCAAGCGGCAGACGTTATCGCGTGCTTGACCCTTCCCCGGTGGTTCCCATGCCGGGCTGGATGCAGGATGAGCTACGGCGGCGCATCGGCACGCAGCGCAGAGCCGATGATGGCAGGCCCGTGCGGATGGCGGACGGCGACCCACGACTGGAACAGTTGCGCACCTGGTCAGAAGCTGGACTGTCCGATGAGCGCAATCGCGCGGCGGTGGCGCTGTACGGGATGCTCATTGCACACGGCGTCGACGTATACGTTGCACGCCAATTCATGAGTCATTGGAATGCAGACAACGCCACTCCCCTACCACAACGAATTCTACGCGACGTCTTGACCTCTGTTTTGCGGATGGAGGCCCGAAAAAGTGGCTGACCTGACGCCGGAAGAACAAGTGTTCGCCAGAAAAATGGCGAAGAAGACTGCAAAGGTGAAAGACGCCATGCGAGAGGCAGACATTTCACCGCCTGCTGCCACGCTCAAAATAAAGAATCTGGGCGACGTCGAACCGGCCCGTGTTTCTTGGATGTGGTACCCCCGCATCCCGTACGGATACATCACACTCGTAGACGGCGACCCCGGCGTGGGGAAATCGTGGCTGACCCTTGCACTGGCCGCCGCCGTTAGTAATGGCTTGACGCTGCCTGGACAAGAGGTAAGCCCAGTGGTGGGCGACGTGTTGCTAATCGGGGCTGAAGACGGAATAGCCGAGACGATAGTTCCACGTTTGATCGCAGTCGGGGCTGATCGGAGCCGTGTCGATATCATTGAAGCTGTGACAGAATACGACGGCGAGCGCGTGGTAGACCTGTCTCGGCATCTTCCAGAGATCGAGGCGGCTTTTTCGAAGAAGCAATATAAAATGCTGATCATCGACCCCATTCAGGCGCATCTCGGATCTGGCACCGACATGCACCGCGCCAACGAAACACGAGCCGTTCTTGCACCACTTGCACAACTCGCCAGTCGCCAAAAGTGCGCGGTCCTTCTGGTCCGTCACATGCGGAAATCATCGGGTGACAACTTGATGTACCGGGGTCTCGGTAGTATTGACATTGCCGGAGCATCCAGATCGATTCTGATGGTTGGCGAGGACCCGGATAACCCCAATCGTCGCGGTGTTGTGCATGTCAAGGCATCGATGGCAGCGAAGGCTCCCCCCATCGCTTATACACTAACCGACGGCAAATTCGCGTGGGATGGGGAAGCACCGGAACTCGCCGGTAATCGAATGTTCAGCGGCCAACCGGACGAAGAGGATAGCGCGGTCGATGTGGCTACAAAGTTCCTCCGTGACACGCTGGAGGGCAGAGAATTAAGCGCAACTTTCGTCTATGAGAACGCCGCCGCTTCCGGCATCAAACGTCGAACGCTCGAACGAGCCAAAAAGGACTTAGCGGTACGCAGTGAGAAACGTGGCAAGGAGTGGTACTGGAAACTGCCGTCGCCCACATTGACGGAATCAACACCGCCAGCCCCTATAGGGGGAAACGTTGGCGATGTTGCGATGTTCCCTGAAAACCCTGTAACAGCACGGCTAGACGGACTTTCTGGAGAAGAAAAGAACATCGTCATTGGCGATCTTCCCGAAGAGGCTGAAAACCCAGTAGTGGCGCGGCTTGACGGTCAAGATCGCAACATCGCCAAGCAAAAACGTGACGATGATAACGCGGTCGCAAAATTGGAAATTACAAAAGCCGAATTGGAGGCTTATTGACGATGAATCCTGCGCAGATCGTGGATACGTTTCGTACACTAGGCGCGTCGATGTGGTTGGACAATGGACGAATCATGGTCCGTCCAAGTCCGCATCTCACGGATGTACATCGAACTGCATTGCGCGAGAATCGAGACGCAGTTGCCGCCTACCTAGCAGTGTCTTTCACGCTCACGGAAGACGGCTTGCCTATTACCATATCGGGTGAGAAGTCAGACGCACTCGCCCACTACGACGAAGCCGTCTTACAGACCGCGAGACTGCCGCGCGACACGGTTCATACGGTCACACTGGCAGATGCTACGGGCAAGTTGTTGCGACTGGCCCACTTCCCGCCATGCGAGGAGGTGATGCTGCATGCGCAGACGGACGAGGACCGGGGTGCCCTACATCGAGCAAGCGCGACGGGATGATACGCATATGGATGTGCTGTGGAAACGGCTGTATCCGTGTGGATGGACGAGCATCAAAACGATGGCCCGGGGTGTGTCGGACCGCGAAGCAGAGCGGCAAGCGCGGGAAATCGCAGAGTTTTACGAGACAAGGAGACGATGAAATGACCACAGAAACACTAAACCCCCCGCTACGAACGAGGGGCGCAATCGAAGCATCCAAGACGCTCAGTATACACCTAACGATAGGCGGTGACATCCGCATACCCTTGAATTCGATCCCGCAGCCTTTGCTGGAGATCATCACGGCGGATCTGACGCTCGACAATCCGGCGTATGCGTCCGCTGTGCGCATGGGGCGCTATACGGGTAATATCCCGCAACGGCTGACGATGTGGGCGTTAGAGGAAGGCATCCTCACCGTGCCCCGCGGCTATGGGCAAACGCTCCTGAAACGCTGCCGAACACTCGGTATTCAGTTTGTGACCGATGATCGGCGCTTGACGCTGCCACCTGTCACGTTTGAGTCACGCATCAAGCTTCGCCCGTATCAGGTGCTGGCGGTGGAACGCCTTGTGCAGATGCTGGCGGGTGGCCTCGTTGCCCCTTGTGGCTCAGGCAAAACGACGGCTGGCCTGAAGGCCATCGCTGATGTCGGACAACCGGCCTTGGTGATAGTCGCGACTCTCGAATTGGCACTGCAATGGATCGATCGGGCTACGCAATTCCTCGGCATCCCCCGTGAAGAGATCGGGCTGATTGGCAACGGAAAACGCACCATCGGCACACGGCTCACCGTTGGTCTGGTGCAGACGCTATCTAAGATGGACTTAACGGAGATTCGTGAGCGGTTCGGACTGGTGATACTCGATGAGGCGCACCACGCCCCCGCTTCGACGTTTCAACGAGTGTTCGCAGCCTTCCCTGCAATATACCGCCTATGGCTTTCTGCCACACCAGAACGGCAGGATGGATTGCATCCGATCCTGTACGCGGTTGGCGGTCCGATCCTGCATACGATTAGCCGGGCTGACTTACCGACGGTCACGCCAGTGTTACGGGTCATTGAGACGGACTTCACGGACTGCGACGACGACTATAGCGCCTTACTCACAAGGCTCACGCAAGACGAACGTCGAAACCGCTTGATCGTGGACGCCATCGCGCAGAACGCACTCGGACATTACAGCCTTGTCCTGAGTGAACGTGTGGACCATCTGGAGGTGCTTCACAAGATGCTGGCAGACATCTCCCCTAACCTACGCGCGGCAACGCTCACGGGCCGTATGAGCAAGCGCGAACGCGAACAGACGATGGCTGCCATACAGGCCCGCGAGATTGATGTCCTGTTTTCTACACAACTGGCCCGCGAAGGACTGGACATCGTGCATCTCGATCAACTTTTTATGACATGCCCCAAACGCGCCGCATCGGCAGTTGAGCAGGAAATCGGCAGGATCATGCGCCCTGCGGAGGGCAAGGCAGGAGCGACGGTATGGGATTTTTGGGATTCCGGCAGTCCGATGCCTCGCGGACAGTTTTGGCGGCGCAGGGATGTGTACCGGAAACTAGGCATGGAGGTGAGCGTATGACGCATCTTGTGCTCGCCGTGGACTTCGACGACACAATCTGCTACTCCTGCTGGCCTTCCATTGGCGAACCTATCCCTACCGCAATCGAGACGATGCAACAATGGCACACGGATGGCCATCGCATCATCATCTGGACATGCAGAACTGGGAAGGAACTCGAAGTCTGCGAACAGTGGCTAATCGCGAATGGCGTACCGTATGACAGCATCAACGCAAACCTGCCTGAACGCGTCGAATTCTACGGTGGATCGGACGCCAGGAAAGTGAGCGCAGACTTGTATCGACGACAAGGCTGTAGGCGCGCCTGATGATCCCACGGAATTGTGGAGACTGGCCAGGGAGAAGGTTGCAAAGATGTGTGTCGAGCCGCCGTGACGGGGGTGGCTTCAAACGACACCCCTGACGAATCGACAAAGGAGACGAGACCAATGAAAACGGAACTCTGCATCAAACTGAACAACACTGCCTCAAACAATCCTTGCGCCCTATGCGGTAAGCGAACAGACCTGATCACCGGGCCTGAACTGTTCATCGAGGGATCGTTGTCGCTTGTATGCCATGAGTGTGGAAACAGGCTGGCACCAGGGCTGATGAGGGTACTCAAGGCGGCGCAGGAAATGGAGATTAAAGAAGCCGCCGTTGGGGCGACGGCTTCGGAGAATCCTTACGCGTTCGAGCCTTGGCTTTCCGACTCCAACTTCTTGAGTCGTTGATGCACGTCGTTGAAGACTGCGTTGAGTCTGTTGGTAATGTAGAGATCGCGCGCTTCACCATCCTGAGAATATCGATCGATCAACTCGACCATCAAAGATGTGAGCGCGCTGACCGAAGCATCTGCAGATGCGATACCAGCCAACGCGAGACGGTTCTCAATGATGTGCTGCAAATCCTGTCTTGTGAGTGGTTGCAAAATGTCGCCCTCCTTCCTGTAGATCGCGGTAAGTCGCTCTACCAGTCTACGGGAATGGTGGGGTGAAGAATAGGTATTCGTGTCAGGCGTTGCCCTATTGTCTATCTCGGCAAAACGAACTCCAAACAAGAGGCACTACACGGACAAGTCACATCACGATAAGGAGATAAGACCGATGAAATCAGATGACTTCGTGGAATTCCTCGCACTGCGCGACGAGTTCAAGGAACTGGACGGGCGCACGGATGCACTAGCGGAAACCTATAAACACGGCACGCCTGTGGACTCCTCTCGCATCGCGCATGAACTGGGGCTGGTGTCGTACAAGATCGCGGCCAACCTGCGGAATTTGACAGCTTTTCTGGAGCGAGCGAAGGATACTCGCAATGCAGAAGAAGCCGCGATTCTGGCGGACCTGCTGGGAACCGTACGGACGCTTCAGAAACAGACGAGAGCGACAGCGCTCAAATGGAGACACGCCTAAGGGGAGGTGAGAGTGTGACTCGTATTCTGGCTATTGATCACGGGTCGCGTCTATGCGGGTGGGCCGTAGCAGATGACGGAGCGATACAAGAGTTCGGCCTGATACGAATGGAGACCGTTTATCCCCGCACATTGGTCGAGTTATCCCGACGCGTCAGAAGCCTACTGCGCGATCACGAGCCGGATGTGGTGGCCTTGGAACGGCCCATGAGCCTGCGCGGCGGCCACGTGGCGCAAGTACTGATTGAACATTACGCAGTCTGCAAGCTGGCAGCCCTCCAAGCCGGGATATCCACACAGGAAGTAGCTCCACCCACGATCAAACTCATCGTAGCTGGCGCGGGAAACGCCGACAAGCAGACTGTCGCAGAGTCGTTGTGTATCAAATATGGGCTTGATCTTGAAGACCTTTGCCCGGCAGAGCGGTATAAGGCCGGAGCGCGCAAGGGAGAAGTAAAAACGAGAGCATGGGACGCTTCGGATGCGTGCGCGTTGGCTGTCGCCGCAGTGGAGATGTTGAGGCGCGAACTTACGGCAAACAACGCCGCAAATGGATAGAGGTGGGTTGAGGTGGCACGTCGGGTGAATGAAAAGCGAGATAGGCGTAGGGAACTGGCGGTCGCCGCTCTTCTGGAGGTTCCAACCATACAGGAGGCGGCCAAAGCGTCAGGTGTTGGGCTGACGACCCTCCATCGCTGGATACGCGAAGATATCGAATTCCAGACCGCTTATCGCGAAGCGAAGCGACGGGCGCTCGACCAAGCGATTGCGCGGCTGGCGGTCATTTCGTCGCAGGCCGTGGAGACCTTGCGCGAGGTGATGGGCGATGCAGAGGCTCCGGCCAATGCCCGCGTGTCGGCAGCCAAGGCGGTGCTTGACGCGGCATTCAAAGCGTCGGAGACGGAAGACTTGGCGGTCAGAGTTACGGAACTGGAACGCCTTGCTTCAAACCAAAACCAAGGGAGGACTGCATAATGGCATCGAATAACCTTGAAAACCGAATCGCGAAACTGGAAAGTGCAATACGCGCATCGGGCGCAACCGAAGAACCGACGTATCACATTCGTGACGCGCTACTCGCTCAAAAGGGCGGCAAGCAGGTATGGCGGCAGATCACGCGGACGCTATCGTCCAAGGACCCGCAGACGGCATATGGACAGTTATTGATAGCCGATCCTACGCTTGAGAATCGGTTGCTGGAGGCCGGGCAAGCGGCACGAAAGGGGGCGAAGGCTCATGCTTGACTTTGTGGGCTGGCGGTCACGAGAATTTAAGAAGTGGCATGCGACATTTTGGGATCGGTTGGCCGTTTACCGGGAGCATCAAACGCCGGGGTACAAGATCGGTCTGCGTGAAGCCGCGCGGGAAATGTCGTGGCATGCTTGCCAGCAACTCCGGTTCGCGACGACGAGTTACGAAGTCTTCGAAGGGTCCGAACATCGCCAAACGTTGCTGGACCTGCTCGCAGACGCACAGGAAGCCGCTGCGCAGGCGCGGAAAGTATGGCGGGCACTGCGTGATATGGGCATCGACACGCCGGAGGAATTCCCGGACATTTTCGAGGGAGATACGATTTGACAAAGGAGATGTTAACATTGGCAAACAATGATCCGGTTATCAACCCATTTGAAACCTTAAGCGCTCTACTCGACCAGTTCACCGTTCGCGCGGAATTGTATCGCGATGCGCGCGCGGCATATGTCGAACACAATCAACCCGTAGACTTGGCACTCGTGCAGCACCATGCAGGCGGACTTGTTGGCGCGGTCGTACTCGCTTCGCAATTATCGCGTGTGCTCGAATCAGAGTTACGGATGTCGTATGTCGATCCTGAAGCCGCGCGAATTGGGAGCATGGGCGTAGACGCTGTAAAGGACGCACGGATTGCTGCCGGTTCCGTAATCCAGGACCTGCGGACGTTGACGGGGATACCGTTCGGGAGTGGGGATGCAGAGTGCTTGGCGATGGTGGCAGAATCACGACTCAATGCAGAAGGGGTGATGTAAAATGCCAGAACTCCGATTTAACACGTCCGCCGACCTCACGGGATTCCGCGACATCGACGCAGCATTGGACAAACTGCAAACCCGCGTCAAGAGCATCTCAGCCGATATGCAGAAGATGGGCGCGTTCCAGAACGCCGAATCAGCGTCAGGCGGCATCGCTGTGGGCGGCGGGGGCGGCCTGCAATACGGCCCTCGCCAGCAAGGCGGTCAGGCGCCCAGTGGTCATGCGCAGCCGCAAGGCCCTGCGCGGCGTCCGAGAGGCGGCAGTAAGCCGCAGTATGACCTGAGTACACAAGGCGGCGTCATCGAGTATTACGACAACGTGCTCGCCCAGGCGCTGCCGATGCTCTCGGCCATGAATCCAGCGGGTACGCCAAGAGCATCCATCGGCGCGTCGCATCGGCAATCTGCGGGAGGATTGCAGAATGTGTCTGGGATGGTGCCGATTCTTGGCAGCCACCTGCGTTCCAAAGCCTATCCTGGATCGGCTCAGTGGTACAACGATTGGCTGACACGTGCGAGCCAACCCGACATTCAGTCAGTTGTTGGTTCGTCTGTTGCTGAAGAATTGGCGGGTGCACACAGCGCTCTTCTGATGGGCGAAGAGGGCGCGGGGAGGGTTGCCTTTCAGCGGTTATCCAGTGAGGCGAATCAACCCTCTCAACCGTCTCGGGTTTCTCGGCGACAGTCGCTGTGGCAACACTTCGCGCGCTCGGCCAAGGGGAGCAACATCGGAGGCATTCTGTCAAGTGGATTGCGCGGAGCCGCCATCGGAACCATGGCCGAATCCGCCATTGGTGGCGGCTCGGCGGGACTGCTCGGCGGGGCGGGCGGCGGAGGCGCGGCGACGGCTCTCATGGGCGGCGCGGATGTCGGCGGCCTTTTGATGAACCCCGCGACACTTGCGGCGATGGTTCCTATCGCGGCCGTGACGTTTCTGGCATCCGCATTCAAATCGGGATACAGCAACTGGCAACAGACGGCCCCCACATCTTCGCAGCTCGCGCACGGTTTGGGAACGGTCGGCCAGGGCGCGAACGTATTGAATCTCAGCATCCAAAAGGCTGCAGCCGCATTCGGGATCATGGGCACGACGGCTCTCCAATCGGCGCAGATGATGGCGCAGGCGTTTGGCGGCAACAATGCGTCCGTGACGAATCTGACCGGGCAGGCGGCAAAGTTCGCCATGTACAACGGGCTCAGCGACCAGCAACAGTCGCAGATCATGTCCGCGATGGGCACGTTGGGCATCACTTCAGGCAAGGGGTCAACGCTCACACCGTACGCGGGCAACCGGATGCTAACCCAACTGACGCAAGCCTCGCATATGCAAGGCCGTCAGGGCCCGCTCTTTACGGGCCTTACGTCGATCTACGGAACACTGGCGAGCATCAACCCGACGATCAGCAACCCGACGGGCGTAGCAGGCCAGTATGCGGCCATGAACGCATCCGGCATCCAAGGCTTGCAGGGCATGCGCGGGGCGGCTCTCGTCTCGCAGATGGATCAGGGATTCGCGAGCGCGAAGGGAATTCAGCAACTGCTCGGGTTCTCCGCGATCATGAAGGCGAGCGGCGGCAAGATCACGAATCCGTATCAAATGATGTCGATTGCGGAACAAGGGAGCGCTGCTCTCATTCCCGGTACGCATACAACGTACGGCGCTGCCTTTCTGAACCAGCTCAAGGGAATTACCTCAGATCCTTACCTGCAAGGAGCGCTCATGCCCGGCCTTGATATCAATCAGGGGATGGCCGTCATCAAGAGCGGTGCATTGAATGCGCCGGCGTTGCATGTGCCTCAAGGGGCGCTCCCCCTACACCTGACACAAGCGGATAAACACGCGATTGCGGCGGCGCAAAGCACTTATCAGAAAGCGAAAACCGGACAAACGGGCGGCGTCATGTCAACGGCTTGGGACCGGGCGCAGGCCACGGTCATGCAAGCGATCACTCATCTTTCCGGTTACATCGGCGCAATTCCGAATCAAGTGACATCGATTCTTAGCGGCTCCTATCTGAATCATCCGCCGTCGCAAATGGCTCCCTATGCGCTGAAGGTTTCTAAAGCAACGGGGATTCCGGCGGCTTACATTCTTTCGCAATGGATGCATGAGTCTACTTGGGGAACATCCCATGCAGCTCGGCAGAACGAGAACCTGGCTGGCATCAAACCATTTGGCCCCTACAAGTCGGGCGCCGACGCCAAATATGCGGGATTCTCGTCGCTCGCCCAGTTCGCACAAGCGGACACGCAGGTGCTGATGCAACCCCAGTACGCGCATGCTCGGGCACTCGCGCAGCATGGCGCATCAGCACAGGCAGTGTTTTCGGCGTTGGCCTCTGAAGGCTATACGGGTTCGCCGACGCCGACGCAGGCCAGCGCATACGGATCTGAAATTCAGGCCATCGTCAATGAATTCGCGGTCAAGATACAGGCGGCCATGGACGTAGCCCTGACGAAGCATCGGCAGGCGCAAAAGCGGGATAGGCAGGCGGCGACACCGCAAGGGCCGCATAGGTAATAGGCGTGGGCGTGAATAGGCGTGGGCGTGGGCTGCATTATTTAATTTTTGTTGAACCCGGAAGTGCGGTCGCGATCCAAGGGGCTACGGCCGAAAGACTCGGCTCTTGTCCGTTGTGGTTTATGATGCGATTATCGAGAGCCCACAGCCCTGCCACCCCCGCTCTTGTGGACGAAAACATCTCTAAGTCCATGCCTTTGCGATTGTAGGCTTCAACCATGATACCTCCAACGTCGGCGGGGTATGGTTGAAGCCTAAAATTCGCTATCACGCCTCGGAATAAAGCGAGATTCAGAATAGCTATTGCCGACGCCGCAGGATCGATCTTGTTTTTGATATACCACGGCGTAGCTCCGACGAGTTGATTGAATATGTTTTGTGAAATAACATGAGGGGCTTTGGTTTCTACTCGGAATATCCACGCAACAGCAGAAGCGGTCTTGCCGGCGCGGACCCATCGTATTTGATAAGGAACGAATGTAAAACTCACGCCTTCGTAATTGAATTGAATTTGGCTATGATTGAACGAAAAAGATCCATGCCCTTGTGTGAAAACGGAAATCTGGTGTTTCAAAAGGGGCGCGTCGTAAAGAAAACTTGTTACGCTCAACAAATAATCATGAAATGCCAACGTCGTTCCGTGCATCGGAGTAAAACCGTAGACTTGTCTGTGATCAGTATATGATGATGCAGCTTCGGCCGGAACCGCACTCATCATCGCTGTTTCACAGGTCAGCAGCAGGGCGGATAGCGTGAGTGCGGGCCATGTGAGTTTCATGTGATCCCCCTTCTTTTTAGCCAAAACGTACCACTAAGCGATTGAGTCTGCAAGAGGGTCTGCGTCAACACAAACCCAAGGGTGCAGCCTCAACCGATACCCTCAGCAAATTTGAGCAGCCGCGCGAGTTCATTTCAACTGAGGTCGTCGCCATCTTGAGTCGGTTTCACAAATCGATTTGTAACCATTTCTTGGACAGTCATCGTACATCGCCCCAAACGGTCTGTGCTGAACACAAACCCCTCCCCTACACCCTCAATTCAACTTAGCCCCCGTCAAACGCACAGAATGGCACCTGTGAGCCTTCTCTGCACATTTTGGCTCCCATAGGCTTACCCGAACCGTCGCGCGGCTCCTGCGGCATTCTGTGCGGCCATTCTCTTCGTACAAGGGTGTTGCCTATGTCAATATCCTACATCGCGTTAGACGGCCATATTCACTCCTGAAAATTCAGGAGCCCTCGATTGAATCTAGGCGTCCACATTCTCGCTCTCCAATTTTGGAGAGTCACCGCTTCTCACCACGACCTGAAACCCGCATAATTCCGCGATGCGCAGGAAGTCCTTTAACCGAATCTGACCGTTATTAACCGCTACACGGAGCGTAGTTTCATTGATTTCCATACCCCGAGCAACCGAAGCCAAACTTCGGACGCCCGATCTGGCAATCATTTGGCGGATGGCCGTCTTAATGTCGGTATCCCTCATATCGATTTCAATAGTACTCACCACGTTCATCCACCTCCTATAACGGCATTATATACATCGCTATGTGTATTTGTAAAACGTTATGTTTATTATTTTGTCGAATTGTGTTGACAGAGCAAATACTTTGTCGTATCGTAAGAATGTAAAACGAACCACAAGAGGAGTGATGCCCCACGTTATGCGGCCATCCACTTGCGTGATAGTTCGCCGCTGGATCACAAGCGGTGACATCATGGGCCTGCAGTTGCGGCTGACGGTGGGAGGTGCGACACGGTTTCATCGTACACACATCAGAATCGCATAAAGGAGGAATCGACGATGCAAGGAACTGACGAAATGGAGCAGGACACACGCCAATCGCTTGCACCCCGGCAGAGTGTGTCCGCAGGAGGAATGGAAAATGAGTAAGAAGTCTCTCATTCTGCCGGGCGATGGATTGCCGTTTCCCGATGCGTTGGACTACTTTGTGGACGCGCGCGTGGCCTCATTGACGACGAATCGCATGCGGATGATGTCTCGCGGATCGCAATACGGACAGGCGCTAGAAGCGGTGCTAGAGGCGCAACATCAGTTTCGGCAAGCACTGCCGGAAGCCCTCAAAAGCCAGTGGCTCGCCTTGGACGATGCGGAAGCGCGCCTTGGCAACGCGACGGCAGATGCTGCGTATCGCCTTGGACTGCAAGACGGTCTGCGGATGGGCCTTGGCGGACTGATGGACAGCGCAGGGTCGGATGTCGATTGAACGCCCAGAGGGGTGCGAATTTTCTAACCCTCCACAATTCAGACCATCGTCAAATTGTACATGGAAGGAGACCCGCGCATGAACCACACGGAATACATCGAATCAGTCATTGGCGACATCCTGTCACGCCTTGACCGCATCGAAACGAGGCTGAATGCGATTGTGGATGAGCTTGGCGCATGGCCGACGGAAACGACTGCGCAGGAAGCCCGTACAGACGCGCAAATGGCTCAGTAAGCAGTATTACCCTGGCGCGACAGTCAACGCATCACAGCGCCATTTCGGGGCTAAAATGATGGAGGTGGGCATTGATGTCCGAACATAATGCTGATAACCGCATGGACGAGGTCGAGGAGTTCCTTCGCACAGCTACCGCCGATCAAGTCGTGAGGTTGCATGACGAGGTTGAGCGACTCGTGCGGTTGCATGACGAGTTGGACGACCGCGAAAGTCTCGTCAGGATCAAGGAATTGCTGTGGGG
>JAJZEE010000023.1 GCA_021805735.1 Bacillota bacterium
TGATATTCGCGATGTTCAAATAGCTCTGCTTGCTTGCAGTCGGCCCTACGCAGTACGCTTCATCGGCCAACTGGACATGCAAGGCGTCACGGTCCGCCTCTGAGTACACAGCAACAGTCGCAATGCCCAACTCGCGGCACGCCCTGATGATCCTGACTGCGATTTCTCCCCGATTCGCTACCAGTATCTTTTTGAACATGGAGACCTCCGTCACGCCAGTCTGACTCGGAATAGCGGTTGACCGTACTCGACCAACTGTCCGTTTTCCGCAAGCACTTCAACAATCTCCCCACGCACATCCGCTTCAATCTCATTCATGAGTTTCATGGCTTCCACGATGCAAACCACCGTCTTTTCCGTCACCTTGGCGCCGACTTCGACATACGAAGGCGATGTGGGCGCTGGCGCCCGGTAGAAAGTTCCCACCATGGGCGACTTCACAACCGCGCTGGCTGAGTCCTCCGACAAAGGTTCCGCCCGTTCCTCGACAGGTTTTGCGGACGCCGCGTGGACCGCCTCTGGCATGGCAATCGGCGTCGGCGACCCTCCGGTTGCCGTGTGCGCGCGCGCGCCATTAACAACAGCGTGCTGAGCCTCCGCCTTCTTGATCAAAACTTTTAGCTCACCCGTTTCAATATGCAACTCGTGAATGTTCGTTTCATCAACCAGCCGGATGAACTCGCGAATGTCGCTGACCTTCAACAACAACGACCACTCCTTATGTACACAATATGACTGTTAGCCAGTATAGCACAATTCAGGACAGGCCGCGCGTTCCTCGGAGCGACTCACAGGATCCGTGGGCAGCCGGCGCCTACGGCGGCGCCAACCTGAACACTCTGTCGGTTCGGTTCGGCTGCCGCCATAGCAGGCCAGGCTTCCTGTTCACCACGGTCCCTATTTTCGTTGTTCATCCGCTTCGTTCCATCTGCAAGGCTCCCCAAACCGCAAACACTCTGACGCGCTGTTCTGGACACACATCACGCGTACGACGCTCATCAAGCGTGCGGACTGACCGTAACCTGGTTGGACTGGATACCCAGAGTCTGAGCCACCAGATTAATCACCTTGACGGCCGCAGTCGGACTGAGCGACTGCGTTTCAACCCAGACGTGCACTTGATTTTTCGGGTTGAACACGACCAGGGAATCCGGGTATTGTCCTACCAGCAGATCGTGAATGCGGCTGGCTTGCTCTGTCTGAGTCTGAATGGCCGTCAACTCGGTGTACGCCTGGGATGCGACTTGTTGACTGACCTTTGGATTTGTGAGCGTCTGTTGCAGGGTCTGGATCACCTTGGACTGTGCCTGCGTCTGATCAAGGCTCGCCTGCACAAACCAGTCGCTCGGACTTTGACCGGACAGGATACTGTTCGCAGACGTTGTCACGGTGCTGGGAGTTTTACCGTTTCCTTTTCCGGAACCACTGGCGGATACGCTGCCGCCCGCGCCAACGACTGTCGTGGCGGTAGTGCCGACGCCCTGCGCAGTGTTTGGAGTCGGTGGCGTGCCTAGCGTATAGTAGCCGATCAACATCAGCGAAAAGACCATCATGGTCGAAAGCCAAACCGTTTGCCGTTTCACCATTTGAATCTTCATCTCCCTCATCTGTCTTATCTGCGGGTTCACCCTGTAAACCCGGGCCAGTCCGTACTGTGTCGCATGATCGCTATTTGCGCGGTAACACGGTAATCTCGTAACTGGGGATGCCGAGTACGTCCTGAACTGCGCTGACGATCTCCGACTGCATCATGACGACATCCCGAGCATGGGCTACAACCAGCACTCCTGTGACTTTGGGCAGTTCCTGCTGAATCACGAGCGGTGTTTGATTGCCATTTGAACCTTGAATAGTAACGGTCTGACTCTGCGTTGATGCGGTCGTCGTCGTTGACGAGTTCCCCCCGCCTTGCTGCACAGTCGACTGATTGGATGTCTGTACGTTTTGTCCGTACTGTTCAATCGGTGTCGAATTGACTGTGACCATCACGAGCGCGTCGCTGATCCCGCTGATCTGATCGATCATACCCTCGAGTTCGTGGTCGTAAAACGTCTCGTACGCGATCACTGAACGCAATGGCGCATCTGTAGTTCCCGATCCTCCGGCCGCCGCGCCGCCGTTTCCGACGCCCCCAGGAGAAATGACCGGCGTGGCGCCAGAGCTTCCCTGATTCTGGCCAGAGTTTCCACCTCCCCCGCTCGCGCCAAACAGTAACAGCAAAATGCCGACAGTAGTGATCGCCAGCAACCACTTGTTGGCCATCAGTTTCTTGATTGCGTCATTGATCCCATGTCACCTCCCCCCTTCCGTGTCAGGTTTGCCCTCCGGTGTAGATCACCCGCACCGCCCCAGGCGCGAGTCCCAATGATTCCGCCACCTGTGCCTGCACGGCCGAGGCGACGGCGGGCTTGACGGCCCCAATGACAACAGTCACAGCAGTGACAAGCGGCGCGCCGCCTGCTCCAGGAGACGTCATGACTTGCACACTCTGGACACTTACGCCTTGCAACTGCAAAATCTCCTGTCGCAGTGTCGCGGCGAGATCTGTCTGAAACGCCCCTGCAGATCCAGAACCGGACGCTGCGGAGCCTGCGCCGACGAACTGCGCCGATTGAAAGACGGGGCCCGTCAGTCTTGCCGCCGCCGCTTCCAGATTAAAATGGGTGGCAACCAGCACCCTGAGTGGATCAAGCATCGTCAGCATCACCACCAGGCCAAGAACCGTGCGAACGTACTTCTGCATTACGTTGCTGGGCAAAGCGAGATCGAGAAATACGGCGAGCAGAATGACAATGACCAGGTGACGAAGCCACTCCGACAGTGCGCCTATCACGCCCTCACCTCACAAACGCGCTCAAGTTTGTGGTGGCTACCGCGATCACCATTGAGAAGAAGAACATCAGACCGACTGCAGCCAAGGCGGCAAACACCAACACGAGACTCTTTCCTACTGTCGCGAGACTGGTGATGACCGGCGAATCGCCGAGCGGTTGCAGTATTGCCGCAGAACCGCTGTACACGACGGACAGAGCCAGAATCTTTAGCGCCGGAAAAGCACAGATCAGCAACAGCACCACAGCGCTCGCCACGCCCGTCGCATTCTTCACGATCAGTGAAGCGCCCGCTATCGATTCCGAAGCGTCCGACAGGGCCTTCCCGATGACGGGAACAAAAGTGCTGGCCACGAACTTTGCGCTGCGCAGAGTGACTCCATCGGCGATGCTGGCCAGAGATCCCTGTACGGACATGATGCCTAGAAAGGAGCTCATCCCGATCCCCAAAACCGCCAACGTTACATTGCGGATGAAGCCGGCCAGTTCGGTGACTCGATAGCGACCCGAAACGGCGCTCACAATAGTCAGGACAGCCGAGAAGAAGATCATTGGAAACACCCAACTGTGCACCACAAGTCCCATTGCGTTTACGATAAACACGATCAGCGGATGAAACGCCGCCGCGGAAGTCAGTCCGCCTGACGCGGTGATAAGAGCGAGCACAACTGGCAGGGAACCGAACATGACTGCCGTCATGGTATCGATCGCCCCACCCGCGTACTGGGTCGCCTCTCGAAACGACGATATCGCCAGTACAATCAACACGAGATGGACGACCCAAAAGGCAACCTTGCTCACCAACTGTGACGCAAATGCTGTCTGCACCGTTTCCAGAATCGCGGACAGCACAGTCAAAATGATGATGACGCCGAGCAGCCGCGCATTCTCCCACAGGACGTTAAAAAAGTAGCGGACCAGCCCCTGCGCGAGTTTGTCAAACGGAAGACCCTGATTGCCAGGAAAAAAGGCGGGTACAAATTGACCCTCAGGGCTTGCCGGCACGTAGCCGCCATAGGTGGTATCGAGATTGTTCCAGGCTTTCTCGATGGCATTTCCTGAGATCGCCTGATACTGTGACGTTTCCCGTTGCAGCGGCGACGGCACAGCGGCAACAGAACTGGAAGCGACCGATCCTGTGTCTGTGATTCCCGTGCTGATGCCTGGCGCAGAGGTTGCCGCGCCTGCGGACACTCCCGCAGAAGCTGGCGGCGGTTCCCCCGACACGCCCGGCCCCATGCCGCTCGCGTACGCGACCGGAACACTATGCAAACAGGCAACGACAAACAGAACTGCCAACAATCGTCGCACCTCGGTGACGCGAAACCGCTGCAACCTGCGGCGAGCCATCGTCACTCCCCCTATCCCGGAAAATGTTCCTGCCGACCGGATTCATATGCTGTGCCCCTGCTCAGACACGGCTGCGCCGAACTCGCGACGGGCACAGCATATGAATCCTGGCGAAGTGAGATTTTGCTTCGCAAAACTCAGACATGGCCGTATATCCCGGAAAATCGATCGTCTCTGCCCGCCGGAATCGTATGCTGCGCCGCTTCTCAAACACGGCTGCGCCGAACTCGCCTCGGCACAGCATTCGATTCCGGCCAAGCGGGTTTTTCATTCCACTGACGGCGTTGCCCAGAGGCATGCGGGTCTTATGGGAGCAAATGAGTCACCGTTTCCACAACCGCTGTCACAATGGGTACCGCGAGTACCAGGATGGCCAGTTTCCCAACGAGCTCGATCTTGCCTGCAATTGAGCTGACGCCTGCGTCACGCGCGATCTCAGCCCCGAACTCTGCGATATACGCGATGCCGATGATCTTTATAATGGTGGCGAAAAAGAGCACGTTCACATCAGCCAAGGCGGCCAGTCTTTCTATCGGAGCAAGAATCCCTGTGACCCGCTGCAACGCGATCAGGAAAAGCACCGCGGAAATCAGCAGAGTCAGCAAAAAGGACACTTGCGGTGCAAGTTCGCGGACAGACGTCAGGAGCAGGGCTCCGACGATACCAAACAAGACGATTTGCAAGATGTCCATAGCCGCACCTTTATTGATTTGCGAAGACATTTTGAATTTGCACGAACAGATGGCCAATATTGGAAACTACCACCGCCGCCACAAGAACGAGCGCACTGATGGTCACAAGCGTTGCGATTTCATCACGACCTGACTGTTTGAGCAGACTGGACAGTACAGCTGCGGCGATACCCACGACAGCGATTTGAAATAATACGTGCAACTCAAGACTCATCGGCGAGTCCTCCTTGAACTAAATCAGCATTATGACGATGAGCAGACCAGCCAAAACACCCAGTGTCTGATATACCCGTTCATAACGCGCTCGTTCGTCGACCGCCTCGCGCTCACGATCTGTGAGCAGAGAGAGCGCCGCATCCAGGTGTGCGATCTGTTCTGTAGCTCCGACTGTACCGAGCGAATGACCGAGCGTCGTCAGAATTTCACGATCCTGCGCTCGCAAGGCAGTGTGCGGAACATGTTCCCCAAGAGCCACAGCCCAAGCCGTCTGAGCCGTCATACCAGGTTGTCTCAGCAGCGCCGCAGCCGCTTCAAATAACCTCGCGAGCGCGCGACCCTCTTTCCCTTGGCTGCTTACCCGCGAAAACGCGTCCGCCAGAGGCAGTCGATGATACGCGATGTCCGTACGCAGTGTCCGCAGAAGACTCGTCAACTCTCTGAGATCCCGCGGTCGCTGACTGTACTCGCTCGCGATCATGCGACCCCAAACGGTCGAGGCGGCAATCACGGCCCCCGCACCGGCGATCTGCAACCATGTCAGTGCCACGCCGCTGTCACCTCGCGCAATTGACCATCGTACACCCGCTCGATCGTACCAGGCCCATGCTTGCGACCGACAAAGAGAATGCGTTCAATCGCCCCTGCGCGAAGCAAGTCGCGCACAGCCTCTCGGGATTGCAGATCACTCACTGTCCGCGCATGGAGCGTTCCGATAAAGCACACTCCGGCGAGCGACACGTCAGCAATCGCCTGCACATCAGCCGCGCTGCCAATCTCGTCAGTCATTAACACCTGCGGCGCCATGGATCTCAGCATCAGATACATTCCCGCCTGTTTGGGGCATCCGTCGAGGACGTCCGTCAATAAACCAACATCAAATTGAGGCGCCCCTTTATAGCAACCCGCGATCTCCGAACGCTCATCCACAATCGCGACGCGCAGGGGCCCCAGGTGTGAAGAGAGTTCCCCATTGCCTAGCAGGCGGGCCAGATCGCGTAGTAGAGTTGTCTTGCCGGAGAGCGGCGGCCCCGCAATCAGCGTTGGCAGCAGACGATGACGCTCTTCCAGGATGTAGGCGCTCAGGCGTTCAGCGCTTCCAATGATCTGCCGCGCAAGGCGAATATTGACCGAACCGACGTCCCGAATGCTCCTGACGTGATCCTGTTCATCGACCACAACTCGACCAGCTACGCCGACGCGGTGACCGCCCGCCAGGGTCACATAGCCGCGGCGCAGTTCCTGCTCCACGGCGTATACGGAAGATCCTGTGACAGTCGCCATGACGTGACGCAGATGTTCGGGGGAGATGATCATGCCCCGCGCGATTGCCACACCGACCAGTTCCAGTGGTCGGTGAAGGCGCATGCGAATCTCCTCAAGGCGACTTTGCTGCGCAGCCGTGAGATTTCGGACGATCAGGGCCACATCAGGTGGAAGCAGATCGATCACGGCTCCCGGCAATATGTCCGTCGTAGTCACCGCTGCGTTCACCGTCCGTTCGCCCGTCGCTATGCTTGTTCGATCAGTTAGATGTATATGGGACGGGGTGTGCATTTATACCATTTGCAAATGCTAGACAAGAGATGCGGACAGTGAGCCAATGAGGTGAATAGCCTGCACACAGCAAGTGCGCCGCGGATACCATAGAGAGAGGCTGAATTGCCGTCCTCGCGGGAGGAGTTGTGTCATGCACGATACATTTGCGTTAGTGACCCGATGGATCGTCGTCTTTCTCGTGATATTCCTGCTTTGCATGCTGCTTGTGTTCAGTTGGCTCAAACGACCCAGAGAAGCGGCCACACCAGTACGCGCCTGACTCAGGCTCCGCGAAGGGCGGACAGAACGCGGCCATCGGGTATGAGCGCAGATTAGGACCCAGGTTGGACCGAAGCAGGACAAAAGCGCGGGGTCTTGGCCGCAAGATGGCTCAGACCAACACGCAAAAATGCTCGCCCAACGCGAAAAAAGGGTTCATCCTACGCCCGAATCTGCGTGGGTAAACCCCTTGGCCATCTACGATTCTCTTTGTATGCGTGTCCGAAATGAGCCAAAACGCTTGCAAGACGGAGGGCTTCACCTGCTTGAACGATTTTACTTCTCGGGCCTTGCCAGCCTTGGTGCTGCGAGTCGGTATACTTCCTCCCGTTCTCGCGGTCCAATGGCGACGACCTCCATGACGACAATTCCATCTGGACGTTCAAGAGGTTCATCACATCGACATCTGTCGGCAAACTGCTGAACTCAGGCGCGCGACACGTAGAGGCCGGACCTGGTGTCGATAATCAGGCGATCCCCAATGTTCACGAAAAAGGGCACCTGAACACTATAGCCAGTTTCCAGTTTCGCAGGTTTGCTGCCGCCGGTTGCCGTGTCGCCGCGGATACCCGGTTCCGTCTCGACGACCTCCAGTTCCACCGTGTTTGGCAGGTCGAGACCGATCGCATCACCATCGTACAGCACAACGACACAGTTCATGTTTTCCTTAAGAAAATTGAGTTCATATTCGAGCTGTTCCTTTGGCAGGTTGATCTGCTCAAACGTTTCCGTATCCATAAACGTATAATTGTCACCGTCCGAATACAGGTACTGCATTTGTCGATTTTCTATGCGCGCGCGGGCTACCTTTTCACCCGCCCTAAACGTCATTTCCTTGACGCCGCCCGTGCGGATATTTTTCAATTTGGTACGCACAAAGGCCGCGCCTTTCCCTGGTTTAACGTGCATGAACTCAATCACGCGCCAGATGGACCCGTCATATTCGATCGTGGTGCCAGGACGAAAATCGTTGCTTGAAATCATTGGACAGTTTCGACCTCCTGAGTGCGATTTACAAAATCAACAATTCCTTCGTCGCATGCGTCAATCGCGCGCATCCGTCCGCCGTCAGCACAATGTCATCCTCAATGCGAACGCCGCCAAATCCTGGGATGTAAATTCCCGGTTCTACCGTGACAACCATGCCTTCTTGTAACATATCTTCAGACTTTCGCGCAAGTCTCGGCGCTTCGTGCACGGCGAGTCCGAGTCCGTGACCGAGGGAATGGCCGAAGTTGTCTCCGTATCCGCCGTCGCGGATGATATCGCGCGCCAGGGCATCCGCAGCCTCTCCGCCCATACCTGATCTGATCCCCGCCAGCGCGTGTTCCTGCGCGCGCAGCACCAGCGCGTAAACATCCTTGTGACGGTCACTTGGCGGACCTACCATTACAGTGCGTGTAATATCGGATGCGTATTCGTTATAGCGGGCGCCAAAATCGAGCGTCACGAATTCACCGCGTCCGATCACGCGGTCTGAAGCGACCCCGTGTGGCAGAGCTGAACGTTCACCACTGGCCACAATCGTCGTAAAAGACACACCAGAGGCTCCCTGTCTGCGCATGTACACTTCCAGTTCCAACGCCACTTCACGCTCGCTCACGCCGGCGCGGATGAATCCCGCAATATGCCGAAACGCATCGTCCGCAATCTTTGCGGCTTCCCCTATCCGCTCCAGTTCAGAGGTTTCTTTGACCATGCGCAGTCGTTCCACAACATCATCGAGCGGCACGAGTTCAATCCCGGGAATGGCATCCCGGAGTTTCAAAAAGGACTTGTATGTAACGGACCCAGGTTCAAAACCGAGTCGCCGAATCGCCAGACGCTTCACTTGCTCGTGAAGCGTCTCCAGCCACTGCGCAGCATGCATCATGACAGTTACGCCCTGCGCCTGTGCCTTCGCCTGTTCAGCGTAGCGAGAATCCGTCAAGAGCATGGTCTCTTGCGCCGTCATCAGCACATAGCCGGAAGATCCCGTAAATCCAGTAATGTAATACCGATTGTCAGGCGCGTAAGTCAGAAATCCATCGACTTCCGCAGCTTCAACCCGCTCCCATATGCGCGCTCGCCGTTTGTCCACATGTGATTCCCCCTGTGTATAACCTCTTCAAGACAGCTTTGCGGCGAGAGCCCGCAGCGCCAGTTCATATCCGACAGGTCCAAAGCCAGTGATTTGCCCCACCGCGACAGGCGCAATCACAGACTCGGAACGAAATGACTCTCGAGCGTGAATATTAGACAGATGAACCTCAACGACAGGCAGTTCAATGGCAGCTACAGCATCGCGCAAAGCGATGCTGTAGTGTGTATAGGCGCCGGGGTTTATAACGACGCCGTCCGCCCGCCCCATCGCGGCGTGCAGGCGATCGATGATGGCGCCTTCACTATTGGATTGAAAAAAATCCACGGAGACGCCGAGCGAATCTGCCACTTCCTGCATGCGCTGATTGATCTCAGCGAGTGTCACAGTTCCATAGACAGTCGGTTCCCGCTGTCCGAGCAGATTCAGGTTGGGTCCATGAATCACCACAATGTGTCGCATCCGGTGACACCTCCTGCCGATTCTCAATGATTGTACCACGCGTTTCGTCTCATTGCTCCGGCGTATGCCGCAAAATGGGGCTGCGCGCCGCCGTCGTTTCATCGAGTCGATCAATCACGGTTTCATGCGGCGCCATTTTCACAACGTCCGGCGTTTCCTCCGCTTCTCTGGCGATGCGGATCATCACGTCAACAAACGCATCGAGTGTTTCCAGGCTTTCTGATTCAGTCGGTTCAATCATCATCGCTTCTTCCACATTGAGCGGAAAATAGATCGTCGGCGGGTGATACCCAAAATCGAGAATTCGCTTGGCAATGTCGAGCGTCTTGACGCCGTGCGCCTTAAACGACTTTCCGGACAGCACAAATTCATGTTTGCAGACGCGATCAAAGGGCACGTGATAGTGCGGCGACAGACGTCGGAGCAAGTAGTTCGCGTTCAGCACGGCGTCTTCAGCCACACGCCGCAGTCCATCCGGCCCCATCGTACGGATGTACGCGTACGCGCGCACAAGAATGCCGAAGTTCCCGTAAAATCCCTTCACTTTCCCTATGCTCAACGGTCGGTCCTCATCCAGATGAAAGGACCCGTCAGACCGCTTGGCAACTGTCGGAACGGGCAGAAAAGGAATCAGGGCCGCCTTGACTCCCACGGGTCCGGATCCCGGTCCACCGCCTCCATGCGGTGTTGAAAACGTCTTGTGCAGATTCAGGTGAACGACGTCAAACCCCATATCGCCGGGGCGCGCATACCCGAGAATAGCGTTGGCGTTGGCGCCATCGTAGTAGAGCAGGCCACCGGCCTTATGCACAATATCGGCGATCTCGACTATGCTTTCCTCAAACAGTCCGAGCGTGCTTGGATTCGTAAGCATGAGAGCTGCCGTATCGGAACCCACTGCGCTCTTCAGAGCCTCCAGATCGACCGCCCCACGCTCATCGGAACGGATGGTCACAATCGTAAAACCAGCCATCGCCGCGCTGGCCGGATTGGTGCCGTGGGCGGAATCAGGAACAATGACCTTGGTTCTGTGTTCTCCCCGCCGCTCGTGATACGCGCGGATCATCATCAGCCCCGTCCACTCGCCTGCGGCCCCCGCGGCAGGCTGCAGACTTACGGCGTCCATGCCGGTGATCTCAGCCAGATACCCCTGCAGACGGTACATCAGTTCAAGAGCGCCCTGCACGCTCTTTTCAGGCTGATACGGATGAATCAGTGCAAATCCGGGAAGTCTGACAGCCGCTTCATTGCGCTTTGGATTGTATTTCATTGTGCAGGAACCAAGCGGATAAAAGCCCGAATCTACACCGTGATTGCGCTTTGAGAGACCCGTATAATGCCGGATCAGGTCAACTTCGCTCACCTCGGGCAACAGGGGCGCCGCTTCCCGCAAGTAGTCCTGGCGAAGCAGCGCGCCCGTTTCGACATCCGGAACATCAAGTTCCGGCAGGCTGTATCCTGCGCGTCCCGCAACGCTGCGTTCAAATATGAGTGGATAATCGGTCGTCTGCCTGCTCACATCATCGCCTCCAGTCGCTCTGCAGTGTGGTCGATGGCGGCCTTTGGCATCACTTCCGTGACCGTCACCAGGACATGCTCACCAAGTTCGGGATAAAACCGCCCAAGCGGCACCCCGAAGTAAATGCCTTCAGACGCCAGAGTGGACACGATATGGTCGCTCCTTGTTCCTAGGCGCAGCACAAATTCATTAAAGTAGGAACCCGTAAACGCCAGTTCCGCTCCCGCAGCCGTGAACCTGTCGGACGCATAGTGCGCCTTGACGAGGCACTGACGCGCGACTTCCCGAAGCCCGTTTGGCCCCATGTAACTGAGGTACACCGAGGCCGCCAACGCATTCAGGGCCTGATTGGAGCAAATGTTCGACGAAGCCTTTTCCCGACGAATATGTTGCTCGCGAGCCTGCAGTGTCAGGACAAACCCACGGCGGCCATCACGGTCTTTCGTCTGCCCGGCGATGCGTCCCGGAAGTCGACGCAACAGAGCGGACGTCGTGGCCATGACGCCGAGATAGGGACCGCCAAATGACAGCGAGTTGCCGAGCGCCTGTCCTTCCGCGACTGCGATGTCGGCTCCGAGCGAGCCAGGCGCCTCCAACAATCCCAGAGCGACAGGATAGGTGCTCACGATGAGCAGAGCGCCACGGGCGTGAACACGTTGCGCGATTTCACGGACATCTTCGACAGAGCCAAAAAAATTTGGATACTGAATGATGACAGCCGCCGTATCGTCTGAGAGTTCCCGTTCCAAATCGCGCAGTGCGAGCTGCCCATCGCTCATCGCAAGTTCTGTCACGCCGATCGATTGGCCAGCGGCGTAAGTACGCAGCACGGCCCGGTGATCAGGATGTACAGTGCGCGCGACGAGAACCTGGTTGCGTCTGGTATGACTGCAAGCCATAAGCGCGGCTTCACCGAGTGCGGTTGCCCCATCGTATACGGACGCGTTAGAGACTTCCAGGCCCAGAAGATTCGCAACGAGCGTTTGATACTCAAAGATCGCCTGCAAAATACCCTGACTGATTTCCGGCTGATACGGCGTGTAGGCCGTATAGAATTCGGATCTGCCAATCACGGCGTCCACAACACTGGGAATAAAGTGATGGTAGGCGCCCGCCCCCAAAAACGAGATGGCGTCCTCAACATGCACATTGCGTTCAGCGAGCCCCTTCAGTTCTTTCATCAGTTCCCACTCACTGGCGGACGCGGGCAAGTTCATCGGACGATCGAGACGGACGGACGCTGGAATGTCCGCAAACAGTTCTTCCACTCTTGAGAGTTCCAGCGAGCGCAGCATGCGCGCCCTGTCAGCGACTGTGTTTGGAATGTAGCTAAATGGTTTCAATATGGTCCCTCCTTGGGCACGTCATTGACTACGTCGATAAAATGGGGTCTTGACAATGGAGCCAGGCACCTCTTTCCCGCGAATGTCGATTGTGAGCGGACGCCCGATTTCCCCGTGCAACCGTTCCACCAGGGCCAGACCAATACTTTGCCTGAGTGTCGGACTCATGGTGCCGCTGGTCACATAACCGACTTCCTGCAAAGCGACGCGCACCTTATGCCCCGCCCGCGCAATTCCGCGATCCTCAAGGACAAAACCCACCAATTTTCTCGGAACGCCCTCTTGCTTCTGCGCCATCAGTGTCGATTTGCCGATAAAATCGGGCTTGTCGAATTTGACGAACGGCGCGAGGCCAGCCTCCAAAGGTGAAATGTCGTCAGCCAGTTCATGACCGTAAAGCGGTAGTCTGGCCTCAAGACGCAACGTATCGCGCGCCCCGAGTCCGATCGGCAACAGACCCAGGTCCGCCCCCACCTCCAGCAGCGCCATAAAGAGGCGCGCCGCGTCCTCAGCCGCCGTGTACAATTCGAACCCATCCTCACCGGTGTACCCTGTCCGCGATACCAGACAGGAGATTCCCGCCACCGAAATATCCTCGCGAAAGTGATAGTAGGCGATCTCCCGCACCCCATGATCGGCGACGCGCGTCAGGATGGTCTGCGCGAGCGGTCCCTGAAGCGCCAACTGGGCTATGTCCGAAGATCGATTTACGACCTGCGCTCCCTCGCTGTGGCGCGTAAACCACTCGAAGTCCTTGTCGATGTTTGCCGCGTTGACGACCACCAGATAATGATCGATTGTGAATCGATAAATGAGCACGTCGTCCACAGTTCCGCCGCGTTCATTGCAAATCGGCGTGTAAAGCGCCTGCCCGTCCACCAGACGGCTGACGTCGTTTGTGGCGAGGCTCTGAAGGCAAGAGAGCGCCTGCGGCCCGGATACGTCGAGTTCACCCATGTGTGAAACGTCAAAGAGACCCGCCCGCGTTCGTACGGCAGTATGTTCGGCCAATATGCCTGTGTACTGAACCGGCAGATCCCATCCCCCGAAGTCGATCGTCTTGCCGCCATATCGTTGATACACGTCATATAGGGGCGTACGCTTTAGCAAGAGTCTTACCTCCCTTATCCAAATGTTGAAGCCACGCAAAAAACAAAAAGAGACACCGAAAAAACATCCGGTATCTCCTCTGTCCCTTTACCTGAGAGTTCCCTTCGTCGGTCGCCCAATCACCAAGACGAAGTTTCCCCGTTGGTGGCCACACTGCGCACTCTCCAGAGAGGCGTCCAACCGCGGTACTTTTACCTGAGAGATTCACACTGCAAGACCGCTCTTGCCGCTTGCTCCTTCGGCGACGGCTCTGTTGCGCCGTTCTCTCCCGCGACTGTCATCCGCATATGCCATTGTATTCTTAGTATAGCTGTTGGGAGCGCTGATTTCCAGCAGAGGAAACGGACATACTAATGAGGCTGGCAAAGGAAACATTCGGACGACGCGTAACTAATTGGGGGTGAACCCGCTTTGTATACTTACCACGAACACACGGAGTTGCGCACATTACTGGCTGAGCGTGGAGACATGCCAGCCGGAAAATGGTCCATGTTTACCCTCGCGTTTGAAGCGCATGGACAGTCAGTTTCGGAATCCTTCGACGAATTGACCTGTCTGGGGGTACTGCCAGGACTTGTGCCGTTCGATCATCAGATCAAAACGGCAAGGCGGGTGATCAATGAACTGCATGGGCGGGCCCTTCTCGCAGACGAAGTGGGACTTGGCAAGACGATCGAGGCGGGGCTCATCTTAAAAGAATACCTCCTGCGCGGATTGGTCAAAAAAGCGCTCATTCTTGTACCTGCGTCTCTGGTTTTGCAGTGGACTCGCGAACTCAATGAAAAGTTCGCCGTATCCGCTTTTGCGCAGCGCAATGAGTGGTCATGGACAACGTATGATGTTTTGGTGGCCTCGATCGACACGACAAAACGGGAACCGCACCGCTCGCAAGTACTGAATCAGGACTGGGACCTGTTGATTGTCGATGAAGCGCACAAATTGAAGAACAGCAAAACGCGCAATTGGCAGATCGTCAATCAGTTGCGGAAAAAATATCTGCTGCTGGTCACGGCCACGCCTGTGCAAAATGACATGCGTGAACTCTACAATCTGATCAACCTGCTGCGCCCCGGTCAACTGGGTAACCAAGCGATGTTTCGTTCTGCTCATGTCAATTCTAAGCGCGTACCAAAAAACCCGCGCGCACTGCGGTCCGCAATCGACGAAGTGATGGTTCGAAATCGGCGCCGCGACGGCGGGGTCGATTTTACCGAGCGCTTTGTCGAAGCGCTGCAGGTTCAGCTGTCTCCGGACGAACAGGGCCTGTACGATGCGGTCACCGAGTTCATCCGGGACGAATATGTGCGGCGCACGGAACTGCATCGCAGCGTATTGTCCCTGATTACCCTGCAGCGCGAGATTTGCAGCAGTTCCTACGCCGCCATGTGCACGCTTGAAACTATGCAAAAGGACAAGCGCCTCACACCCGCTGAGTTGGCGCGGTTGCGTGATCTTTATCACCGCGCTGAGTCCGTTCCGAATTATACCAAGGTGAACCGAGTGATTGAGCTGGTCAAGGAAATTGGCGACAAAGTCATTATATTTACAGAGTACCGCGCCACGCAGGATTTCCTGCTGTACATGCTGCAGCAGTCCAATATCAGGGCTGTGATCTATCGCGGTGGTTACAAGCGAGGAAAGAAAGATTGGATGAAGGATCTATTTGAACACCGCGCCCAGGTGCTAATCGCCACCGAGGCAGGCGGCGAAGGCATCAACCTCCAGTTTTGCAACCAGGTCATCAACTTTGACTTGCCCTGGAACCCCATGCGCATCGAACAACGCATAGGGAGGGTCCACCGCCTGGGCCAGACACGTCCTGTCCATATTCGCAACTTTTCAACGGTTGGCACGATCGAAGAACACATGGTCACGCTGCTGCAGGATAAGATTCGCATGTTCGAGCTGATCATCGGTGAACTCGACGTCATCCTTGGCCCGAAAGCATTTGAAGATGACCTCATGCGTACTTTCATGGAGAGTCGCGACGAGGCGGAAGTCAAGGCTCGTTTGTCCGCGCTCTCAAAGCGCGTGCAGGCGCGCAAATCAAGCGCTGGAACTGGCATGGAACACAACGCCTGATGGACCAGGCTGAGACGTCTGTCGACCTGAGAGATGAAACCGTGACGCCCGTCGACCTGAACCTGACTCCACTCGTCTGTCGGTCATATTGCGCATTGAGGAGACTCCCCATGAACCAGGATGAACATTCACTTTTTGACTATTGTGAGCGCTATTTTCGTCATGTGGGCGCCACCCGGAAGCCGGGGCCGCCCGATGTGCTGTGTGTGGAACTGCCACGCGACGTGGACAAGGAATTGACGGATCGGCCCTTCTATTGGATGTGGGTCGAAGCCATGAACGAACATCCCGCCAATACCGTGCTTTATTTGAAGTTCAAACCGGAGAGTGAGGATGCGGGAGCGCCGCCGCAGGCGAAACCGGAGCTTGTGGTTCCTGGCTGTTATCGGATGCTACGGCTCTATGCCAGCGCCAAGGCTCGGGGCGCTTTCGCCACCGCTTACGAAACGGCCCCGGTGCTTTTCCCCTACGCGGTCTTCGTAGTCAAGGTATCGTTCGTATCAGACCGCAGAAAGGATTTTCTGGAGTCATACGCCATTGATCTGCAAACTTTGCAGGTATATGGCGACGCAATGACCGGGCTGATGAACCGCACATTGCTCGATGAACGTCCGCAGCACGTCCGTCTGATGGCGGCGCCGATCGACATGGACCAGGTCTTCGCCTTACTGCTCGGTTGCGTGCGCCTGGATGTGGAAGCGCGCGATCATCGGTGGGCCATTGAGGCTCGGCAACGGCTCGAATTGGAATTGGGTCGCCTGGACGCCTATTACACGTCCCTTCCGGGCGAACAGGGGGATTCTCCGGCGCCTGTATCGGATATCGCGGATGTCGCGCATCTCGCGCTGTCTTCGGCTGCTGAACGGGAATTGCGCAAAGCAGAAATCGTGTGGCGCACAGAGCCAAAGGTGGAAGTTCGACCACTTCAGATGGCACTCGCCTATCTGGCAACGCCACCAGGATCCGGCCCGCGCGGCGGTGGAACTTCCGACTCAGTGAGCATTCCTGCGCCGAACCACTCCCAGCCGCCAAGCCCGGAGAACTCTATGGGCTAAAGGGGCGGCAGCGCGGCGTTCGTTCTACCCTTTTCGTCCAGGACTTAAAGCAGGGGCTGACGAGGCCCGTCCAAATCGCCAGCATGACCTGCAGCAAATTGTCCGATTACGGTTTGCAACTCTTGTGACACGGCTTGCAGTTCCTCGGCGCCTGCGCCTACACTCTGAACGAATGCCAACTGGGTTTCCGAGACCCACGACACCTGTTTGGATCGTTCAGACAACGCCTTAGAAAACTCAACCAGACGCCTCAGTGAAGCTGATACATCATGCGAACCCGCGAAAACCTGTTCTGCTGCTTGTGCTTCTTCCCTAATTCTGGCGGCCACATTGCCTGCCGATTCTACGATCGCTTCAAACGCCTGACCGGCGCCTGCAGCCACAGTGATCCCAGCCGCGACCTCCTCCATGGCGGCCGTCAAAGCAAAAGCTGAACGCGCTGTTTCTTCCTGCATGCCTGAGATAAGCTTAACAATTTCGCGCGCCGATTGCTGCGCCTCCTCGGCCAACTTTCTGATCTGCGACGCCACAACCGCGAATCCGCGCCCATAGTCTCCAGCCCGCGCCGCTTCGATCGCTGCGTTAAGCGACAGCAAGTGCGTCTGTCGAGCAATATCCGTCATGATTTCTGTGATCTGACCAATCTGCTCCGACCGTTGCTCCAGGTTCTTCACGCCCTCGCCCAATCGTTGCACGGAATCCTGAATAGCGTTCATTTGCCGCAACGCCCGTTCAATCGCGACGTGCCCGTCCTCTGCCTGTTGAACCGCTGTCAGCGAAAGAGCCGCGACAGCAACGCTCGTTTGGGCGACTCTCTGCATGCCAAGCGCTACTTCGTCCAGCGACCTGGCATTGGACGCCACTTCGGACAACTGCTGTTCGGAGTGTGTGGTGACATCAACCATCAACGTAATCACTTCGTTCGTCGAAGCAAATGTCTGGCCCGCATGACTTGAGAGACTCTCCGACAGTTCCGCTATGCGGCTGGACGTTAGTTTAACCTGCGCCATCACATCATGCAGCACCGCCGTCATTGCGTTCACGGAGTTCGCGATGGGTTGCAGTTGACCGACCTGCTTCGGGCTCACCATGACCGTCAGATCGCCCTTGGAAATGAGCAGCAGAGAGTCGATGATTGTCGTCATAGGCCGGACAACCCGATGATAGTTGAGCGCGCCGATCAGTGCGCCAAGCGCCCCGCCGGCCACCATAACAGAACCTACCCGAATCAACGTCTGTTCAACCGGAAGAGGTTTGAGCGACAACAGCATCATGTAGCCTATGACCCCGGAACCAATGGCCGCAAATACAACCGTTCGCATAATGTAACGAGAAATCGGGAGACCGCTCATATACTTTCCCCTCTCTCGACTCACAAGGCAATGCCATTACGGTTGCCTTGGTTCACAAGATGGTAACAATTATACACGCATCGGGCATTAGTCGTCCAAAAGCTCCATATGTGTAATGCGATAGTCGTCGCCGTCCAGATATGCGACTCGGCTGGACCCGATAATTCGACTTTTCAGTGGATCTGTCAGCGCAAGCATGTCTGAATGCATGCGTCCATACAGGTCGGGCGGCGCAAAGTTGCTGGCGTATAAAGTTGGCAGTTTGGCGGCAAAACGCTGGTTGACAATCCGGAACAGTTTTTCGAGCGTAAATTCATTAGGACGTTCCTGGCCGATTTCGTCTATCGCAAGCACTGACACAGTGGAAAACAGGTTCAAAGCCGGTTCGATGTCCCTGTTTTCGCCGATCATGCTGCGCAACCGGTCAAACAGCGAGTCAGCGCGGACAAATACGCAGGGAACTCTACGCTCTTCCAACCGATTCAGCATCGCATGCAGCAGATGAGTCTTTCCAACGCCGGCGGGGCCAAAAATGTACAGTCCCTTCATCTGATCGCCAGGCGTGAATTGAGTGGCGAAGGCGTAGGCCACAGAGTACAGCTTTGGCTTGCGAATCTTTTGCTGTTCAGGAAAATTGGCAAACGTCAACTGCCTGTCATACTGTGTCCGCAGGGAGTACGAATCGTATTTGGCCGCCCTCTGTACGGTCAGATGATCCCTGTACGGCTGACAATACCCTGTTTCAACGGTCAATTCTCCATTGTAAAGAGCCAACCGATGATACATGCCGCGAGCATCACCCATTTTGCCGCAACGATCGTACCCGCGACAGGCGCCACAGATCTGTTCTTGCCCGAGCAACTCCAAAAGCAGTGGTTCCGCGCGCAACACCGCTTCATCTGTAGCCGCCAACTCCGCGAGGGCGGGCAGGAGCCGCCGCAATTCCTCCGGGGAACGCGACGGCCGATTCCTGACCACCTTTGGCAGCAGTTCCGCTACACGCTCGAAACTCATACGGTTGCCCCCGCGAGAATGCGCATCCGTCGGGCTGCCACATACTCCGATTCCTTTGACACAAACACTCGAGACTGCTCGACAAAAGTCTCATGCCACAACAGGAAAATGACGATCGTCCATATCTTGCGCGCATTGTCGCGGATTCCGGAACGGTGGTCTTCAAGCATTTGCAAGACGTAGTCGCGGTCGAAAAGATCGTGCAAGCAGCTCGACCCAATCAGATCACGCGCAAACTGGTAGTGTTCCTCCCGGAGCCATTTTCTGGTCGGCACGGGAAACCCCAGTTTTTTGCGTTCTGTGACCTCCTTTGGCAGAATTCCTCGTACGGCTTCGCGCAAAACATGCTTCGTGGTGCCATTGGCCAGGCGATAATCCGCAGGAATCCCCGCTGCAAATTCAAATACCTCCTTGTCCAAAAACGGCACACGCAGTTCGAGGCTATTCGCCATGGTCATCTTGTCCGCTTTCATCAGAATGTCGCCTGGAAGCCAAGTATGCAAATCAATAAACTGCATCTTGGTGACGTCGTCCGCATCGGCAATCTGACGATAGAAAGGTCCGGTAACGTCCAACGGACGTTTGAAGCCTTCGCGCGAAGGATCGACCCGCGCAAAAGACGCTTTGTCCGCCTCAGAAAACAGGTAGGCGTTGCCAAAGAAACGATTTTCGACGGCCTTTGCCCCTCTCATCAGGAAACTGCGTCCTTTCACGCCCTCCGGAAGAAGTCGCGCCACTTCGCCCATGCCCTGACGCATGCTCATGGGGAAAAAATCAAACACTCGCAATGACAGCGGTTCCCTGTAGATCGTATAACCGCCAAAGATCTCATCAGCGCCTTCTCCAGACAATACGACAGTAACGTATTGACTCGCCAATTCTGCCACAAAGTGCAATGCGATAGCGGATGGATCGGCTACTGGTTCGTCCTGATGAAAGACAAGTCGAGGCAACTCTTTCAGGTAGGCGTCAGCGCTGATGACAGTATCCCGATGGATGGTTCCGAGTAACTTCGCGGTTTCACGGGCATACGCGATCTCGCTTAATCCTCCCGCGCCCTCAAAGCCAACGGTAAACGTCTGTACTTCCTCGAGTTCCTTGAGCAGCGCGACTATGGCGCTCGAATCGACGCCGGAGGACAGAAACGCTCCACGAGGAACATCGCTGTTCATATGCACACGGACCGAATCGCGGAGTCTCTCAATCGTTCCCTGAATATAGTGCTCCATCGACTCCCGACCGGGATTGAACTGCAGCTGGTAGTAGCGACGCTCTGAAATCTCCCCGTTGCGGATGATGATATAGTGAGCTGGCTGCAACTTGCGTATGCCGTCAAACATCGTCATGGGTTCAGGCACGTATTGAAAAGTAAGGTAGTTCCAGAAAGCTTCCCGGTTGACCTCTCGCGAAACGCCGCGCATCTGCAGCAGACTCTTGATTTCTGAAGCAAAACCGATCTGGTCAGATCCAGGATAATAATAGAGCGGCTTGATGCCAAAAGGATCGCGCGCCAACAACAGTTGCCGCTCCCTGCGATCCCAGATCGCAAACGCAAACATCCCCCGCAGTTGTTTGACGCAATCGACTCCGTATTCTTCGTATAGGTGGACAATCACTTCCGTATCTGACTCCGTCTTGAACACATGGCCTCGCGCAACCAAGTCCGAACGCAACTCTCTATAGTTGTATATCTCACCATTAAACACAATCCAGACGGATTCATCCTCGTTGGCGAGCGGCTGATGACCGCCCTCCAGATCGATTATCGACAGTCGCCGGAAACCAAGACCCACAGGACCGTCAAATACGTACCCGTCGTCATCTGGACCGCGATGCACGATGGCCGAATTCATGGCGTACACATCGGCCCTCTCACAACTCTCTCCACGACGGTCTATCAGCCCCACAATGCCGCACACACCAACGCACCCTCTCTAACGTGAATCTCCCTCTCGCTCATCGCGGGATATCAGATCCTACAACACATAATGCCTTCTCGCAGCGCCGCGCCAATGGATCCATTCCGCCATCAGTTGACTCGCTGCCGCAGATAAGTCATAGGACTCCACAGCGACGTGGGCGAACGCATACAGAGGCTCCCTTGTTCGATACAGCGTCTCCAGAGAAGCCTGCAGATTGTCTCCGGCCAGCAGAGGGCGAGTCGCATCGGAGCCTAGCCGCTTCTCGATGACATCGAGTGCAGCCGTGACGTGAACGATGAAACAACGCTCACGGAGCGCATCGCGCACGCGTTCAGACTTCACCGCTCCGCCTCCCGTCACGAGGACCCCATACGAAACACTTTCGGAGCATGCCGCGAGGATCACCTGCTCTTCCACTTCACGAAAATAGTCTTCTCCATGGCATACGAACACTTCTCGCACGGACATCCCGAGGCGCCGTTCGACAAGATCGTCAGTATCCGCCAGACGCAGTCCATAGGTTGCCGACAACTCGCGTCCCAGCGAAGACTTTCCTGCTCCGGTAAATCCGATCAGAGCAATCACCAGGACACCGTTCCTTCCGTTCATCCCACACTTGCGTATATTCTATGTTAACATACTCAGGACAGTTGAACATTAACCTCTCAAAAAGATCCTTCAGGGCATCTCCCGCCAGGTAGTCACCGACATAGTGGTCAGATCAACCGCAGCCCACACCACGGCCTTTCCCCCCCGAATCGTCAGGCCTTCCGATTCGATCACTGGCGCACTCGCGCCACCACCGCCGCCGACTACCGTCACATGGTAACTCCCCCTTGCCAATGTTCCGTTTAACCCCGTCGGCGACCGGTCTGTAGCCAAACGGGAAATCTCGGCCTCAATACCTGCCCTGGCCAGATCATAGGCCGCCAAAACATCGGCGCGTTGGCTGACCCGGGAACTGACGCCGATGGCGATAGACAGCAGTGTCGTTGCCATGACGGCAGACACCATTAAGAGAAGCAGAGCCACAGGGGCGGCATAACCGGATTCGTCAAAATGAACCCCTCGCAAAGACAAGAAATAAATCGGTGACAAGTCCAGATCCCCCTTGTCGCACGGTCACCCGGACTCCAGTTCCAGGGGCGACTGCATACGATAGCCCACTTACGTGAGACGCTACCGGAACGGCGCCGTATCCGTTGCGGGACCGCTCTATGAGATGTGACCATGGAGACAACCGATAAGCTGCCGTGGATCCATCCTGAAGCCCAATTGAGATCTCATCATTGGCATAGGAATAACTGACCGCAGATCGAATGTCGCTGGCCATAGCGTGATAAAGCACCCATGAATCGTCGATTCCCGCTACGGCCGTCGTCAATTGAAAAAATGCTCGTTCCATCGCAACCAACGACCCGACTGCAACAATCATTACGACGCCGGTAATCCAGAGGGACATGATTGTTTCAAGCAACGAAAACCCCCCTTCATGCCACCGCGCCCTAGCGGAACCCCGCTTCCTGCATGATTGGCCATCAACATCACCACACGGCGATTCGCCCGATCCCACGCTGTCACAACTGTACCTTTGAGTACTGCAACGTCTCTGCATCAGCTTCTCCCCGCCCGGATCCGTCTTGGTACGTGACGCGAACATCGATCGTCAGCAGGTCTGGTCCGCAGCGGCCAAGCGTCGTCGCGATGTTGTACAACACGCCGTCTTCTGTCGTCTGCTGGGTGGTCGCTGGAGACTGGCCCCGCCCCAAGTTGCGCGCTTCAGCCTCAAGGCACCCCTGCGCCAGGTACAGGGCGCCGCTTTGAGCCATCTCATGCTGAACACTCTTCAATGCGTCTTCGGTGGCGCCAAGTGAACCCACGAGAATGAAGACACTGATCCACGCCGCAAGGACAGCCTCAACAACAGTCACCACCGCAACCCTCCAATGCCGTTATCCTCCGTTGCCTTTCACGAACTCACCATGTGTGACACCAGTCTCATCTCACCGTACTGCATGTAGAGAACGATGTCGGCTACCCGACCGGTCGGACTCACAAATCCGATCTGCCCGCTCTCACTCACCGTTCCGTAGTCGTCGAAACGCACCGTGGGCTCGGGCAAATGCACGTATCCATCGAAGTACGTGGTGGGCCAGGCAAAGAGGCGGAACTGTTCGATGCCCACAAGATCGCCATAGAGAAAATACCACCCCTGTTCAGGCGCGAAACGCACCTCCTGATACTGTCCCAAATCCTGCGCCCGCAACTGCTGACTCCGCAAATCCGACATGGTCTGCGCGGCGGTGTCCTGCAGCGCCGCCCACTCATACAGCGCCATGATATTCGGAAGTGCGACGGCCGCCGCAATCCCCCAGATCAAAAGGACTACGATAGCCTCAACAAGAGTGAATCCCTGATCGGACCGCACTTCAGTCGCCCCCGAGGGAACCATGATCCGTACACGAAACCGTCGCAGTCGTTCCATTCGATGATACGGTGATGACGTAACTTCCTCCGCTCGGACATGTGGGAATGCTGTCGAGATACCCCGCAGTGACCAAATCCTGCAAATCTCCCTGTACAGTGGTCTCCTGAGGAAACTGATGATTATTCAGATAATACTCGGTCAAGGCCGCGCGAATCATGCGTTGGTTACCCTCACAACCGGTTTTGGCCGCATTGACACCGGCGACCTGAAGATTCGGCAAGGTGATGGCCATCACAACCGACACGACAAACAGCGCCACCACCATCTCAACAAGAGTGAAACCTTCCTCCGACCTCCTCGCGCGCCACGCCTGCACCACCGACGCTACCGCCAGTTTCATCCGTCATCCCACCTTACGAGAGTTGTCTTACCAACTGCATCATCGGCCACATGAGCAACATGGTCGCTAGACCTACAACACCGCCCAGAAAAAATGTCATGGCGGGTTCTACCGTGCGAAGTACACGTTCAAACCAACGATCAAGATAAGCCTCCAAATAGTGAAACAGGCGCTCAGATCCACGTTCCAGGTCCCCCGTCCGTTCCGCCAGTTCCATCATGTCTTTGACCACAGGCGGCATCAGTGACAGGTTGGCGAGGGCGTCCGACAGCGGCACACCGCTCTCAATCTCCATCGCGGCTTGCGTCCACATCTCCCTCATCCCGGCAGTATCCGCCCGCGCCATGACCCGTAGCGCCTGGAGCAGGTCAATGCCCGCTCCAAGCAACAGGTTTAGCACTTCCATACCCTCTCTCGCCTTCCACATCTGAATCAGGCCGCGGCTCACTTTCCACTTCAGACCGACCACAAGAATGCCCGGGCGAATCGTCTGTCGGGCCGTTACGCCAACGATGACCAACAGCCCCAGCGCCAAAAGGGTTACAGGCATCACGTCGGCTGTCAACCGACTGAATGAAAACAGCAGTTCCGTCGGACCGCTCAGTTTCAAGTTCATGGCGTGGTACATGTTCTCAAAGTTCGGCATGACCATGGCGGCCAGAACGTAAGTAAGAACCACGCACAAGAGCGCAAGAAGCAGCGGATAGGCCAGCATCTTTGCCAGACGTGTTCGATACCCTCGTTTGCGCTCCAAATGAAATCCCGTTCGACCCGCAGCTTGCGCAACATCGCCCGCCAATTCACCCGCCTGCAAGAACCCCACGACAGACGAAGTGAACCCGACAGCGGCCAATCCCTCTGACAACGGTCGTCCGGACTCAACTCCCCGTCGCAACGTCTCCAGATCTTTAGCATGGGCGCCATGCCTGGCCTGCAGAATCTGCAGAGCCAGATGGAGATCCAGTCCAGCTTGCAAGAGTTCACTCAGATCGACCAGGAGATACTCCATAGCCAGTTCTGTCCATTTCCCCCTGTTCAGCAACGGCAATCCCCCCATCCTGCTCTGACGTACCCAGAACACCGTATACAGAGAGTCGCCGCTCGCCGCGCCACTGACTCTGAGCGGACCGGAGAGAGTAGGAGCGAATCTTCTTGCCGCGCACCGCCTCAATGACATCGACAACCCCATCGGCCCGCAACAGTGAAAACACCGCACGCCGACCAACAAGTCCAACACCAATGCAGGCGCCGCACCCATAACCGCGGCATTGCTCGCACATGACTGGCAGCAGCGTCTGCCAGATTACGAGTTGCAGCGCGCTTGCAAGCAGAGACGCGTCTATACCGAGTTCCAGTAATCGCAGAACCACTTGCTCCACGCTGTCGGCATGAATGGTACTGAGCATGAGGTGACCGAGCAGTCCGGCGCGCACCGCAATCTGAGCCGTCGCCTCATCGCGGATTTCGCCTACCATGATCACGTCAGGATCCTGACGCAGCGCAGTTCTCAACCCCTGCGCAAAGGTCAACCCCACACGGTCGTCCACCTCAACCTGGCTGTACGCGTCGATTTTCCGTTCAACGGGATCTTCAATCGTTAACACTGAGTCACCCGCCTGGCTCCGTTCCGCCAATATCGCGTGCAGGGTCGTACTCTTTCCAGCGCCCACTCTGCCCGATACGAGGATCATGCCTCCTTTGGCAGCGGTCTTGCGCACTTCGTGCAGGTGCGCGGGCTCCAGTCCCAGCGACGCAACTGTGCGCCACTGTGTATCCACCGGCAACAGCCTTGCCACAACGCGTTCACCCCTGACCGTGGGCATCGTCGCGACGCGAACGTCCACTGCGCCATGCGGAGTTTCAAGGCGAACCTGCCCGTCCTGAGGCCGCCGTTGTTCCGCCAATGACAACTTGGCCAACACCTTTAACCGCCCGACCACCTGCCTCGGAATTGTCCGCGTCAAGTGCGAGACGGCATCAGCGTCGATCAGCTTACCGTGTATGCGAAAGCGAATCGCCAGGTGATCAGCGACGGGATCGAAGTGAACGTCAGACGCGCGCAGCCACACCGCGACCGCGACGATCTCGTCAACAACCTCACCGGCCATCGTCACCACTTCAAATCCCTCCCCGTCGGTTCATGGTGAGATCCCGTACTCTGCCTTTTTCGGCAAAGCGACAGTGGAACAAGCGCCTCTTGCGTCGACCTCACAACGAACCTGTTCTAAGTCGTTGGGTCAACTCCTGTACACCATAAGCTCATTTGTATAACGCTTTGAAAGAAACGCTAATCGGAACAGAGGGGCAAGAACACGAGAGACAAGCGGTCATAGGAGCGTGGGGGAGATGAACAGCCTTGAACGAGAACATGGCAAGCGCGAGAACACGAGAGACAAGCGGTCATAGGAGAGTGGGCGACGAGGACTGCATTACGGAGCGGCGATGTCCAGCGGAACCGGTTGCGCGCAGTATCCCTCCTCTGTGCGATGATATTTGTACACTCGACAGGCAGGCGCGCCCTGGCGAAAGTTGACCACGATGTGGAGCACCTCGCGATATCCGTAGGCGTTTTGCAGATCAGTATGTGATGGTTCCCCATTGCCATCTGGATGACTGTGCACAGTAGCGACGACGCGCCTTCCTTCCCGGTCAGCACGCAAGATAGCGCGGGTCGCGTGGACCGCGCGCGCCAGATACCGATGCGTTGACGGCAACGCCCCTTCAAGCGGCACGAACTCATCACCGTAAAATGTGTCGTCGACGCGATCGCCAATGAGAATGCCTCCACTTTCAAACGGCAACCACTGTGATACATGCCGGCCAATTGCCTCCAGCGCGTGAACGGTCACGATCAGGGCGCGCCGATCGCCGCCATCGCGCTGATTGCCTTCCCACTCCACGCTATCACTTCCTCTTCAACCGACATCTCGCGCATCTGCGCCAGCGTGAACCAACCGAGCCCCTCCGATTCGTCATTGGCCACGACGTCCGTACCTGCCACAGGGCGGGCGAAATAAATGAGATCAATGTGCTGATGTCCGGGCTCGATGTCCTCAAGCTGAATGCCCGCCGGACGTGGCAATGCGTGATCAAATCCCTGTGGTTCAAGGTCGGCCACCAGTTCGACGCGCAGCCCAGTTTCCTCAAACACCTCCCGAATGGCCGCCTGGTCGGGCAGCTCCGGCGCATCGACATGTCCGCCCGGCGGGAGCCAACGTCTCAATTTGCGATGAAACAGCAACAGAACCCGATCGCCGTCCACAACGATGCCCGTTGCCACGAAATCACGAGTGACGCCCTCGCTGCCCTTATACACCTTCATCGCCTCCCCGCCGTGATCACTCCACAAAATCAAACTCCATATCCCCGACTCGAATCGTGCTCCCGTCCTTCGCCCCACGCGCCCGCAATGCATCGTCAACACCTGCGCGGCGCATGATGGACTGAAACCGTTTGACGGCGTCATACTGGTCAAAATTAGTCATCGCAACCAGCCGATCAAGTTCAGCGCTCTCGACGACATAGACTTCCTGATCGCGCGAGATCGCAAACTCCAACCGCTCGGAACGCGCCCGATACACAACCTCTTCATCCGTTTCCTGCACGGGATTCGGTTCCCCCGACACCTGGGCAGACACCATATCGGCCACTCGCCGCATCAGGGTGTCGACACCCATCCCTGTAGCGGCAGAGATCGCAATGACCTCTATGTCTGGCAATACTTTTTTAAAAGCCTCAAGATGGGCGGGGGCTTCCGGGATATCCATCTTGTTGGCGGCGACTACCTGTGGACGCCTTGCCAGGACCTCGTTGTAAGCGACCAATTCCTGATAGATCGCGTGATAGTCCGCAACCGGATCGCGTCCTTCCGACGCGCCCATATCAATAACGTGAACCAATACTTTTGTTCGTTCGATGTGGCGCAGAAATTCATGCCCCAACCCATGTCCGGCGTGCGCGCCTTCGATGAGTCCGGGAAGATCGGCCAAAACAAAGGACCGTTCGCCGTCTACCGCAACGACGCCGAGATGCGGAGTCAGCGTCGTGAAGTGATAGTCCGCCACTTTCGGACGGGCCGCGCTGACGACGGACAGCAGCGTCGATTTGCCTACGCTCGGAAATCCAACGAGGCCGGCATCGGCCAGTAACTTCAGTTCCAGCAACACATCCCGCTGTTGGCCAGGCTCTCCGCGCTCGGCCATATCGGGAGCCTTGTTGCGGGCGCTGGCAAAGCGCGCATTTCCCCGGCCGCCCCGGCCGCCCTTGACTATAATCGCACGTTGCCCGTGAACCGTCAGATCCGCGATGAGTTCCATGGTCTGGGCGTCGCGCACAATCGTGCCAGGGGGCACTCGCACCACCAAATCCTCGGCATTGGCGCCGTGTTGGCTCTTGGGTCGTCCGTTCTCGCCTGCGGACGCTCGAAAGTGCCGCTGATAACGAAAGTCCAGGAGCGTCCTTAACCCGTCTTCCACAACAAATACAACATCTCCGCCACGTCCGCCGTCGCCACCCGCTGGTCCACCCATGGGCACGTACTTCTCACGGCGATAAGCGACCATTCCATTGCCGCCAGCGCCCGCCTTGACTTCAATTTTCGCTACATCGACAAACACGGCTCACACCTCCCTACTGCGCAAAGTGAAGTAATAAAACCCAGTCGCGTCAAGGCAACTGGGCGATATTTCAAAGCAAACCCGCATGAATGGCGTCTCCCCATTGCCCGTGAATCATGAATATCCGGGTCAATGGAGACGCTGACCATTCGATGGTGAATACCGGCTCGGATGTACACAGTTGCTGCAACTCACCTTGCCGCTTACGCGTTGACAGTCACAGCGGGCTCCGCAACCGCAACCGGATACACGCTGACGCGCTTGCGATCACGGCCCCAGCGTTCAAATTTTACACGTCCGTCTACTTTCGCAAACAGGGTGTCGTCACTTCCCAGTCCAACATTGACACCCGGATAGATGCGAGTGCCCCGCTGACGGACCAAAATGCTTCCGCCTGTGACAAACTGACCGTCTCCACGCTTGACGCCAAGCCGCTTCGACTGACTGTCGCGACCGTTGCGAGTCGAGGATACACCCTTTTTGTGGGCGAACAACTGCAGATCATAACGCAACATGATTTTTACCTCCTAAATGTGTATGGCGACTTGTCTGTCACGTCTGCCGGAGAGAAACCGCGATGTACTGTTTGTGGTCCTCTGCGAGACTCATCAGGCCAACCTTCAGGCTTTTGGCCAAGAGTTGTACGTCAGGCGCTTCTGTCACAATCATGTCAAAAAAGCCGTTTCTCACTCGATGATCCAGCGCTACATCGCAGATCGCCTCAACGCTGTTTACAAAGTTGATGGTTAGCGCCGACACCGCTGCGCAAACCAGATCATGACCATGGACGCCCGATCCTGCATGTCCCTTGACAACAAATCGGGTGATAGACTGTTCATCCCGAGCGTACCAGATCTCCGCATGAATCATGTCCGGATTACGCGTTGATAGCGTTCACTTTCAGCTTGGTATACGGTTGCCGATGACCCTGTCTACGGCGATAGTTTTTCTTGGACTTATATTTGAACACCAGAATTTTTTTGGCCTTTCCGTGCTCTACGACAGACGCTGTCACAGAAGCTCCCGCAACATGAGGAGCGCCCACGGTCACCTCGCCGTCCTTTTCCACCAAAAACACCTTGTCCAGCGTCACCGTGTCACCCACGACAGCATCAAGCTTCTCCACATACAGTGTCATGCCTTCTGACACTTTAAACTGCTTTCCACCTGTTTCGACAATCGCGTACATAACGCGCACCTCCAAGATTCGACTCGCTGCGCCGGGCACGGAAGAGTTCCGATTTGTAAAGGCCAGGGCGCATGCGGTTAAAGACATAGGCGACAGTTACAAACTGCTCGCAATATGGTACCATAAGAACCCTCACAAAAGCAATTCCGAAATTGACTCCGTCCACATCCCCCGCTCAAAAATGGCCTCCAGCACCCGCTGTTCCGTGACGGGTTCCGCCAGCATGTCTGAGTGCGCTGAACCGCGCACATAGATGATGTGGTAGACGCCCGGCGCAAAGGCGGTCGCTACATCGCCAATGGCCGCCTCATACGGCACCACGAGCGCGCGCACGGGCAACGGCGCAGCATACTGGTCCCTTCTTTTGGCGTCAAGAAAACGCAACGTATCATAGCGACTATGGCGATGCAGGGTATACGCCGAAAAGAGCAGAAATATGCCTAGCGCCAGCAGTCCGACATCCGCGTAACCGAGCCATAGAGACAGTGCGCCCAGAATCATGAGCGCTGCCGAGAGATAAAAGGACATTTTTGTCACCACTCTTGTCGCCGCTTCATACCCGCGCGTAAGGGCGAGACCCGCGCGAGCAATCCGCCCTCCGTCCAGGGGAAGTCCGGGGAGGAGATTGAACAGACCGAGCGTAAGATTGATCGTGACAAATTCATTCGTGAAACGCTCCGGAACCAGACCGATGACGTGCAACCCCAGCGCCGCCATGGTCAGCAGCAAGTTTACGAGCGGGCCACAGATGGCGATAACCGTTTCATGGCGGGAATTCCAGCCCAGATTTCGCGCTCCCAGACTTGCCACTCCGCCAAACGGCAACAACTCCACAGACTCCGTTTTGTAGCCGTACCTTGCAGCGGCGACCACATGCCCGAATTCGTGGAGAAGTACAATGCCAAACAGCATCAGCGCCTGATCGAGATAGTGGGCGTAGGCTGCCAGCGCCAGCACCGCGAGAAACAGCGGATGCACCCGGACTTTCACGGCAAACAGGTTCATTTTGCAAGCCCCAGAATGGATTTTGGATCGCGGTAGGAACCTCCGCGAATATATCCAAACGTCAGATTGCCGCTGTTGTTCGGCAGATAGCCGATCGTCTCTCCGGCAGTCACGTATTCCTGCACATGGACGACCACCTTGCCCAAATGCGCGTAGAACGTCTGCCCAAAAGCACCGTGGTCAATCAGCACATAGCTGCCGTTAGCCTGGCTTTCCCCCGCAGCCACCACAAGGCCATCCGTGGCGGCCACCACCACCGAACCCGGCCGTCCGTGCAGCACAATATCTGGCGAAATCACGGAATAGGTTCTCGTAATCGGACCACTGACCGGCGCTACGACATCAAGCGGCGGCGCGCTCACGCTGATCGTGGTGGTATGGGAGACCGCATCGGCGCCAAGCGTAGTTTTGACGACGGAAGGAGCATCCCTGATGTAATCGGTCGCAAACATCTGCCGCATGTCCTGGCGAACCTGCAAGGCGATCGGTCGATTGCTGTGAAACATGAGAGCCGTGACGCCAAGCAAGAAGGCCGAGGCCAAAATTTGCAACGTCCATGTAGACACGCCGCGCTCATGGGCAACCCCGTAAGAGTCGTGTGGGCCGCGACGATTGCGCCCCGACTCGGCGCCGCGTCTGTACAGGCTTCGATCCTGACTATACGCTGCGGAACGGGCATGATCCGTTTGAGGCGACGGAGACTTGAGAATAAATGGTTCGGTCTCTTCCTGCACAGGAAGGCTCTGGCGCGCCTGACTCGCGTCCTGCGAAGCCGGGTTCTGCAAAGTCGCGTCGCTCCGGGCGTCCGACCACTGCGCACCGGTCCATGAACGGGGCGAGCCGTACAGATCGTCGTCAGGAACTACCGAGTATTCCGGGCGGATATCGCGTTTTCGTCTGGCGGAGTCGTCTTTTCCGATCGGAAACAAAACCATCCCCCCTTGACAAAGAGCTTGGCAAGCCATGGAAAGACTCGTCCATCTATCTCTATGTACAGGCGGGGATGGATATGCGATTTAACGAAGTCCGATCAGTTTGCGCATCCGTTTGAAAAAGCCCGCTTCTTCGTCCAGGTTCATCAGCGGCACGGAGTCGCCAAGGATGCGCCTCGCGATATTGCGATACGCCAGGGAAGCGCGAGAGTCCGGACGGAGGACGGTCGGCTCGCCCTGATTGGCCGCCCTGATGACGTGCTCGTCGTCTGGCACTATCCCCAGCAGATCCAGAGACAGAATGCCCACGATATCGTCGATATCCAGCATGTCTCCGTTTTTGACCATATGCGGCCGAATTCGATTGATAATCAGTTTGGCGGGAGGCAATTTGACACCTTCGAGCAGGCCGATGACTCTGTCCGCGTCGCGTACGGCCGCCTGCTCAGGGGTGGTCACCACAATCGCCTGGTCCGCGCCTGTGATGGCCACGCGAAATCCGTGTTCAATGCCAGCCGGGCAGTCAATCACGATATAGTCGAATTGAGTCTTCAAGTTGCGTATGATCGTCTGCATCGCATCTACACTGAGTGCAAGTTTATCTTTGGTCTGGGCTGCGGGCAGTAGAAGCAGTTGGTCAAATCGCTTGTCCTTGATAAGCGCCTGCTCCAGTCTGCAACTCCCTGAAGCCACATCGACAATGTCAAAAATGATTCGATTTTCCAGACCCATTACGACATCCAGATTGCGAAGCCCAATATCAGTGTCGACCAAGCATACTTTCTTTCCCAAAAGGGCAAGCGCGGTGCCGATATTGGCAGATGAAGTCGTCTTGCCTACCCCGCCTTTTCCGGAAGTCACTACAATAGCTTCCCCCATGCGATTACCCCCTTATATGACAGCGTGTGAAGAACGGGTGCGCATGCGGTGTTGCGCCAACACGGACATCTTTTCCACTGCCATCTGGTCTCCCTCTAAATAGGCGAATTCCATTTCGGCAGCCTGTGTGTAGGTTTCCGGAGAGCGACGCAACACACCGGCAATGCGAACCTGCAGAGGTTCGAAATACGCCGCCGCCACGACTGCCATGACGTTGCCGCTGGCCCCTGCATGGGCGGACCCGCGCAAGCGGCCCATGACAAACACATCGCCAGAGGAAATGATGTGCGCCCCTGGGTTGACATCGCCGATAACCACAACGTCGCCATCGTGTTCAATCAGTTGTCCGGAACGCAGAGTGCCCTTGTACACATAGGGATCTTTGGGTCGCCAGTCCTTGAAAGGGGGCGGTCCGTCAAGACCGCTGACAATCAATTCCCCCTGAGAGGCAAAAACGTGTCTGAGCGCCTTCTCCTCGTCCTCGCTCAAGTCGCGGCTTCCCTTTTCGATGTAGGCGCTTAGCGTAGAGCCTGATAACAGCTGCTGGTGACTCCCCTGGAGCTTGTCCTCCAGTTCAGTCAGCACGTCCGTGAACGGAGCGTCGTCAGCGAGCACAAATACCAGCCCGTTGCGTATTCCCTTGATCATGACCAGATCGCGCGTTCCCTCCGACGCCGTCGACTTCGCCGACTTTGCCATGACGTTCCTCCCGTCGCCTGCTTTCCAGTGAGTGTATTCAACGCGTGGAAGAAATTCTCCTGCTAGAAATCGCAAAGAATCGATCAAACATCGCTCTCGCCACAGGCCCCGTCGAATCTGCGCCGTGTCCACCGCCCGGAACCACTACCGCAATCGCAATGCGCGGGTGTTTGAACGGGGCGTAGCCGATAAAAACCGCATTGTCAAATCCCTCGACTCCTGTCTCCGCCGTTCCCGTCTTGCCGGCGGGCTGATAGGAAACCGGATGCTTGCCGTGAAACGTATAGTACGCTGTTCCATTTGGATCATTGCAGGTCAGGTACATGCCCAACTGCACGACCTTTAAGTCTGATTCTGTAACGCCCAGCCGGGCAAGTTCCCGACTGGGGCGCACTGCCCGCGGACGCAGTCTTCCTTGAATGCGCTGCACCAGGTACGGTACAGGCTTGACTCCCTGATTGGCGATGGTTGAGGCGTATACGGCCAGTTCAAGGGGCGTGAACACTTCGTTCTGCCCGATCGCCGTATAGGGCAGATCTGTAACTTGACCAGAGCGTTCATTCACGTATCCGGTCTCCGCGCCAGGCAAGTCGATGCCAGTATCCGCCCCAAGACCAACTGCGCGTTGAAACTGCTCCAGCCTGCGCAGCGAGTGTTGGCGCGATATGGTCAGCCAATGCGTGACGCTCTCATGACCAGGCGGCGGCCACTGACCGTAAAGCAGGCTGGTCTTGTAGAAGTATACGTCGCATGACTGCGCAAGCGCCGAGGCAAGCGACAAGGAACCATGGCGAGTCCAGCAGCGGATGATCTTCCCGTCTGTCGCCGGAAGTTTTAGCGCCCCTTCGCAGCTAAACGACGTGGATGGAGATATGGTGCGCTGAGCCAGGGCATACAGCGCAGTCAGCGGCTTCATCGTCGAGCCCGGCGACACAGCGGCCTGTATCGCCCAGTTACGCTCGGCGGGCGCAAACTGCCGCGTATACGTTCGCGTCGAAATGCCGTCCACAAACCACGTCGGCTTATACGTTGGAAAACTGGCCAACGCCAGCACCGCGCCGGTACGTGGGTCAAGCGCCACGGCCATCGCGTGGTCAACGCCGTGATGGCCGTGCGCGCGCAAGAATCGCACCTGCCGCGCCAAAAGATCCTGTACATACATCTGGTAGTCGAGATCGATGGTCAGTGTCAGATTCTGCCCTACCGACGCCCCTCTACTCTCCGGCAAGATTCTGACCGGCGCTCCTCTGCTGTCCACCTCTACGCAAATGCGTCCCGGCTGGCCTCGCAGCAGCGAGTCATAGGAGAGTTCCACGCCGCTCCATCCAATCTTTGAGGATGGCGGAAAACCTGCCTGATCGATATACTCCCGACGCCGTTTGGACGGAATGGAATTGATGTACCCGAGGATGTGACAGGCAGCGTCACCATGCGGATAGACGCGGACCGAATCAGGAATCACGCTGATTCCTGGCAGATCCGACTGGTGTTCCCGAACGTACGAGACGACGGCCTCCGGGATATGGCTGGCGATGAGCATATGCACGCTGCCTGAGTCATACGCCTCCATCTGCGCGGCCAAAGTGGTCGCCGATCTTGACAGAACGGGAGCAAGGGCCGCCGCCACAGTTTCAACGGAACGCCCATTGCGCGCATAAATCAAGCTGAACGATGGCCTGTCGTAAGCGATCAGCCGCATGTTGCGATCATAGATCGCGCCACGCGGCGCAGGCGTCGCAAATGTATCGACACGGTTGCGCGCTGACAGCGCGGCATATCGGTCATGCGCCGCAACCTGCATGTATCCCATGCGCAAGGTAAGAATGGCCAGCCCAAGCGTCACCCACATGTGTAAGAGGTTAAAACGATGAATCCTTGCCAGCAATTTTTTGTCATCCACGGGGGTATTCCTCGACCTTACAGGAATCCCGTTCCCCACCCAGCATCACTGCCAATACTATGCCCTGTCAGGAAGTGGTCGACTCTTCCTCATAGGCAATACGCGGTTTGACACGAAACCAACGACGGTACAGATAGTACAGAACGATGGCATAGCCCATAGTGACCAAAGAGGAGCGGGCAGACTCCACAACAATCGCGTGAATGCCTACCGGAGCCTCGCCAAACAGCCTGCTCATCCCAAACGTCACCCAAGTAAAAACCTCAGTACCGGTTCCGGACAGCAATAAAGCGAGAAGCAGGCTCTCGCGCATCACCAGGCTCCGAAAATATCCGCTCATTGAGCCAATGACCGCATAGGCGAACGCGGTTTGCCCCAAAAACGCGCCGTAACTGATGTCCTGAATGAGACCGATCAACACGCCCAGTACAGCGCCCACACGAGAGCCGCGAAAGATACCTGCCATCACCAGGCCAAGCACAACCAGGTTTGGAGCATAAGCGGCGAGAAGCGGAACGCGAAACAGGGTCGCCTCAAGCACCAGACTGACAAAGACGGCGACAAACAGCAGGATGGACTTCATGGTTTAACAACCTGCCCCGCTTGAGGCGCCACAACAAACACATAGTCCAACTGATTCAGGTTGGCCGACGGAACAACCACCGCCGACCGCGTGATCCCCGTACCGTCCGCCACGAGCGACTGGACCGTTCCGATCGGTATGCCGCGAGGGTAAATGTCACTAAGTCCTGAAGTTACCACGAGATCGCCCGGTTTGATCCCGCTCGCCAGTTGGGAAATGAATTGCATCGACAACAGTGCGGAGTTCGTGTGAGAACCCGCAATCACCCCATAGGCGGGTGGTCCTGTTGAAACGATTGCCGCAGACACTCCATCAGGGGTCTCCGTTGACGTGAGCAACTCCACAGTGCTGCTATACCGCGCGACCGCGACAACACGACCAACGAGCGCCCCCGACTGGTTGAGGACTGGAAAATTGCGTTGAACGCCACTCGCGCTTCCTACAGAAATGGTCATTTGGGAATTCCACGAGAGCGGGCTGCGCCCCGTAACCTGCCCGGCGATGAGTTGAAACTGCGGAGTTCTCCCCTTGTAGCCAAGCATCTGCTTAAGAACCTGATTTTGCTGCTGTTCTTTATAGATCTGGACGCGCAGACTTGCGTCCTCATTGACCAACGCCTTGAGTTGCGCATTCTCCTCGTACATCGTCTGCAAATCGCCGATACGGGAAAAAAACGTCTCCACCTGAAAGATGGGTTGATAAAACCAGGCGCTGACCACCGAATCTGCGTCATGAACCAATTGCTCCGGCCATGAGAGCGCAGCCAGTCGCGAACGCAAAGACACTCCGGCCAACGCCACCAAAATGATAAGCAAGGCTAGAAGACCCAGCAATCGTCCACCCGAAAACAGTCTTCCCACAAATGCCTCTCTCCCAACTTGGCCTCGTTACCGGCGGTACCGTTTCTGACCACGGCGGTCGCGAAGCATGTCAATGCTGTCAAGCGCCTTTCCCGTGCCTAACGCGACGCAGTCCAGAGGGTTTTCCGCAACGATCACCGGCATGCCAGTTTCTTTTGACAAATGCCTGTCCAGATTGCGAAGCAAAGCGCCGCCGCCAGTCAACACAATGCCCCGATCCATGATATCGGCGGCCAGTTCCGGGGGCGACTTTTCAAGAGTGACCTTGACCGCCTCCAATATGCTCGCCACAGTATCAGACAAAGCCAAAGCCATTTCCTCTGCCGTTATGGCCAAGGTTTTTGGCAACCCGGTCACCAAATCCCGACCGCGTATGTCGATTTCCTCCCGCGCCTCAGTCACCATGGCCGACCCGATCGAAATCTTCAGTTCTTCCGCCGTGCGCTCCCCAATCATCAGATTATAGTTGCGCTTGATGTGGCTCATGATCGCTTCGTCCATCTCGTCGCCAGCGATCCGAATCGATCGACTCGTCACAATGCCTCCGAGAGAGATAATGGCGACTTCTGTCGTGCCTCCGCCGATATCAACAACCATGCTTCCAGTGGGTTCGCCAACAGGAAGACCCGCTCCGATGGCGGCGGCCATGGGCTCTTCGATGGTCGCCGCCTCGCGGGCGCCCGCCTGCATCGTCGCATCGAGCACAGCGCGGTTCTCAACCGCCGTAATCCCGGATGGAACGCAGACAATCACACGCGGTTTGCCGGCAAACACCGACTTACTCTTAAGCGCTTGGCGAATGAAATACTTTATCATTGTTGTGGTCGTGTCGTAATCGGCAATGACTCCGTCTTTCATGGGACGAACGGCTACGATGTTCCCCGGAGTCCTGCCGATCATTTTCTTGGCCTCTTCGCCGACCGCTCGAATCGCGCCTGTATCCGTCCGCATGGCAACAACGGACGGTTCGCGCACAACGATACCGCGCCCTTTCATGTAGACCAGGGTGTTTGCTGTTCCCAAATCAATTCCCATATCGCGCAAATTACCAAACATAGATGCTTCTACTCCCCTCAATGTTTGAGACCAGCATAACAGGCAGCGCATGGACTTCCCGATTACCCCGATGAAGTCATGAAACCCCTCTCGCGCAAACTAATATAACGTTTGTCACCAATCACGATATGATCGAGCACCTCTACCCCCAAAATCCGGCCCGCGGACACAAGACGCTGTGTCACATCGACATCCTCCTGACTGGGAGTCGGGTCGCCGCTCGGGTGATTGTGAGCGCAGATGATCGCGGCGGCACTTCGTTTCACCGCTGTTTTGAAGATCTCGCGCGGGTGAACGATGGATGCATTAAGGGATCCGATGGATGCAATCTCTTCGCCAAGCACCTGATGTTTTGTGTCTAAATGGATGGTAACAAAATGTTCCTTGCGAAGGAAGCGCAACTTTTCCATTAGATACAAAGCCGCCTCATGCGGAGACGAGATTTTCCGCAGTTCCGCTCCAGGGCTCATCTGCAACCGCCGTCCCAGCTCAATGGCGGCAAGAACCGCAACCGCCTTGGCCAAACCCACTCCAGGCACCTGACGAAGTTCGTTCACTTGTACATCGACCAGTTCGCGCAATCCACCGACGTGATCGAGCAATCGTTCACCGACGCTGAGCGCCGATTCCCCCAAACGGCCCGTGCCTAGAACCAGGGCAATCAATTCGGCGTTTGACAGCACTTGCGCCCCAAAATGCGCGAGTCGCTCACGAGGTCGTTCCTGCGCGGGCAATTCAGCCATTAGTGTACCACGTTCGCGAACTGTGCGCTCGTTCAAATTGTGATCAACCTCGCAATCCCTGTCCGTATCGTGTAAATCCGTCTCTGCCCGCCGAAAATGTTCCTGCTGGTCGGAGTCATATATTGCGCCCCTGCTCAGACAACGCTGTCGCTAAACTCGCGACGGGCGCAATATATGACTCCGACCTGAGCGGGCTTCGCACCGGTGAAAAACTCGCGGCGCCTTTTCATTCCCTGATGGCGCGGCGCAGCGCCATGAAAGTCTATCCCGGAAACTCATAGCCTAGTTCGGTCAGAAAACGCGCGGTCAAGGCAAGCGGAAGACCGACCACGGCATAGTAATCGCCCTCGACGCGCTCGACAAACCGCGCGCCGACTCCCTGTATACTGTAGGCGCCAGCCTTGTCAAGAGGTTCGCCCGATTGCACGTAGGAGATGACTGCATCCTCGCTCATGGGCGCCATGACGACGTTCACGCGGCGGTGCCCAAGCCGCGACTGACCGTTCGCGTCCAGCACTGCGACGCCAGTGACTACCTCATGACGCTGGCCCTGCAGGGCGCCAAGCATACGCTTCGCGTCAGAAGGGTCCAGTGGTTTTCCATAGATCTCCCCGTCTTTCACTACGATCGTATCGGCCCCAATTACCCAGGCCTGCATCCCAGGTTGGACCACAGCTCGCGCCTTTCTGAGGGCTAACGTTTCAACTGCTTGACAAGGGTCAAAATCGACTGGAAACGTTTCATCCGCCTCAGGAGTCACCACCTCGTGTTCCACACCAATTTGCGCCAACAATTGAGTTCGTCTCGGCGAACTCGAAGCTAGAATGACCTTCACTTCCGAACATCCCCCGTTTGCATCCTTTTCCACTTGTACCATTCCCAAGGAAAGAACAATCTATGTTTGTCTTTGTTATCGGCAGTATATCACGTCTACCACTCTTGCCCACTCCTATTGTATAGGCCAGACTTCTAATGTGCGGCAGGTCGCCCGATCGTTTGGACCTGCCGTCTGACCAGCGGACCACTCGGTGTTCCCGCTTAACCGCGAACGAGAGCCTCATAGGCCACAAGCGCCTCGGTCAGTAGCACACGCTGTCTCTCTGCGTCAGTCTTTGACGCCCTGCCGCTTGCGTTTCTCCCCGCGCCGGCAGCAGGAAGGAGAGTGGCGCCATAGGCATTTTGCACTGCCCTATGAAATGAGCGGAGTCGCTTGCCAAGAACGTCAAGACGGTTCCATTCTCCCTTTCCAATGGCCCCAAAAACGGTCGTGGTCGCCTGTTCCCACGCCCCGAGTTGCGGCGCCTGATAACCGGCGTGGATAGCCAACAAGCCTTCCAGTACCCGCGCGTCATCGACCACCAATTGCTCCGCTCGCTTAACCGCGCTTGGGGCAAGCCCTGTCATGGGCAGTGTCTTTCCTGGCAGAGTCCACGAACGCACATAAAAGGCGCCTCAGCATGCTGCAAGTAACTTTCAAATGGTGCATTCGTTACGCCAGATGCTACTGGCGCAAACAACAGGATGTATGGGGGTCCCGCCGATACAAAGGCCCGCACACCGCTGGCCCGCAGGTCGTTCACTTGCGCAACCGCTCGGGCGCGCGTGGCAAACTCGCCGCCTTCATACATCAATGTCGACACTGCTGGGGTAACCAGAGCCGAGAGTTGCGTGGATGCGGCGACTGCTGGAGTAACGTTCACGGTAACCGCCAGATTCGCCCCAGACGCGGCCCATGTTCCGGCTGCGCGGGCGTTGGTTTGTGGCTGCGCCGGTGCAGAGAGATTCCCTGTCGCCCCGTGCACGAAGGCGATCAACAGCGCGCCAAGCGTGACGCCAGTTGACAACGCAGCGAAAGCGACCTCCCGCAACCGGGGCAGACTGACAGCCGATCGCAACAGATCCAGCGGAGACCAGTTCCCCCGTTTGGCGGCGCCCGCGCGGCCGCCGCGAGGCGCGAACCGCCCGTGCGTCGCCCGCGATCGCCGCGCGGGCGGCGGACCCAATCGCAGCCCGGGCGCATTATCGTAAGCGCTGGCCGCTTCACGCGCATGGTGGAGCAAGTCTTCCAACCCTCTATCGTTCACGGTAATTGTGTCGCCCGAACCTTGCCCCGGTTGCGATTCGGTCGGCGTCTTGATCTGTCCTGTCTGCGAATCGAGATGAAACGTCAATTTGTACGTCAACTCTATCACCCACTGACTCTGATTGAATACTAGTAGACTCTATGAGCGACAAAGCGAATCTATGAATACCCGAACCCGCGACGTTCCCATTGACCTCTCCTCGCAGGCCTGTCTTCGTTCAAAGGTTTGCCTAGTCTGAGCCCGTCCACCGTCTCATAAGATGTAGCGATCAAGGAGGGAGAACCACCGATGCTCACATCGCCATTTTTAACATTTGCGACTGTGTTTGTGATTGCATTTGCGATGCCAGTTCTTGCCCTGGCGATCCCTAAGCTGAGGCTGCCCACGGCTATTCTCGAAATTGCCTGCGGAGTGCTGGTTGGCGCGGGGGGCTTTCGCATCGTACTGCCCCCTGACTGGTTGCGGGTCGTCACCAGGATCGGACTTCTCTACCTCATGTTTCTCGCGGGTCTCGAAATCCGGTTGCCAACCGGGCGGCGCGATAATCCAGGCAAATCTGCGCACGCCGGCGTCACCCTCCCTCTGTTTTACGGAGCTGTCGTGAGTCTCGCGATCACAGTGGCGTTGGCGCTGGCCGCGAGCCATGCGTTGGCGTACTTTGGCATGACCCGAAATCCAAATCTGACCGCGCTCATACTGTCCACGACGTCCCTTGGCGTGGTCGTGCCCATTCTCAAAGAAACGGAACTTATCGACCGGCCATTTGGTCAACTCCTGCTTCTGTCCGCGCTGCTGGCCGATTTCTCCACGGTGGTTGCCGCTTCGTTTGTCCTGCAGGGTCACGCCAGTCCAAAGGGCTCCCTTCTCGTACAACTCTCCGTGCTCAGCATCCTGGCGATCCTGCTGTACAGCGCAGGAAAGGTTATACTGCGTCATCTGAATCTGCGGCAGCGCATCGTGCGGGTGTCACAGTTGGGCGTGCGGGGGGCGCTGGCCATCATGGCAATCTGTGGCGCGGCGGCGCTATGGTTGCATGCAGAAGTGATATTGGGTGGATTCGTAGGGGGTCTCGTCTGCTCTTTATTGGCGGAGGAAAAGCACGAGGCATTGCGGGAAAAACTGGAGATCGTTGGCTATTCGCTATTCTTGCCGTTATTTTTCATCACCGTGGGCATGGAACTCGATTTGAGCCACGTGAGCTTCGCCTCGGTTCTCATGGATCTGCCGCTGTACGCGGCGATCGCTTTCCTGGTCAAGATTGGCGCCGCCACTGCGTTCCTTCCCTTTCTGTCAAAGCGCCAGACAGCCGCGGCGGGCGTGCTCATGTCAACGAGATTTACGCTCGTCGTCGCAGTGGCCACATTGGCGGCGCGCGGCGGAATTATCGACGGAACCGAGGAAGGGTTGTTGATCGCCACGGCCATGGTCACCGTCCTGATCGCCCCGCCCCTGTTTTCCCTGCTGCAAAGTCCAGTTCGGCAGACCGTCTGATCACTGCTGCACGCCGATCGGGGGGTGGCGGTGTCTCTTCGGTCATAAACAGGCACGGCCTCCGCCCACGAGGGGATGAAGACCGCGTCCTGAGCAAGCTGTCATATCATTTGTGTCGCGCCACGGCGTCTGCGAGCGCGGGAACCCGAATCGAGCCATGAGACGCATCCCACACAACATCCCCATTTTTCACTAGCATAACCTGCGGGGACGCATGCTTCACGCGCAATCGATCAGCAAGCCAGAGAGACAATGGCCTTGACTCAATAACCTTAACCATCAAGATGGGAACTTCGTGTTTCCTGTCAAACTCGTCTACCTCCTGGTAGGCTCTGGCGCTGACAGGTCAGGTGGTGCTGTGCTTGAAGAGAAGATATAAGCCGTCAGTTCCTGTCGCGGCGCTCGTCCACTCATCTTGCGTCGAAATCTCGATCATGACACGCCACATCCTTTGCCATAGCAGGTTAGATTCGCACGGCGGCCCATCTGCGGGCACACTCTCCAGTATACCAAAAAAGGGGAGCCGCGGCTCCCAACATGTCTAATACGGCGCTGTCCATCCCTTGTGTTTACCCGTTCAGCCAATTGGACGATATGATCTCTGACTAATGCCCCAATATGTAAACCTTTACGACTTGCCGTCCAAAATCGATGGCTTGGCTGACCGAGTTGTAACACAAATCGATGCGATACCCCTGAATTGCTCCCCCCGTGTCATTGGCAACGCCATATCCATAACCGGGAATGTACAGCTTCGTTCCCAAAGGAATCACGCTGGGATCGACCGCAACGTCTCCGTACCCCGCCGGAGCCCCCGTGGCCGTAAAACCGCCCGGACTGGAATAAGCTGTAGCCACGACAGTGAGCACTTCATTTGCAACGAGTGACGCGTCGCTGCGGGCTGTGACCGGCGCCTGTTGCTGCGCGGTGCCCACGTCGATGAGTTCCGTCACCGGTTGCTGGATCACGCGCCTCTGACTCCGCGTCATGACCAACTTGCCGTTTACGTAAAACTTGCGCGTTACGATGCGCGCCATGCCATTTTGACCTGATCGCGCCACCACATCTGTACCCGCCTGATACGCGCTGGACGGTTGTCTCTGGATCGCATAAGGCAGCGTCAGCGACTCCGTATCCACCACTGTCTTGCGTCGGGTAATGGTGACGCGCATGCCGACCCGTATGGGGGCGCTAGTCGGCGCATTCAGTATATCTCCCTTGGCAAGGCGGATTCGCAACGATTGCAGAAGCTCTCCAACCGTGTTTGCCAGAGTGTGCACCTCGACCGGAGCTTTCGCTCCGTCGCGCAAAGTAATTGCATTTGCCTTCTTTACGACGATCTTCATTCCGTTTTGAAGTAGTGTCGCTCTTGCTGGTTCGACCAAATCGTAATCCGTCACGTGGACGCCCTGCTGCGCCAGAAACTGCGCCACCGTTTCACCGGCAAACGTGCCTTCCTGACTTGCGTGACCATTGACCACCACGTCAACGGACTTGTATGAACTCATGCCCGTCGTTAGTCCAAGCGCTACAAGCGCCGCTGACGTCACCATCAGTCCATACTTGGTTCGGTGGAACTTCTGCACCTGACCACCTCTTTTCACGTATGAAAAACCTACGGAAAAGGGGCAAAGCACCAGACAGCGCCAACTGCCTTTAAAGCTAATTTCAAGCTAGACAGTAGTATAGCCCGCAAACGCAAGATATGCAATGGCAGCGGATGGCAACACGCGGTTAGCGGTGCTGCGCGCGGCTGCAGGGATGCTATCCACTTACGGTGGAACTGGAAGGGATGAGCGTCACACCGCCGCCAGCGGCGCCAAACTGAAGGGTCACTGTACCAAGACAGCTGGTTGGAATTGTAATCGGTCCGGGTACAAACGAGCTCACCCCTCCGTGAACTCTTCCGTAAACAGTCACGTTTTGCCCGTCTGGCGAGTTTGGCCCGATTGGCCCGATTGCCGTGAGCCCTTTGGTAATGTTTCCGAAAACCACTTCATTGGTTCCCGTTGCGATAAGGTGACCAAATACATTACCCCAGATCGTCACATTATTCCCTGTGATAACAACGTCCGGATTCGATTTCCCCGGTTCGACATTTCCGAAGATGTTAACATCGTTTCCTGTTATGACAAGGTTCCCCTTTATATTATTTGTGACAGTGACGTTATTTCCTGTAATGAGCGCACAGTGGGTTTTGCCATAAATGACTGCACCAGATCCCGCCACGATTAATGGGCCTCCAATGTTTCCAAAGACGATCACATTGTTTCCAGACACGATGGCCGTTCCCTTAACGTCGCCAAACGTCCAATTGTTATTGCCGGTAACGATAAGATTGCGGTAAGAGGGAGCATCCTTAAAAAACCCGACGGCGTTGTTGCTCCCCTTAACCCAAGTGCTCGCATTGTCACCCGGCGACACGAAAACATTGCCATTGCTAGAGATCTCTCGCAGATTGGGAAATCCGCTGACCGTAGCCGTCGAACCGTTCACCGACACCGTACCCAGACCGTTCCCTGACATGGATATTGCGGCTCCCCCTGTTCCTGATATTGACACGCCAGCAAACCCGCTCGCGTTTTTTGCGGAGACTTGGGAAAACGCCGAACCGGAGACAGGCAGTTGGGCATCCAGTGCCAGACTGACCGTCGCACCTTCGAAGAAGCCGCTCGAACTGATGCGCAGCGTATTCGCGGTAGTCGACTCAACCGATACACTGGCGCTAAATGGCGGTGACGACAACGACCCCAAATCTGCATTGACCAAGTTCACCAACTGAAGGTTAGTGGCAGGGGGCGAGGGCGTGAACAATTCATAATCGATAAGTTCCACTGCGGAATCAATGCCCATGCGGGCGTTGTATAAGGCCTGTGTATGTTCACGGTTAAAGAGCACGGATTGCGCGGACTGCAATGTAAAAGACAAAATGCTGGCGGTCAGGAGCGACAGCACAAGCGCTATCCCAACCACGCCAAGCAAAGTCGCGCCGGTTTCACGCTGGTCCGGCTGACACGCGAAACGTCTCCAGTCCATCCCCTCAACCTCCCCAAACACCAGGTTGTGAACCGTGCAAATCCGGGCTGGTCTATCTCGCCGCGCGATCGACGTCTGGACAGAACCCGATATTCATAATCACCTGCGACTTGATAACCGAAGACCGCGCGTGTCTAATAACCGCTCAACCCAATCCCATACTGGTACGTTATGGGGGTCAGTTGTGGGTTCGGGTGAGCGCTCGATTGGACGGAAGGTTGCAACGTGACAGAGAAAGCCGTAGGGCTCAGGACTTTAAAGGTACTGCCCGCGAAGCTCGTCACTCCTGAAAAGAGCGGAGTGAATGCGTTCGGGTGACCCAGCGGGTAGAGCGCGAGCACAGTCATACCGTTATTGGGAATGAAGGCCGCGCAGACGAAGCCATTCGCTGCTGCTTTGAACACGGCAGAATCCGGAGGCGCGATTCCCGCAAGATTCGACACCTGCAGGGCCAGAACCGGAACAGAACCCGTTCCCCCCGTCGCACCGGGAACAAACGTGGACGGATTGTCAGCATTGACCGTTCCCACTGCCAACGAGTTCTGAGCCAGCTTTTCCAGTTCCCAATAGACAAAGGAGGTGTCCGTCGTGGCGCTGGCGTGGACGCTGCTACTCTGGTACAACTGGTCAACAGAGTTCCAAAGGTAGACCACGGCGAGACTGACCAGGCCGCCGATCAGTACGGCCGCCGTCAGTTCAATCAATGTCACACCGCTCTCAGAGTCTGAACGGAAAAACGGATACGGCTGTTTGCCAAGTATTTCACTTATACGTGTTATAAGGCGCACTTTCACACCTCCATTTAGTTCAGACGTTGAACTGCGTACAATTGGCGAACTCCACTATATGACAATATCGATATC
>JAJZEE010000024.1 GCA_021805735.1 Bacillota bacterium
CAGGTCATGCACCCGAAGCAGAGTATTTTTATACACGTGCTCAAGGCAACAATCGGCGATGCTCAAAGGTGCAATCGGTCGGTTTTGAACACGGGGTGTATCCCACCAGAAAAGCGCCGACCTGTGACCTGCTAGTACCAGTATGGATCTTCAATTATCAAGGAACAAGAAACATTTTCATGCTTGGTGGTGGCCATCAGGCCATGGTAGTTTTGAACAACCTCTAAAAAGAGGACACAGCGGTTAACTTGACTGTGTCCTCTGCCGATCTGTCGAAACGACCGGATCTAGATTGAGCCGATCAGCCCGGCCGCGACGCCCACCACGCAGGTGGCCGCAGCCGTAAATAGAAGCGCTCGCTTCGGGAATCTCTTCCAGACCATGGCTGTGGAGGGGGCGCTGATCGCCGGCAACGTCATCAACAGCGCAAACGCCGGACCAGTGCCGAGCCCATAGTGCATCATCGTTTGAATGATGGGAACTTCACCGGCGGTCGGAATGACGAAGATGGCGCCCGCCAGCGCCAATCCAAGGATCCACAGCGGTCCCTGCGCATGACCGAAATCGATGGCGGGAAAGAACCAGCTGCGCAGGGCGCCGACAACGAGCACCATCAGGATGTAGACGGGAACCACTGATAAAGTCAGACGACCCAACAGCGTGAAAAAACGATTCCAGACGGGGCGCTGGTCCAGTTCCGTCGCTTTGGCCACCGCGATGTGCGCCGATTCGGGAACCTCGCGATCAGCGGAGAAGCGGTTGACGAACAGCCCCACACCCAGTACCAGGATGAGACCTAACACGACACGGACGAGGGCGAACTGCCAACCCAATACGAATCCAATAAAGACGATCGTGGCTGGATTGAGAACGGGATTGCCCAGCCAAAAGGCAAGCGCCGATCCCGCCGCCACGTTTTGTTTGCGCAAGCCGACCACAATCGGAGCAGAGCAGCACGTACACATCATGCCGGGCACAGACAGGGCGCCTGCGGTTACGACTGATTTGGCGGAACGGCTTCCGAGTGTTCGTAGGATCCAGTCGCGTGGAATCAGGACCTGTACGCCAGCGCCAACGACCACGCCCAATATGACCGCCTGCCAGACCGCCTGAAAATACTTCACGGCGTAGTGCCAGGCCGCAGCCAAGGATACTGCGGGCGCGACATCCCCTTTTCCGCTCACGATAGAACTCCCGATCGAGTGTTTGGCTGCCGCGATGAATGCCTTGTGATAATAGGGATTCCATTTGACGTACCATTCACCGACCAAAAGGATGATCACAAATAGGGCAACGCGCCAAACCCAGCGGAGCTTGCGTGCTTCGGGTTGCGTACCGGTCAACTCTGACATTGGTTCACTTCACCTCGACGTTAGATTTCCATGCTGCTGCGCGGCGTTCCCAGTGCAATGAAAAAGCGCCTACGGCGTTTTTTAGGGATGAAAGGCCCACTTGTCAGGATTCGCATGCTGTGCGCGTCGCGAGTTCGGATCAGTCAGACTCATTATAGTGATATAACTAATATATATCAACGTCATAACGGTATGTCATGATTAGAAGAGAAATGATGAACCACAGATAATCCGGCGACAATAATAATGATTGCGTCAACGTAACCAGATGTATATAGTTTTCCCTTGTACACATACCCCTATAGGTATGGTATCATTGTGGGTACAGTCACTCAACTGAATCTCAGGCATTCGTTTCAGTTCTGAAAGGTGTTGATTTTCCGTGCAATAGGACCACAACTCGCAATGGGTTTATGGCTTATTCGTGAGTCATAAGATCAGGATTTCCCTTGATACAATACCCCGGAATGTATATAGTAACAGGATGGTGTCAGTTCTGAGTAAACTGGAGATTCTAAGCAGTGCGGCGACTGCTCTCGAGAAGTTGCCGAAGATCGTCATCTCTTACCACACAATGACTATAGAAGGAGTTGGGTTTCATGTTGCTGAAGTACTTTTACAATGACAAACTGGCGCACGCTTCTTACCTGGTAGGCTGTCAAGCGACGGGAGAGGCGATTGTGATCGATCCATCGCGCGACATCTCCAAATACCTGGAGGCAGCGCAGACAGAAGACGTACGAATCGTAGGAATCACAGAGACGCACATTCATGCTGACTTCCTGTCTGGCGCTCGGGAACTCGCGGCGCAAACAGGCGCGACGCTTTATCTCTCTGCGGAGGGTGGACCCGATTGGACGTATCAGTTTCTGGATGAATATTCATCGCAGCCTGTGCATGACGGCGATTCGTTTAACATTGGCAACATCAAGTTTGAAGTCATGCACACCCCTGGGCATACTCCTGAACACATTGCGCTTCTGGTCACGGACGGCGGCTCAAAGGCATCCGCTCCGATGGGTATATTTTCAGGGGACTTCGTGTTTGTGGGCGATGTGGGGCGCCCGGATCTCCTGGAAAAAGCGGCTGGCGTCCGCGGTTCTTCTGAAATAATGGCGCGCAAGATGTTTGAATCCCTGCAACGGTTCAAGAAACTTCCCGATTTTCTTCAATTGTGGCCTGCCCATGGCGCAGGCAGCGCGTGTGGCAAGGCTCTTGGAGCCATCCCGTCATCCACGGTTGGATATGAAAAAATGGTGAATTGGGCGCTTGCGTACAACGACGAGGACGCGTTTGTCAACGCGTTGCTGGAGGGGCAACCGGAACCGCCGCGCTATTTTGCGATGATGAAAAAATTAAACAAGGAAGGTCCGCAACTTTTGTCGGCGATCAATGCGCCGCAACGGGTCGCAGAGTCGCCGGAAACCGTACAGCAATGGCTCGGTCAAGGGATTGTCGTCGATACGCGTCCAGCCACGGTATTCGCGAAGAACCATCTGGTTGGCGTGCTCAACATTCCCTACAATAAATCGTTTGTGACATGGGCAGGATGGTTTCTGGACTACAATCGGCCGATCTATCTGCTGTGCGATGAGGACAGCATGGAAGCGATCGTTAAGGAACTGCAGTACATCGGGTTGGATAACGTTGAGGCCACGATGGGAACCGGCGTTTCAGCGGTAGTGGCCGCCGGCGGGCCGCGCGTGATGAGCTACACAGAGGTGGAGCCTGAGGACGCTGCGCGCAGCATCGACCGCGGAGAGGTCTTCCTGCTGGATGTTCGCAACGCCACTGAGTGGTCGGAGGGGCATATCCCTCAAGCCACCCATATTATGCTTGGTCATCTGGCGCAACGGGCGCAGGAGGTGCCGAAAGACAGACCAGTTCTTGTGCAGTGTCGCACTGGCGGACGATCTGCGATTGCGGCGAGCATTTTGCGGGCGCAAGGGTTCGAACATGTGCAGAATATGCTGGGCGGCTATGAAGAATGGTCGAAACTGGGTCTTGCCGCAGTGAATCGCTAGTTCCGCTTTTCTGATGGATTACGGTATGGCGCACGGTTCACATGCAGCCATGGGCTCCACTCATGTAGCGGGCAGCAAAGCAGCAAAGGCAGCGGCTGGTAAGATCTGCAGGGCGTTGTTTGGGATGCGAAAGACACGGCGGCGTCAACACTGGCTGCCGTGTCTTTGACTTGGTGGCGCGAATGCGAACGGCGGCGCCTGGTTATTTGACGTAGAACGGACTTTGCGCAACTATACATATAAGCTTTGGACATGGATTGCCATCAGAAACAGGGAGAGCAGGCATGCAAATCAGTCGATTTTTGCAGGGAACATCCAGATCGAGGCACGGATGGCTGCCCTATCTGGCAACCACCCTGGCGATCGGGTTACTGACCATATTGCTGCTTAGAGTCGGACTATCCTTCCAACTGGCCAATATCGCGCTCCTCTTTCTGCTGCCAGTGCTCTTTAGCGCCGCGCGATGGGGATTCGGCCCGTCCATCTATGCCGCTGCGGTTGGCGTGGTGGCGTTCGATTATTTCTTTGTGCCGCCTATCTTCAGTTTTTCAGTGAGCGACCTGCGCTATCTGATCTCGTTCGCCGTCTTTCTGAGTGTTGCGATCTTGACGGCCACATTGGCGTTGCGCCTGCGTATGCAGGTCAATGAGTCGCGCCAGCGGGAAGCGGACACCGCGGCGCTCTACGATCTCAGCAGGCAGATGACCGCTCGCGGTGATTTGACTGGCATTTTGGAAGCCATAGTGACCCACGTCTACGGTACCTTGCGTCTCCCTGCCTGGATTGCGCTTCCTGCTGATGGAGACAGAATGTCCGTCAGCGCGAGGGCAGGCCAGCCTCCTCATGCCGACGGAGTCGAGGAAACGATATGCCGATGGGTCTATGTGCATGGGAACACGGCGGGGCGCGGAACAGGGCGCTACGAACATACGGATCAGATCTACGTTCCCCTGAAGACCGAGGATGTTGTTCGGGGAGTTCTCGTTTTGGATGTACGCGGTCAAGCCGGCGCTCTGCTTGCGGAACGCCTGCGTCTCATTGAAGCGTTTGCGGGGCTCTCTGCAGTGTCGATTGCCCGCATTCAACTGGAAAAAGAAGCGCACATGGCGCGCCTGTCGGCAGAATCGGAACGGTTGCGCACGGCTTTGCTCGATTCCATCTCGCATGAACTGCGCACGCCGCTGGCAGGCATCATCGGGTCGGTGACAGGCATGATCGAAAACGCTGCCATGCTCACCGATGAGGATCGCCGCGACTTACTGTATACGATTCGCGACAGCGCCATGCGCATGAATAGACTGGTGACCAACCTGCTCGGCATGGTGCGCCTGGAGAGCGGTATGCTCAGCTTACACAAACGGACCTGCGACGTCTCTGACATGCTGGGGGTAGCATTGCGGCAAGTGCAGGATTCACTCCAACATCGCGCAGTTGAGGTGAACCTGCAGGGAGATTTGCCGCCTTTGCAGGTAGACGATGTGTTGATTGAGCAGGTGCTCGTCAACATCCTGAGCAATGCGGTCAAGTATTCGACTGACGATAGCAGGATCGAAATTCGCGTGGCGGAACGTGACGGAACTGCGGTTCTCACGGTTGCAGACGAGGGGATTGGGATACCGGAGGGGGACGAAGACAGGATTTTCGACAAATTTTACCGCGCGGAGGGGGCGAAGAGAATTCCAGGAACAGGACTGGGGCTGGCGATATGCAAAGGCATTGTTGAAGCGCACGGAGGCGGGATCGCGGCGGAGCGAAGAGCGGGCCGGGGAGTCAGGATCGTGATTCGACTGCCTGTCGACTGAGGGGAGGCGCCGCATGGGAGCCAGGATTCTGGTTGTGGATGATGAGTTGCAGATTCGCAAGTTGCTTAAAGTGACGTTGCAGGCCCATGGTTTTACGCTGCTGGAAAGCGCGACAGGATGCGACGGCGTGGTATGCGTGGGCATGGAGAGGCCCGATCTTGTGGTTCTCGATCTCGGACTTCCCGATATGGACGGAACAGAGGTTTTGCGGCAAATCCGTGAATGGTCGCAGGTTCCGGTCATTGTGCTCAGCGTACGCGACAATGAGGCCGAAACCGTGGCTGTGCTTGATTCGGGAGCTGATGACTACATCACGAAACCGTTTGGCATGGGAGAACTCGTTGCGCGCATTCGAGTCGCTTTGCGTCATGCCGCGCATGCTCCGGGTGAACCGGTTATCACGGTTGGCGATGTAACCATCGATCTGGCAAGAAGGCTGGTTGAAAAAGGTGGGCAGACAATTCATCTCACCCCCATTGAGTACGATTTGCTGAAGGCAATGGCGGTAAACGCTGGTCGCGTCATGACACACCATCAGCTTGTAAGGCAGGTGTGGGGCGATCAAAACTATGACGCGGCAGCCCACTATCTGCGTGTGTATATTGGACACCTGCGCAAGAAAGTGGAGAATGATCCAACGCGGCCGACCCTGATCATTACCGAACCGGGCATTGGTTACCGATTGCTTGATTTTTCCTGAGCAGAGCCCCCGGATTCCTGCAGTCGCATGTGCTCTTGGGGAGCCCAGGATGAAAATGAATATGTGCCGTTCACATCACTGTGAACGGTATTTTTATGTTCCCTTTATGTCTGCGGCCTGATTATCGAAGCGCATTTTGACGTGTTCACCCACTACACTCAAGTCATTCGCCTGCTCCCGCAAAGTCATGCGGGGCTGTCGCTTAAAGCCTGTGCCAAAAGGGCAGGCAGGGACCGGGCAGTGTGAGGAAGCGGGCCGAGCACTGCGGAACAAGCGGCAGAACATACAATTGGCGCGAACAATCTCTGCGTACGGAAGCGAGGTGTTCAGGGTGGGCAATCTGCTGTCGTTCCTTCTGTTCTTCGCAATTTTTGGTATGTTCATGGTGCTGTTTCGGGCGTTTGACAAGGCTTAGGAGGGAGACGGATGTGGGTTCTGCTCGTTATTTCGGCGGGAGTCACGGTGTATCTGACATACGTGATCTTCAATCCGGAGAAGTTCTGATCGATTATTTTGTTTGGGAGTGAGCAGGATTGACTGTAGCCGGTTCGATCGGCATCGTGGCCGTGATCGCTGTCGTGTTGCTCCTCGGCATCCCTCTTGGGGGGTATCTTCACCGTGTCTTTACGGGCGCGCGCAGTTGGTTCGAGCCAGTGTTTGATCCTTTTGAGCGCCTGTTGTACAAGCTCGTTGGCGTGAATCAGTCCGTGCGCATGGACTGGAAGGCGTATCTCAGGGCCCTGATGCTGGTTAATTTTATGATGATGATTTTCGCCTATCTGATCTTTCGCCTGCAGGGGATGCTGCCCTTAAATCCCGATCATATTCCGGGCATGAGTTGGGATCTGGCGTTCAACACGGCCGCGAGCTTCATCACCAACACAAACTGGCAGAACTACGCGGGCGAGCAGTCCATGTCGTACCTGGGGCAAACGCTCGCCATCACCTACCTGCAGTTTACGTCGGCGGCCACCGGATTCGTCGCTGCCATCGCGTTTGTTCGCGGGTTGACGGCTAACAGGAGCGATTCGATCGGGAACTTCTGGGTGGATTTTATCAAGATTCATACGCGCGTGTTGCTGCCGCTTGCCATCGCGTTTGCCGTTCTTCTGGTTGGCCTGGGCGTTCCGCAGACGCTGCTTGGCGCGCAGACGGCGCACACCTTGCAGGGCGGAACGCAAATCATCTCGCGCGGACCCGTCGCGTCTCTGGAAGCGATCAAGCAAATCGGCACAAACGGCGGTGGTTTCTTCAATGCCAACTCCGCCCACCCATTTGAAGATCCGACGGCGTTCACGTCCGTGTTGGAAATGGTTGCCATGGGGGTCATTTCCGTCGCGTTGATTGCAGTCTTTGGAAAATTCGTCGCCAATCGTCGGCAGGCGAGGGTGCTGTATGTCTTCCTGACGACGATTTTGCTGGTCGGGGCGTTTGTCGTGTACGCCAACGAAGCGGCGGGCAACCCGCTTGTCCATCAGGCCCTCGGCATTGCAGGGCCGAACATGGAGGGCAAGGAGTGGCGCTTCGGCCCGGCGCTCAGCAGCGTATTTGTCGCCATGACAACAGCGTTCACCACGGGCGCCGTGAGTTCCATGCACGACAGTTTGATGCCGCTGAGCGGTCTGGTGCCGTTTCTCTTCATGATGTTCAACCTGATTTTTGGCGGCAAAGGCGTCGGGTTGTTGAATATTGTCATGTTTCTGATCATCACCGTGTTTTTGTCCGGGTTGATGGTCGGACGGACACCCGAGATATTCGGGAAAAAAATCGAGGCCAGGGAGATCAAGCTGGCAACGGTGGCGATGCTGGTCCATCCCTTTTTCATTCTGGTTCCCACGGCGATCGCCGTGGCGACAAAAGCCGGAACGTCGTCGATCCTGAATCCCGGACTGCACGGCTTTTCGGAAGTCCTCTACGCGTTCACCAGCGCTGCCGCCAACAACGGATCGGCGTTTGCGGGTCTGAATGGCAACACTGTGTTTTACAATGTGTCGCTGGGCATCGTCATGCTGCTGGGGCGTTATGTATCGATCATCGCGATGTTCGCGATTGCGGGCTCCCTGGCCAAAAAGGCGGTCATACCAGCCAGCGCAGGCACGCTAAAGACGGACACATTTGCCTTTGGCGCCGTGTTTGTGGCGGTCTTTGTCATCGTGGGAGCGTTGACTTTCTTCCCTGCCTTGGCCATCGGTCCGATCGGGGAACAGTTGCAGATGCTGAGCCGCCTGGCGGGTCATTGACGGGAACATGGCAGGCCGCCAGTTTTCGTCCTGAATTGCGTTCCATCAGGGGCATGTGGGATTTGGCGATAGAGGAGAAGGTGTTCCATGGCTAAAGAGTCTTCCAGGACCATATCTGGCGAAATCTTGACGCGGGCTGTATGGGAGTCGTTTGTCAAACTCGACCCGCGCGTCCTCATCAAGAATCCGGTGATGTTTGTGGTGGAAATCGGATTCGCAATCACTCTGGCGCTGTCTGTCGATCCGCTCATCTTTGGCGGCGTTCGGCACCCAGGCCAGAGGGCGTACAACATGACTGTGGCGGTCATCCTACTGATTACGATTCTGTTTGGCAATTTTGCGGAGGCTGTCGCGGAAGGGCGGGGCAAAGCCCAGGCGGATTCGCTGCGCAAGGCGAAGACGGATTTGACCGCCAATCGTCGCAAGAGTTCCGGGAACTTTGAGTCGGTTCCCGCCACCGCCTTGCGCAAGGGCGACGTTGTACGAGTGGCTGCGGGCGACATGATCCCCGCCGACGGCGAGGTGCTTGAGGGTCTGGGAAGCGTGGACGAATCAGCCATAACCGGAGAATCGGCGCCGGTGATCCGGGGCGCGGGCGGAGACTTCAGCTCGGTCACCGGGGGCACAAAGCTGCTGTCCGATGAACTGATTATCCGGGTGACCGTCGATCCCGGCGAGTCATTTCTGGACCAGATGATCAATCTGGTGGAGGGCGCCAGTCGCCAAAAAACGCCCAATGAGCTGGCGCTCTCGGTCCTGCTCGCCGGACTCACGCTTATTTTCGTGATCGTCGTGGATACGCTTGAACCGATGGCGACGTACGTGCACGGCAGCATTGGCGTCGCGACTCTCATCGCGCTGTTGGTGTGCCTGATTCCCACGACGATTGGGGCGCTCTTGTCCGCGATCGGGATTGCCGGCATGGACCGCGTGATTCGCTTCAATGTGATCGCCAAGTCGGGAAAGGCCGTGGAAGCGGCCGGCGACGTGAATACCCTGATTCTCGACAAAACGGGAACGATCACGATCGGGAATCGGCTGGCGAGCGAGTTCATTCCCGTGGGCGATCATTCCGAACAGGAACTGATTGAGGCGGCGGTGATCTCCTCGCTGTTTGACGAGACGCCGGAAGGACGCTCAGTGGTTGACTTGGGAAAGGAAAAAGGCGTTTCGCGCGCGCGTGAATCATACAGCGACGCGGAAAACGTGGAGTTCAGCGCAGACACAAGAATGAGCGGATTAAACCTGGCCGATGGATCGCTGTATCGCAAAGGCGCGGTGGATGCGATTCGCCGCCATGTGCTGGAGCGCAAGGGACAGGTGCCCGACGATTTGGCCGGCAAGACCGAAACGATCGCCAGGGCCGGGGGAACGCCGCTCGCCGTGATTCGGGGAACGGATGTCTGTGGACTGATTTATTTGAAAGACATCGTGAAGCCGGGGATGAAGCAGCGATTCGCGGAACTGCGCAAAATGGGCATCAAAACGGTCATGTGTACCGGCGACAACGCGCTTACCGCCGCAACCATCGCAAAGGAAGCGGGCGTGGACGACTACATCGCCGAGGCCAAACCGGAAGACAAAATGCGGCTGATCAAGGCGGAACAAGGTCAGGGCAAACTGGTGGCGATGTCCGGCGACGGAACGAACGATGCGCCGGCGCTGGCGCAGGCCGACGTGGGGCTGGCCATGAACACGGGCACGACGGCCGCCAAGGAAGCTGGCAATATGGTCGATCTCGATTCCGATCCCACCAAGCTGATCGAAGTCGTGTCGATCGGCAAGCAGTTGCTGATCACGCGCGGCGCAATCACGACGTTTTCCATCGCCAACGACGTGGCCAAATACTTCGCGATCATCCCGGCGATGTTTGTGGCGATGATACCCAGTCTGCAGGCGCTTAACGTGATGCGCCTGACAAGCCCGCACAGCGCGATCCTGTCTGCGCTGATCTTCAACGCGCTGATCATTCCCCTGCTGATTCCGCTGGCGATGAAAGGCGTCAAATACCGCCCCGTGAGCGCGACGTCCATGCTGTTGCGCAACCTTCTGATTTATGGCGTCGGCGGGGTGATCACGCCGTTTGCGGGCATCAAGATCATCGATCTTCTCTTGACGGCGTTGGGGCTGGCCCATATTTGAGGGTGAGAGTCGCCGGACTGTGAAATTGGAGGGGTTATGCATGATTAATCTCTGGCGCTCCCTGCGTTTTACGATCGTGTTTGCCGTCTTGCTGGGCCTCCTGTATCCGCTGCTGATCACGGGGATCGGCAACCTCCTGTTTCCCTGGCAGGCGCAGGGGAGCATGGTGGTCTGGCGCGGGCGGGTGGTCGGATCAGAGTTGATCGCCCAACAGACGACTGTTCCGTGGCTCTTTCATCCGCGGCCGTCAGCCGTGGATTACGCTGGCAACGCGTCGGGCGGCTCTAACCTGGGACCGACGAATCCGGCGCTGATCGCCGAAATCAGGCGCAACCTGCACGTCGTGGAACGACAGAATCCCGGCGTCACAGTGTCCTCCATTCCCACGGAGATGGTGGAATCGTCCGGTTCCGGGCTCGATCCGGACATCTCGATACCCGACGCCCTGATCCAGCTTCCGCGCGTCGCGCGGGCGTCCGGCCTGAGCCGTTCCTATCTGGCAGGGCTGATCGCCAGGTACACGCAGGGACGGGTATTGGGAATCTGGGGAGAACCGATGGTCAACGTGATGCGGCTCAACATGGCGATCGTCAGGCGCACCGGACGGTGAGCCGGCGGGGATTCTCGGGCTTGGACGGCTCATGCATGCCGATGCGGCGAGTATTAGCGGCCGTAGGCCGCGGCTGTCTGAGCGGCAGCGGCATGCATGAGCCGTCCGGGGGGCACGAGCCACCGTGATGTTTCGGCTCGACTTCCATGGCGCTGGCGCGCCACCAACAACCGGGAAGAAAATGCGCCTGCGGCGATTTTCTGGGGCGGAACTGCGATTCATGCAAAGCGGGTGATGGCGCTTGAATCAGGAAGAGGATGGTATGACGCCGGAAGCAGAGCGTGCGCCTGGCAACATCTTTGGGGGAGAACCCGGTGAACTCAAACTGTTCATCGGAGCGGCTCCGGGAGTCGGCAAAACGTACACCATGCTTCGTGAAGCGGCGGGGCTGCGCGAGCGCGGCGTAGATGTAGTGGTGGGCTATGTGGACTCCCACGATCGCGCGGAGACGCAGGAGCAGGTGGGTGATCTGGAGGTCATTCCACGGCGCCTGATTCACTACCATGGACATACATTTGAGGAGGTTAATCTGGAGGCCGTCTGCGCTCGTAAACCAGAGGTCGTCGTCATCGATGAACTCGCCCATACAAACGCGCCTGGTTCACTGTTTCCGAAACGCTACATGGATGTCGAGTATCTGTTGGACCAAGGGTTCAGCATTTTGACGGCGGTCAATGTCCAGCATATCGAGGGCATCCGGGAGGAGGCCGAGGCGATCACGGGAATCCGTGTCAGGGAGTTGATTCCCGCCTCCTTTGTGACGCGCGCGCGCGAGGTTGAGGTCATCGACGTGACCCCGGAGACGCTTCGCCAGAGATTGCGCGACGGCAGCATCTATGCGCCGGCAAAAGTGAATCAGGCGTTGGACAATTTTTTTCGCAAGTCCAATCTCTTCGGACTTCGCGAACTTGCGCTTCGGATGGTGGCCGAGGACGTTGACCAGCGCCTGCAACGATCTTATGAGCGTTCCCGTATCCAGGGACCTGTGGGCGCGCGCGAGACGATCATGGTGTGTGTCAACGACCTTGAGCGGGCGAAGCAACTCATCCAGAGAGGCTATCGGATGTCCCGTCGCATGAAGGCCGATCTGTATGTGCTCACCGTATGCAACACGGTGGAGGAGCACTTGAAGGAGCGCGACATCGAACGGCTGGCGACCTTGAAAAAAATGGCCCATGAGCATGAAGGCGAGTGGATTTTGGAACCGCAAAACGATCGCGCCATCGGACCGGCGATTCTACATGTGGTTAACAGACTCAACGTCACGCAGGTGGTCATCGGACAGCCCGGTCGCGTAAAACGCTGGCGATGCATCTGGAATGACGCGCCTGTTCGCTACCTGCTTCGGCACACGAAATATGCGGATCTGCGGGTCGTGGGGAGGAAAGAGGCTGAACAGGCGCAGGGGCGCGCCAGTGGTTGTGCGCCCGCGGATGAATCTGCGCACAGGCGGCAGCCCACCCGCAATGCCGCGTCTTCGGAACCGGCAAAGGGGGGGAATCATCGGGGTCGACTGACGATCTATGTTGGCGCGGCGCCTGGTGTCGGAAAGACGTATAAGATGCTTCGTGATGCGCGCGACTGGCGACGGCGGGGTAAAGATGTGGTCGTTGGATTGGTGGAGACGCATGGCCGCGCAGAAACGGCGGCTCAAATCGAAGATCTGGAGATCATCCCCAAGCGGTTGCATCGTCTGCAGGACCGACTCTATGAAGATCTGGACGTCGATGCGATTCTCCGCCGCAATCCGCACATCGTCGTCATCGATGAACTGGCGCACTCCAATGTTCCGGGCAGTGTGCGGGCCAAGCGCTATCAGGATATCGAATACCTGCTCGATCGCGGGATCAATGTTGTCACGGCCGTGAACATCCAACATCTGGAGAGTTTGCACGACAAAGTGGAGCATATCACCGGGGTCAAGGTGCGCGAACGGATTCCTGACTGGTTCATGAAACTGGCGCGGGAAGTGAAGCTCATCGATATCACGCCGGAGACTCTGCAGCAGCGGTTGCTGGACGGCAAAATCTACGCGGACGACAAGATACAGCGCGCTCTTGACAACTTTTTTCAGGTTGCCAATTTGGCCGCGCTGAGGGAACTGGCCCTGCTGGAGGTTGCGGATGATGTCGACCAGCGTCTGGATCGCGAACGGGGGGAAAAAGGGGCGGCGGACACCGCAACCGAGCGCATCCTTGTAGCGGTCAACCACAGGCCGCACTCGGAAAAGTTGATCCGCAGAGGCTGGCGTCTGGCCGATCGGCTTAAGGCGGAGTTATGGGTGCTCGTGGTGTTGTCGCAAGAAAACATGTCCGAAGAAGATACGAGGGATCTGCACAGGATTCAGCGGCTCAGTGAACAGTTTGACGCCAGATTCATCACCAGAAAAGCGCTTGATCAGGGAGTGGGAGCGACGATTGTGGCGGTGGCCGAGGAACTCGGCATCTCCCAACTTGTCACAGGGCAACCCCTGCCGCCGATTCGCTTCATCAATCGCCTGCAGGGGAACCCGATCGATTATGTGCTGCACCATGCCGACTTTGTGGATCTCTATATTGTCGCGAATTCCCGGGATTGAGGGAAGAAAATACGCCTGCCGGGATTTTCCGGGATACTTGTGCGGCGGCTACGCAGGCGTGCTGATGTTCACTCCGATCGCGGTGTCGAGCGCGAGTTCGATCATCTGGTTAAACGTTGTCTGCCGCTCTTTAGCAGTTGTCTGTTCGCCGGATACGAGGTGGTCGCTGACTGTGAGGATGGCCAGAGCTTTGGCCTTGAAGCGGGCGGCCAAAGTATAGAGAGCCGCGCTCTCCATTTCTACCGCCAGCGTACCATGCAGAGCAAGCTGTTTTACAGACTCTGTGTCATCGTTGTAAAACGTGTCGCTCGTCAAAATGTTGCCCACGTGCACCGGATATCCGCGTTCCTGCGATAACTGGTAAGCGGTCTGCAATAGGGTGAAATCGGCGGCAGGGGCATAATCGACGGTCCGGAATCGACCGCGATTGACTGCCGAATCTGTAGAACAACTCATGGCAAGGATCAGGTCGCGCATTCGAATGTGTTCCTGCATGGCGCCGCAGGATCCTACGCGTATCAGCGTTCGGGCTCCGAAATCTGCGAGCAGTTCGTGCGCGTAAATGGAGATCGAGGGAACGCCCATGCCAGTGCCCTGGACCGAAACGCGGCGGCCTTTGTAATGGCCCGTGTAACCGTGCATTCCGCGGACCTCGTTGTAGAGAATAGCCCCTTCCATGAATGTCTCCGCGATATATTTGGCGCGCAGTGGATCCCCCGGCAGCAACACTGCCTCCGCGATCGCGCCTTCTTCGGCTCCAATATGAGTGCTCATGGCACTTCCTCCTCATGATGTGCAAGAGTCCAGCACTCGAGTGTGATATCATAAATGTACAGGATTTTGCTGATACGGGCTAGTATAACTATGGAGAGATATGATGAATCGCGAAGATTTGGCGCTTGCGGTCGAATCCGCAGGTGGAAGGCTCTACCTGGTTGGCGGCAGTGTGCGAGACAGGCTGCGTGGGTTGCGGCCCGTCGACGACGACTACTGTGTGACAGGTCTCACCGGAGAAACGTTTGAGGTCATGTTCCCCGACAGTTATCCTGTAGGAAAAGCGTTTCCTGTCTATCGGGTGCAGATTGAGGGGCGCTTCGCAGAAGTTTCTCTGGCAAGAACCGAGAGTAAAGCAGGAGTCGGGCATACGAGTTTTGACGTCGCTGTTTCCCCGTTTATTACGATCGAACAGGATCTGCGGCGACGCGACCTGACGATCAATGCGCTCGCCTGGGATGTGCTTGCGAAACAGTTGGTCGATCCCTACGGCGGGGTGGAGGACATCCAGGAAAGGCGAATTCGGGCAGTCTCTTGCGCGTTTGCCGAAGATCCGCTCCGTGTATACCGGGCCGCTCGTTTTGCGGCACAGCTTGGATTCACGATTGACCCGGAAACCGTTTGTCTCATGGAACGTCTGCGCGCCGAATTGCCCGCCTTGAGCGTGGAACGCGTCTTTACAGAGACACGCAAGGCATTGTGCAGCGATCGGCCGTCAGTGTACTTTCGCGCGCTCTTGCAAGCGGAAGTTCTGGATGTTCACTTTCCCGAAATAAAGGCGCTGTGTGGAGTGCCGCAACCGCCCAGACACCACCCGGAGGGGGACGCGTTTGAACACACGATGCAGGTGCTCGACGCGGCGGCCAACCTTACGCCACGCGAGGAAATCCGCTTTGCGGCGTTGGTTCACGATTTGGGCAAGGCGGAGACTCCAACGCATCTATGGCCCGCGCACCACGGACATGAAGCCAGAGGCGCGGCGCTCGTCAGACGGCTGTGCGAACGGCTTAAACCGCCTGCCGCGTGGACGCGCGCGGCCGTTTTTGCCGCTGAACGCCACATGCAGGCGCATGTTCTCAATCAAATGCGCCCGATCAAGGTTGTGGATCTGCTGGAAGCTGCTAACCGAAACCCGATCGGCGTTGAGGGATTTGCCATGGTTGCCACCGCGGACATGCGTGGACGAAACAAGCCTGACTTCGTTCATGAGAATGCAGTGATGATGGTGGATCTGTGGCGGAGAATGTCGAATGAGGTCACTGGGCGCGACATCAACTGCGCTTGCCAGGGGAAGGCGTTTGGCGAAGCGCTGCGAAAAGCGCGGGCGGATTTTGTCAGTCAATATCGAGCCACATTTCATTGATTGACGCCGATCATGTGAACCCATATGGAAAGTGCTCCGAAAAACGAGGGGAGTTGAGGGCAAATGTTTCAGCATGACTTGCTCGCGGGCAAGGTTATTGTCATTACTGGCGGGGGAACAGGACTCGGCCGGGCTATCGGGGAACGGTATTTGGAACTCGGCGCAAAGCTTGCGATCACCAGCCGCCGGGAGGATGTGTTGCGGGAGGCCGCAGCGCAGATGTCGGCAGCAGGCGGCGAGGTTTTCTACGTCCCTTGCGACGTGCGCGATCCGAACCAGGTCTCTGCCATGGTGGACGCTGTGATGGAGCGGTATGGAAAAATCGACGTCCTGGTCAACAATGCAGCGGGCAATTTTGTGAGTCCCACGGAAAAACTGTCCACCAGGGCGTTTGACGCCGTGATTGGCATTGTGCTTCACGGCACTGTGCATTGTACGCTCGAAGTCGGCAAACGATGGATTGCGGCAGGGGTGGGCGGCGCGATGTTAAATATCGTGGCGACGTATGCATCCTCCGGCGCCGGATCGGGATACGTTGTTCCGTCGGCAGTCGCCAAATCAGGAGTGCTTGCACTGACTCGCTCTCTGGCCGTGGAGTGGGCCAAATACGGCATTCGCCAGGTGGCCATAGCCCCTGGGCTGTTTCCAACGGAAGGCGCATGGTCGCGGTTGGTGCCAACAGCGGAACTGGCTGAACGGATTGTCGAACGCGTGCCTTTGCGCAGAGTCGGAGAGAAACGGGAACTGTGCAATCTGGCAGCCTACCTCATATCAGATGAAGCTGCCTATATCAATGGAGAAGTGGTAGTCATAGACGGGGGCGAGTGGTTGCGTGGAGCCGGACAGTTTAACGATCTGGAAAGGCTGACAGAGCAGGAGTGGGCGACGCTCTCCGCCATGGCGAAGCGATAGCCGCCGCCCCGCCCCTCCCAAAAAGGTGATCCATGGACAGAAATAACGAGCGGGGCTGGCAATTTTCATTTTGAAACGTTACATTAAGTAAGGACTGGGTATTTTCGAGGGGGTTGTTCGTTGGAGAAGTTACTTGAACGATCAGAGCTTGACGTTAAATATACGTGGTCGACAGAGGCCATGTTTGCGTCGGACGAACGATGGGAAGAAGAATTGCAGGCTGTGAAGACGTTGGTTGACCAGGATCCGTTCGCCGGCGTTCGGGGGCGGTTGGGTGAATCCGCAGACTTTGTCGGACAGTATTTTCTCATTGCGCAGACGCTCGCAGAACGCCTGGGGAAACTTCAGATTTACGCGCATACAAAGGCGGATCAGGATACAAGATTGGCGGAGTACCAGGCCATGATGAGCAGAGTCCAAAGTGTATCTGCCGAGTATGCGGAGAAGGAGAGCTTTTTTGAACCGGAACTCCTGTCCTTGCCTGAAAGTCTTCTCACTACATATTTGCAGGACAATGCTCTGACAGACCATCGCCACACGCTGGACAACGTCATCCGCAACAAGCCGCATGTACTCTCCACTGAAACGGAAGCGGTAATCGCCTCTTTCAGCGATGTATTGCACGGTTCCGGGCAAACCTTTTCACAACTTACAAACGCTGATTTTAATCACGGATCATTTACCGTCGACGGCACGGAATATGTGGTGACAGAAGGACGTTTGGGACTTCTTCTTCGCAATCCGGACAGAACCGTCCGACAGCTCGCCTATGAACGTCTTTACGATACCTATCTGGGTCACAAAAATGCGATTGCGGCACTGTACGCCAACAGTGTTAAAACCGATATTAGACTGGCGCGCGCGAAACGCTTTGAGACGGCGAGAGATTTTGCCCTGTTTGAGAATAACATTCCCACCTCTGTCTACGACGCTCTCGTTACAGGGGTTCGCAATAATGCGGCGCATCTACACCGCTACTTTGAACTCCGTCGCAAACACCTTGGACTTGATCGCGTTCGGCTGTACGACAAGTATGTTCCATTGGCGGAAGCGCAGTTGGATGATTACGCGTTCGAGGACGGGTTCAGGCTTATTAAGGAAGGGCTTGCAAACCTGGGCGGCGAATATGCAACTATTTTGGACCGGGCCCGTGAAGAGCGCTGGATCGATGTATATGAGACTCCGGGGAAACGCAGCGGCGCCTATTCAACTGGCTTCTACGCGACCAGGCCCTATATCCTGCTGAACTATCAGGGGAATTACAATAGCGTTTCGACGCTTGCGCATGAATTGGGGCATAGTGTTCACACGCATCTGGCAGGACGGTCGCAGTTGCCCCAGTACTCGGGATACTCCATTTTTCTCGCTGAAATCGCCAGCACGGTAAACGAAACATTGCTTGTCAATCATCTTCTTGACATTACAAAAGATCCCATGGCGCGCGCGACCCTGATCAACCAGCAACTGGACAGTCTTACGGGCACTATTTTCAGGCAGACGATGTTTGCGGACTTTGAATGGCAAACGCATCGTGAAGTTGAAGAAGGGCGCGCGCTTACGCACGACAGTCTGTGCGAGCTGTACGCAGGGCTGAACCGCGCATACCAGGGTGAAGCGTATGAAGAGGATGATCGTTCCTCCGCAGAGTGGGCGCGCATTCCCCACTTTTATCACGCATATTACGTGTTTCAATACGCGACGGGTATGAGCGCCGCTCTGGTGTTTGCGGATCGCATCCGGAAGGAGGGTTCAGCGGCAGCCGACCGTTATCTGGGTTTTCTGCGCGCCGGTTCAAAAGATTACCCGCTCGAAGTCCTGCGAGAAGCCGGATTGGACATGACAAATCCGGATGTGGTCACACAGGCCCTGAGTATATATGGGGAACTTGTTACAGAACTTGAGCGACTGTTGGCGGTTCTAAAACAATGAAGATGCTATGACTCGGGGGAGTCTCGCTGTGCGCGGGTCTCCTCCAGGCTTGCCTGGTGAATAAACTCGCTGACCAGTTGCAGAACTTGTTGTGAAGAATGCCGACTGGCGTGAAGTTTTTGCGCAAACGCGAGATACTCCTGCGCCTCTTCCTGAAGCATGAACGCAATGGTGTCCGGTCGCAGAGCGCGACTCCACTGGGGGAGGGTTTGCGCGAACAGCAGATCTTCATCCTCCTCCTGTCGCTCGCGACCTTTCGGCCGTGGGGAGACGGGATACAGGAACTGGCCTGCCGACGTTTCCACCTTAAGAGGCTCCTTGTCGAGGAAGAAATAGATGGAGACGGGAAACGCTTCGGCCAAGTCATAGATCAGATCAATCGACGGACTCTTGCGTCGCCCTTTTTCCAGAGCTGACAGGTGACTGACCGACAACCCTGAACGTCTGGACAGTTCCTCCAGCGACCAGCCCTGCAGTTTGCGCAGTTGTCTAAGTTTTGCGCCGTTGAAGCGGCTAACGTGTTCCATGGTTCACCTCGGCATCCGATTCGCTATACATACATTGTACAAGGCTTTACACAAATGTGTAAAGCGCTCGCGCGATTGGATTTTCTGAGACGCCTCTTTGGTGCACGCAGCGGGTTCCGGCGGTACTTTACGCCGTAGTCGAGTTGTCTGCCACAGTGGGGGAGTTTGCCTGCTCGCCGGACCAGCGCGAAGTTGTGCGACCGCCGGTCCGGACGAACAGTTGGCACAATCCTGTATATCCAGGTTAATCTGTGCTATCGCATGATCTGCGTTTCGATTGCATTGCTGCCATGCGGGTCTAATAGGAGCGGGCAAACCACACGGTATGCTCGGCTTTTTGCCCGCACGTTACACAGACGTCGATATGCGCAGGCGGCGAAAATGGAATGTTGCGGCTGGTGGCGCCCGTTTCCTCTTTGATCTTCTCTTCGCAGGCTGCGCTGCCGCACCATCCGACAAGGGCAAAACCCCGTTCTGTACGTACAATTTCGTGCAGATCGGCAAGGTTCGCGGCAATCCGTGAATGCTCCCGCTGGAACTCCTGTGCCCGCGTAAACATAGATTGCTGGATTTCCGCCAGCAGGGCTGGAATGCGGGTTGTGATCTGGGCCAGGGGAACTGTCTCCTTTTCCCCAGTATCGCGTCTCGCGAGTACAGCCTGATCGGCGTCCAGGTCGCGCGGCCCCAACTCAAGACGCACCGGAACTCCTCTCATCTCGTATTCGTTGAATTTCCACCCAGGGCTCTGATCTTCACTGGCGTCCATCTGAACGCGAATGCCGCCGTCACTGAGCGCGTTCATCACCTGCCTGGCAGCGGGCAGTACCCTGTCACGCGTTTTTGCCGGGCCAATCGGAACGATCATGACTTGTGTCGGAGCAATGCGGGGTGGCAGTTGCAGTCCACGATCATCCCCGTGAACCATGATCAGCGCGCCGAGTATGCGCGTGCTCATGCCCCAGGAAGTGGTATGGACAAACTTGCGCTCGTTGTCGCGATCGAGAAACTTGATGTCGAATCCCTGTGCAAAATTTTCGCCAAGGTAATGTGACGTGGCCGCCTGAAGCGCTTTGCCGTCTTTCATCATGGCTTCGAGTGAATAGGTGGCAATCGCTCCGGGGAACTTTTCGGAGGGAGTCTTCTGTCCACGTATGACGGGGATCGCCAGCTCGTTTTCGACAAAATCCGTGTAGACATCCAACATCCGCATCGTTTCCTCGCGGGCTTCCTGATCGGTCGCATGCGCAGTGTGCCCTTCTTGCCACAAGAATTCGCTGGTGCGCAGAAACGGCATGGTGCGTTTTTCCCAGCGCACGACGTTGGCCCACTGGTTTATAAGGACAGGGAGATCCCGATAGGACTGGATCCACTGACTGTACATGTAACCGATGATGGTTTCCGATGTCGGGCGGATCGCCAACCGCTCCTCAAGCTTCGCATCCCCCACTTCAGTTACCCAGGGCAACTCGGGATTGAATCCTGCCACGTGTTCTTTTTCCTTCTCAAAAAAACTCTCCGGAATAAACAGTGGAAAGTAGGCGTTGCGGTGCCCCGTCGCCTTGAATCGGCGATCGAGCTCCCGCTGGCAGGCTTCCCAAAGTTCGTATCCGTCTGGCTTGAACACGATGCACCCTCGCACAGGTGAATAATCCATCAGATCGGCTTTCGTGATGGTGTCCAGATACCAACGCGAAAAGTCTTCGCTCTGCGGTGTAATCTCTTTCACAAAATCTTTTTCTTTCGCCATGCAATCCTCCCGCTTTTTCTCCTTGTTACCTAGCTTGATCTGCATTATACACGAACATACCCGGCGTTGCGCGGATGACCGTGCGGTTTGTACAGACAACCCAGATCGCTCCGGTTCGCTGTAAGGTCGCAACGACAAACGTTTCGTTATGTTCACAGACAATACACCCCATATTTTTCAAATGAGGAAATATGTTATACAATAGAGGAATCGGGAGGTGCCCATCATGAAAGCGACTTTGGGTGAACGTATGAAAGAAAGACGTCTCATGCTAGGATTGTCGGTTAAAGAGCTGGCGAAACGCGCAAAAGTATCAGCCAGTTACATATATGCAATCGAGTCTGGAGAACGCGGATCGCATATCGACAAGTTGGCTCGCATTGCTCGGGCGCTGGAAACCAGCCTGGTTGAACTGTGGCCGCTGGATAAGTGAACTGAAAAATTGTATTTCCCCAAGTATAGTGTAGTATAAAAATATAGGCAGGAGTTTATTGGTCTGACCGTGATTCTTGGAACTCAGGCCTACCTTCCGTCCGGTAGGCGATCAAGATGCAAGGCACAATGTCCAGTGCTGGAAGTGCTGGCTATATAGAAAACTGTCCAGTTGGACTGTCGGGAGGTGAACTGGTTGGGCGAGACCGTATTGCGCGCCACTCAGGGAGGCGTTTTGACACTCAGTCTAAATCGGCCAGAGGTGCTAAACGCGTGTAATCGGGCGCTGCTTGCCGAACTGGTGGAAGGACTGGCGGAAGCGGCAAGGAATCCCGCCGTTCGTGCGGTAGTCATCAGAGGTAGTGGCCGCGCTTTCTGTTCGGGGCAGGATCTGGGCGCGACAGTTCCCGGAGAAGGCGCCTCCATCGCCGATGTCGTCAGAGAGATGTACAATCCCCTCATAAGGGCCATGAGTGAACTCCCCAAACCAATCATCGCGAGTGTGGGAGGCGTGGCTGCCGGAGCGGGCATGAGCTTGGCGTTAGCCGCGGATTTGCGGATTGCCTCGACATCCGCCAGATTTGTGTATGGATTCAGCGGGATTGGATTGGCGCCAGACAGCGGCGCGAGCTACTTCTTGCCGCGAATCGTCGGAGTTGCGCGGGCGCTTGAATTTGCGCTGCTCGGCGGCGCAGTCGACGCCGAACAGGCGTTGCGCTTGGGACTGGTGACCAAAGTGGTTGCAGATGAGGATTTGACGCAGGAAACAGGGTTGCTGGCCGCGCGGCTGGCAGGCGGACCGACTGTGGCGTTCGGATTGACCAAACGGGTGATTTACGAAGGATCAACAGGCGCTCTTTCCGATGCCCTGGAGCGCGAGGCGCTCTATCAGCAACTGGCCTCAGAAACGGATGATTTTAGAGAGGGGCTGCGAGCGTTTGCGGAAAAGCGACCCCCTCAGTTCGAGGGGCGCTGACGGATCAGCGGGAGAGGATGGGCGTGAGCATCGATTCGTCGGACATGACGGCTCTATCCATGTCGTTTGCTGGTACTGCGCGGCGGCATGGGGCGCCCCCATTGCAACCGGGAACCCTGCATGGGTACAATGGATAAGGGCGGTGGTGGCGCGTGGAAACGGATTCGTATATGTCGGAGTTGCGTGAGCGCGGATATCGGATAACTGGAAAGCGACGGGAGATTCTGGGGTACCTGCTCAGGAACGACCGGTATATGAGTGCGCGCGAACTGATTGAGTATATGAAAGACAGATACCCTACCATGAGTTATGAAACTGTCTACCGCAATCTTAAAACGCTGCGCGACGAGGGCATTATTGAAGAATCGCAGTTTGCGGACAACGAAGCGAAGTATCGCATGGCCTGCCAATCTGGACACCATCATCACTACATTTGCGTGGCCTGTGGACAAACGATGGTGATAGAGCATTGTCCTATGCCTGAACTTTGCGTTCCCGATGGATTTCAGGTCTTGCGACATCGCTTTGAAGTTCTCGGATACTGCCAGAATTGCCGGGCAGTCGAAAGCAAATAGCGCGCGAACGACGGAGAACAACTTGGAAGCGTTCCAATCTCTGCGTCGGCGCCGTCCGACGGTGAAACACCCTGCAGCAGGCTTTGCTAGGCGTAGAATCTGGACAACCGAGGTGTTCTCCGCATGCAGTTGGATAAGCTCCGCGATCGTGAGGTCGATCAGTTATTTGAGGCCATCTTGAAACTGGAGACGGTGGAAGAGTGCTACCATCTGTTTGATGATCTGTGCACGGTAGGCGAAGTGCAATCACTGGCCCAACGTCTGGAAGTGGCGCGCATGTTGCGGCAAGGGAAGACATACAGCCATATCGAAACAGAAACAGGCGCCAGCACCGCCACGATTAGCCGAGTCAAACGTTGTCTAAACTATGGAGCAGATGGATACACTCTGGTGTTAGACAGATTGAAGCGGTGAGTGAGTGGAGATTCGCTATTGGCGCCGTGTGGCCAAACTGGATCCGGTTCGCCCCCATAGCCAGGGGCTTATTGACCGTGTCGCGAAAAGCCCGTTTGACGCCATCGTGATTGGCGGCACATGGGGCGTCACGGCCCAAAACGCCACGGACCTGGCGTTGTCGCTGCGCAAAGTCCGCGTCAGACTGCCAGTCTGGCAGGAATTGTCCGGTGAACAGGATGTTGCTTTTGGAATGGATGGCTACTTTGTTCCCATGGTGTTAAATACAGCGGACATCACGTATCTGGCTCGCAGCCACGTACGCGCGATCCGCAACTATAGGGGCAGGATAGCGTGGAGATATATAGTGCCCACAGGCTACATCGTCATGCGCTCAGACTGCGCGGTGGCGCGCCGCACCAGAGCGGAAACGCCTCGCGACATGGAGGACGTGATCGCCTACGCCGAATACGGCGTAAGATTTTGCGGACTGAGCATGCTCTATGTGGAGTACAGCGGAGCGCTCGGCGATCCCGCTGTACCTGCCCGTCTGCGCGAGGAATTTCCGGACATTCAGATATTTTACGGCGGCGGAATCGCGAGCAACGATGACATGGAACGCTATCTGGCAGCGTCTTCGGCCGTCGTGGTTGGCAACGCGCTGTACGATCGGGCGCAGACAGACCTGCTGACGCAACGATAAAAATCTGCACAAACAGAAACGTGCGGTATTTTATCGTTGGTTGGGTGTCGGACATGCAACCTTTTCCTGCGTGAAGCGTCTAACTTAGTGGCATACATCCCTAAGGAGGCGCATTTTATTATGAGGATTCATCAAAAAGTTCGATTTGCCGCGGCGACTGTTGCACTCGGCGCCGCATTTGCCGTGGGAGGGCTTATCAGTTCAGGCGGACTGGGTGCTGCGCATGCGCAGGGCGCGAGTGGGTCCTCGCCAACGCCAGCCACGGGCCAGACCCTTACGGTCACCGGTCTGGCCACCACGACAGCTCCGGTCGATGGAGTGGCGCTCCAGGTTTCCATGAACGACAGTCAGATGGCGGTGGCCACTATCTCCGCCCAATTGCAATCGGTTCACGGCAATATCGTTGCGGCGCTGGAAAGGGCAGGCGTGCCAGCGGCGGCAGTACAGACATCCAACTTCAACATTTGGTCCCAACAGGGCGGCAATTATAATGCGAGCGAACAGATTACGGTCCTGCTAAAAAGCCTTCCCCAAGCGTTAAACATCATGAATCTTGTCAACCGAGACAGCGGCAGATTGGTCGCCAATGGACCTGTGACGCTAAATTTCAACACGCAATTTTCAGCGAGTATTTCATCTGCGACGCGGACCAGGCTGTTTGCCGCGGCCTTGCAAGACGCCAAAACACAGGCGACAACTCTGGCGTCTGATGTTGGAGAACAACTGGGCGCGGTCGTCAGCATGTCCACTGGATCATCGCAAGGAGGCAGCGCCGTGTACCAGAATAGCCCATACCTGCCGATCAACGCCAGCGCAATCGGCGGCCTGCAGGAACAGCAGAGCCCGTTTGGCGGCGCCGTCAGCGATGTCTCCGCCCAGGTTACGGTGTCGTACGCGCTTGTACAGTAGTGAAGGCGTCGCAGAGGAGATGGCGATGGGAAAGCAAGCGGGAACTGCGCGCCCGTTTCCGGCATTTGACGAGACGCGGAGACGGGTGTTATAGTATCGGGTGTCACCGGAATGTAGCTCAGCTTGGTAGAGCGCACGGTTCGGGACCGTGAGGCCGCAGGTTCGAATCCTGTCATTCCGACCATACCGCTTCACAAAGCCCTTTGTCTTCGCGGCAAGGGGCTTTGCGTTCTGCCAAACGCGCGGTTACTGTGCAAATGTTCCACCGGTCAACCGCTCTGAGTTAACCTCCGACAGCTGCGCGAGGCGGTTGGCCAGTGTCTGCAATTCTTGGGCAGTCGTGACCATCTCCTCCAGAGAAGCGCTCAGTTCCTGGGACACAGCCCCCAATTCCTCGGCGCGCGAGGCGACATTGCCGATTGACGACTGCAGTCCGCGTACAAATGTCGTGATGGACTTGGCGGCATCTTTATTGCTGGCGGCCATCTTTCTGATCTCGGAGGCGACCACGTTGAAACCACGCCCGTACTCCCCCGCATGCGCAGACTCGATGGCCGCGTTTAGGCCAAGCAACTGGGTGCTGTCTGCCACCTGTTTGATGAACGCGGCCATGCTGTCTGCCTGTGTGGCGGTTTCCGATGTCCTGGCGGCCACTTCGGCCAACGTTCCAGCGTGTTCAGCGAGCGTCGTCGCAAGCGCCACAAGATTTTCAACCGCTCTGGTGACTCTTTGCACAGCGCCCGCGGATTGTCGGGACATATCCTGTAACTCCCGTTCACGATACAGTGGAATGGCTGTCGCGAAAGAGCCCACGATCTGGTCGCCGTCAAAGATGGGAATCGTTGCTGCGATAAAGGGAACGCCATGAGCAGTCGCTTCGATCTCTGCGATGATCTTTTGTCTGCTGGCGATGGCATGAAACGTACTGCCTTCAGGGGACAGCAGGTCTCCCGCCTTAATTCCGACATCGAGATCTCGGGCGGGAATGTAGGCGAGGAATTTTTCGCAGTCCGTCACTGCGAGAATCACGGAACCCATCAGTGCTTCACTGAGCATGGGCAACAGATCAATGAGCGTATCCGGAGCAATGTTCAAACTGTAGTCACCTATCCTTTATGTCCGAAGTTGGCCTGTCCTGTCGCATGACCGGCGTCTCGACTGCAACGGTCAGTCATGTTTCGCTTGCGATTGGCAGACGACAATCATGCGGATCTCTGAGCTTGTCATGATAAAATTATAGCAAACTATCCGTCGGTTTCAGACAAGCGCAGGGAGCAGAATACAAATAAGTGCGTGTTTCCGCCGTGATGTTGGGGAGCCTGCGCAGACAGTGTGTTTTTGTTATAGTTAGGGAAGCGACCCTCAGCGTTGCGACAGGGTTATCAGCGTGTTTAGTATATGAGGTGATGGAAAGGGTGTCTTTGCGGGCGGTAGTCGGGGTGATCATGGGCAGCAAGTCGGATTTTGAAACGATGAGGCATGCTACCGACATTTTGCGTGAGTTCGGAGTGTCGTTCGAGACGGAGATCGTATCTGCCCACCGCACACCCGATAAGCTGTACCAGTATGCGCGTACGGCGCGGGAACGCGGCTTGCAGGTGATCGTGGCGGGCGCCGGAGGCGCCGCGCACTTGCCGGGCATGACCGCGGCTCTGACAACTGTTCCGGTGATTGGCGTGCCGGTGGAATCCAAGGCGCTGCATGGGCTTGACAGCCTGCTGTCGATCGTGCAGATGCCAGCTGGCATCCCTGTGGCCGCCGTGGCCATCGGTGTGGCCGGCGCGAAAAATGCAGGGTTGTTGGCTGTGTCGATTTTGGCGGCCACAAACGCACAATTGGCTCAGCAACTCGAAATGTTTCGGGGACGGCAAACGCAGACCGTTCTTGATACTGAACTGTTTGATTCAGGGGAAGAAGAGACCGAACGATGAGAACCATTGGAATTCTCGGAGCGGGGCAATTGGCGCAAATGACATGTCTGGCTGGACGGGAACTTGGGTTTGTCATGCACGTCTTTGCCAATCACGCGCTGGAACCTGCCGCACTGGTGGCTGACAGGGTGTGCGTCGGCAGTCTGCGCGATCTCGGTCGACTGAAGGAGTTCGCGCAGACCGTGTCCGTGGTGACATACGATACAGAACTCCTGCCGATTGAAAGTGTGCGTTGGGTCAGTCAATACACAAGAGCGGCGCCGGACCCGCAAGTGCTTTTTACGGCTCAGAATCGCGAGCGGGAACGGCTGTTTCTGATCGAACAGGGGATTGAAACTCCGCGCGTGGCGTTCATTCACTCGGAGAGGCAACTCGCTGAAGCGGTCTCGCGCGTGGGAGTTCCCGCAGTATTAAAGACCCTGGAACAAGGTTACGACGGCAAGGGGCAGGCATTGGTGCGTCGCGGCGCGGACATGGCAGACGCCTGGCGGGCATTGGGGAGTGTTCCCTGTGTTTTAGAGGAGTGGCTGGAGTCTCCTTTAGAGATGTCCGTCATTGTCGCCCGTGGAGAAAACGGCGACATGCGGTCGTATCCTGTCATCGATAACGAGCATCGCCGCCACATTTTACACCGCTCCGTGTCGCCTTCCGCGCTTCCTGACGATGTGCAGCGACAGGCCGTGGCCATTGCGGAACGCATTGCCGTCGCCCTATCCCTGACAGGTCTGCTGACCGTGGAGATGTTTTATGCGTCAGACGGACGGGTGTTGGTCAATGAACTGGCTCCACGACCGCACAATTCGGGTCATCACACCCAACTCTCCGCTGCCACGAGTCAATTTGAGCAGTTGGTGCGCGCTGTGTCTGGGTTGCCCTTGGGCGACACGAAACACCGACCTGCGGCCATGATAAATCTTCTTGGTGATGTGTTTGCCGACACCGATGATCACTCGTACCGCAGGCAGGGCTTCGTATACCCTGATCGTTCCGCTGGCAACGTCTACTTTTATGGCAAGTCCGAAGCCCGTCCCGGGCGAAAGATGGGCCATCTGATCGCGCTGGCCGATACGGCCGCTGAAGCGGCGAAAGAGGCGGATGAATGGTATGGAAAGTTTGTGAATGCCAGGAGATGAACGCTGTTCACTTCGCCCATGAGCCGCAAACGGCAGATCCCCGAAGACTGGTGGCATACGCCGCTGGGTTTGTCCTGCAAGGTGATAGAGTCGGGCATCGCATCCTGCCGCGACGTGTTGGCAGAGTTACAATCGGTTGAGTAAAGGGATGATCGCGTGGCAATCGAGCAGACTGACGTCGAGCAGCTGCTTCACGGACTGAATGGACCGCAACGGGAAGCCGTCATGACGACGCGCGGACCCCTGCTTGTTGTGGCGGGCGCCGGCAGCGGCAAGACGAGCGTGCTGACGCGTCGCATTGCCTATCTGATGGCTCATGAACGCGTGACGCCATGGAGTATTCTGGCGATTACCTTTACCAACAAGGCCGCAAGGGAAATGAAGGAACGCGTTGCCCGTCTGGTGGGTCCGCAGGCTGATGACATGTGGGTGTCGACGTTTCACTCGATGTGCGTGCGCATTTTGCGGCGGGAGATCGACAAGCTGGGCTTCACCGGCCAGTTCACGATCCTGGACGCCGCGGATCAACTGTCTGCGATCAGGCGTTGCGTCGAAGAACTCCGTTATGATCAGAAAAAATTTGATCCGCGGGCCATGGCGGCGGCCATCAGCGTTCACAAAAACGCGCTCGTGGAACCGTCGCGGGCCCAAGAACAGGCCGGGAATATCCTGGAGCAGGTCAGCGCGCAAGTGTATGCCTCCTATCAGGCAAAACTGCGCGCGCAAAACTCGCTGGACTTTGACGATCTGATCATGAAAACGGTGCAGTTGTTCGAACAATTCCCTGCCGTACTGGACTTCTATCAGGCGAAATTTCAATATATTTTGGTGGACGAATATCAGGATACCAACCATAGCCAGTACAGGCTGATACGCCTGATGGCGGCGCGCTTTCAGAATCTGTGTGTGGTCGGCGACTCCGATCAGTCGATCTATCGCTGGCGAGGCGCCGACATCGGCAATATTTTGTCGTTTGAACGTGACTATCCCGCAGCGAAAGTGATCAAACTGGAGCAAAATTATCGTTCGACGCAGCGCATTCTTGAAGCGGCCAACGGTGTCATACAGAACAATCGCGCGCGCGCTGACAAAACGCTCTGGACAGACAATGGACAGGGGCTTCCGATCCGCATGCATCGGGCATTCGATGAACAGGAGGAAGCCCGTTTCATCGTCGATGAAGTGGTTCGGCGCCACCATGAAAACGAGTTGCCCTACGCGGACGTGGCAGTGCTCTACCGTACGAACGCCCAGTCCCGCATTATTGAGGAAATGTGTCTTAAATCCGGGATCCCCTATCGCGTATTTGGCGGCATCAAGTTTTACGAACGAAAAGAAATCAGGGATATTCTCAGCTATTTGCGGTTAATCGCCAACCCTCTGGACGACATCGCTTTTGCGCGGGTGATCAATGTACCGAAACGCGGCATTGGCGAGGGCACGGTGACACGTATGGCAGAATACGGCGCCGCGCATGAATTGTCCCTTTTTGCTGTCAGTCAGCAGATGGACATGATCGGTCTGGCCAACCGGTTTGTGGATCCGATCGAGTCGTTCGCCTCGCTCATTCGCCAGTTGGCCGCCCAGCAGGAATATCTCACTGTCACTGAACTGACCGAGGAATTGCTGGAGCGCAGCGGCTATCGCGAGATGTTGAAACGCGAACGGACGATCGAAGCGCAATCGCGACTGGAGAACGTGGATGAACTGCTGTCAGTGACCAAAGAGTATGAGGAACGGAATCCTACTGGCGGACTGATTGGGTTCCTGACTGACGTCGCGCTGGTTGCAGACGCCGATCAGGAAGGTGGAACTGCGGAAGGCGGGCTCACGCTGATGACGCTGCATAGCGCAAAAGGGCTGGAATTCCCCGTGGTATTTTTGGTTGGTCTGGAAGAAGGCGTGTTCCCGCATTCGCGGTCGCTCTTTCAAGAGGAGGAAATGGAAGAGGAGCGTCGTCTGTGTTATGTCGGCATCACGCGCGCCATGCGGGAACTGTACGTGACATACGCGGGCGCGCGAACGCTGTACGGGCAGACTCGCAGCAACCCGCCGTCCCGATTTCTGGCAGAGATTCCGACGGGAATTCTGTCAGAAGTGTTTGCGCAAAGGCAAGTGAGCAGTGCGGGAAGGCTGTCGCCGCGTTCCGCCGTAGAGCAGACACCGAAGTCGTTTGGGGGCGATCTGACGGCCAACTGGAGTATGGGAGACGAAGTGGAGCATCGCAAATGGGGCGCCGGAACAGTGATTGAAACATCCGGAACGGGGGAGGATCTCGAATTGGTGATTGAGTTTTCTCCTCCCATCGGCAGACGCAAGCTGATGGTCAAGTACGCTCCGATTGTCAAGGTGGGTGACGGCGGTGAGTGACAGCGGCGCGGCGCAGAACATCGAGCAACTGCGCAAACTGTTAAGGGAGCATGATTATCGCTATCATGTGCTTGATCAACCGCTGGTGAGTGATGAGGAGTATGACGCCCTGTTGCGTGAACTGGTCCATTGGGAACAGGCGCATCCGGAACTGATCACCTCCGATTCCCCGACTCAGCGAGTGGGCGGGGCGGTGCTTGAAGGCTTTGTGAAAGCAACGCATCGCACGCCTATGCTGTCTTTGGGCAATGCCTTTTCGACTGAAGATCTGCGTGAGTTTGACGCGCGGGTGCGGCAGGCGGCGGGAGGGAATTCAGGCTATGTATGCGAACTCAAAATCGATGGACTGGCGACGTCGCTGCTCTACGAGGAGGGTGTCTTTATTCGCGGCGCCACGCGTGGAGACGGCGTAATCGGAGAGGATATCACGCATAATCTGCGGACCGTCCGGGCGCTCCCGCTGCGTCTGCGCGAGGTTGTGAGCATCGAAGTGCGCGGGGAGTCCTATTTGCCGAAAGCTGCATTTGAACGGCTCAATCGGCAACGCGAAGAGCGGGGCGAACCGCTGTTCGCGAATCCTCGCAACGCCGCCGCCGGATCTTTGCGTCAACTCGATACTGCTGTTGTGGCCGAACGCAGGCTTGCCTTCTTCGCGTATGCGCTTGCGACGCCAGAAGGGTTGGCCGCATCGCAGTCGGAAGCGCTGACGCTGATGGCGGGTCTTGGTTTTCCCGTGAATCCAAACTGGAAGCGGGTTTCATCCATTGAAGATGTGCTTGCTTACGTGCGATGGGCGGAAGGGGCGCGAACTGAGCTGCCCTATGAGATCGATGGAGTCGTCGTCAAAGTCGATTCTTTCGCGGCGCAGAGAGAACTCGGTGTTACAGCCAAGAGCCCACGTTTTGCGATCGCTTACAAATTTGCCGCTGAGCAGGCCGAATCGCGCATCTTGCGCATTGACCTGAGCGTCGGACGCACGGGCGCCGTGACGCCGACGGCCGTGATTGAACCGGTGCAACTGGCGGGAACCACCGTGAGTCGCGCTACGTTGCACAACGAGGATGTCATTCGCGAAAAGGATGTGCGGGTTGGCGACCTTGTGCTGGTGCAAAAAGCGGGAGATATTATACCAGAAATCGTCCGCGTCCTGGCGGAGGAAAGAGACGGCTCTGAACAGCCATATCGCATGCCGGGGGAGTGTCCGGCATGCCAAAGCTCACTGGCGCGGGAGGACGGAGAGGCTGCGCTGCGCTGTCTCAACCCATCGTGTCCAGCCAAACGCGTGGAGTCGCTCATTCATTTTGCATCGCGCTCCGCCATGAACATCGAAGGTCTGGGCGACATGATCGTAGAGTCTTTACACGAAGCGGGTCTGATCAACGACCCGGCGGATTTCTATACGCTGACAAAGGAGCAGATCATACGGCTGGAGCGAATGGGAGACAAGTCCGCGTCCAACCTGCTCGAAGCGATTGCCGCGAGTCGGCGCCAACCACTGGAGCGATTGCTGTTTGGACTTGGCATTCGTCTGGTCGGCGAGAAGGCGGCGCAAACCCTGGCGCGTCGTTTTCGCACGCTGGATGGTCTCATGGCGGCCGATGTGGACGAACTCCTTGCTATTCCGGACATCGGCCCCAAGATGGCGGAAAGCGTGACTGCTTATTTTGCGCAACCTGACAGCCGCGCGCTGGTAGAACGTTTGCGCAGTTATGGGCTGCGATTCGATACCGATCTTCCTGGCGAGGATGAACGTCCGGGAGGGGCGTTCACAGGGAAAACAGTTGTACTGACAGGTACGCTCACGGCGCTGACAAGGCAACAGGCCCAGACTCTGATCGAAGATCAGGGGGGCAAAGTGGTGGGCAGTGTCAGCCAGAAGACGGATTATCTGGTTGCTGGTGAAGGCGCGGGCTCAAAGCTCGCCAAAGCCGAAGATCTACTCCGCGCCAATCCAAACGCTTCATTGCGGATTCTTGATGAACAGACTTTTTTGCGCATGATCGGCGCGGCTGACGTCACCGTCCGCGAATAAACTCGCCGACATTCTGTCTGTACCGTCGCTTGACTCGAATGAATCGATAGCGGGCAGAATAGCGGCCAAGCACAAATGCGGAGGGTACTGCAATGATTCCCAGCAAGAGGTACCAATCCATGCAAAAACCTCCCTTGAAGAACCGCGCGTTTTGAAAAACTGCGCATAGTGAAGGATATGTGTGCCGCCGCCTGATTAGACCCGGATTTGCAAGGCGCCATATGGGGCGGGGAGTTCCTCAGCGTGGCAGGAGGCAATGACCGAATGACCGGGGGCCTGTTTTCCTGGCGCCGCTTATTTTGGTATACTGACAGTGGTCGTCTTGTATCATATCGGGGGGGCTCCTGGATCCATGTATTATATCCTAGCGGTCGTTATCAGCTTCGCGCTGGTGTATGCTTCTGTTCCTTATGTGCAGAAACTGGCGCTTAGGACCGGATTTGTAGATATCCCCAATCAGCGCAAGATCCACAAAGATCCCATTCCACTTCTCGGCGGTTTGGCCATTTATGGCGGATTTATCGTGACGGCCGCCATATTTGTCCATCGCGCCCCCGAATTCTGGGGGATCACCCTTGGGGGCGGGATTATATTCCTTCTTGGGATCGTCGATGACTTTTACAAAACGAGAAAACAGGATCTGCCTGCCTGGCCAAAGTTTATCGTTCAGATCATCGCTGCGTGTGTGCTCCCCATATTTGGCGTCAGTATCCAGGGCATAAATGTTCCATTTATGCATGCTTTCATTGTCTTCCCGACGTGGTTGCGTGTTGTTACCACCATGGTGTGGGTGGTGGGCATTACCAATATGATGAATTTCCTTGACGGCGTTGATGGCCTGGCGGCGGGGATTGCCGCCATTTCGGGAACGACGCTTTTTTTCATTGCGATAATCAAAGGCCACCACGCCATGGCCCTGCTGTCCATCATCCTGATCGGAAGTTCGCTCGGGTTTCTACGACATAATTTCCATCCCGCGCGTATCTTCATGGGGGACGCCGGAGCAACGTTTATCGGCTATGTCCTCGCGGCCATCGCTGTTGGAGGCGCTTTCAAGTCGGCCACGCTCGTATCGGTCCTGATCCCTGTCCTGGCCTTGGGAGTGCCGATCATGGATACGTTCTATGTGATTTTTCGACGGTTTCGTGAAAACCGCCCCATTTATGTCGCCGATAAAGGCCATACGTTTCATCACTTGATGAGTTCAGGATTGTCGCAAAAGCAGACAGTGACATTTCTCTATCTGCTGGGCATCTGTTTTTCGTTGGTTTCGATCGTGATTTTGCTGGTGGGTAATGGTCTTCGTTGAGATCATGGCAGGAGGAACCCGGTGTGAGTTTGAGTCGGAAGGATGTTCTGCATGTAGCGGCATTGGCGCGTCTGCATGTGACAGACGCGGAGCAGGAGGCGCTCGCTCAGGAGTTGAGCCGCATCCTGGCATACGCGGCGCAACTGAATACGCTGGATTTGGTGGCGAGTCTCGCGGGGGTTGAAGTGACGAGCCATATGAGCGTGTCAAGCATGGTCACGCGACCGGACGCGCCAGGTGAATCACTGCCCCCGGAAGTGGTGATGGCCAATGCGCCTGACGCAGAGGAACAGCAGTTTCGCGTTCCCGCAGTACTGGAGGGTTAAGTGAGTGGATTTTTTTAGTAGCCTACAGGAGTTGCACGCGGGTTTGCTGAAGCGGGAAGCAACCGCTTCCGAACTTGCGGATTTGAGTCTGCAACGGATTGCATCGTTGGATGACCGCGTGCACGCCTTTTTGCATGTGTCTGCCGACTGTGTTGCTGCCGCGAAGGAGACGGAAACGGTCATTGGCCAGGAGCGAATACTGGATGGCATTCCTTATGCGCTCAAAGACAACATGTGCACTCGGGGGATTGAAACCACCTGCGCCAGCCATATCCTCAAAGGCTACATACCGCCATACTCGGCTACGGTCGCAGAGCGGTTGAACGACGCCGGGGCCGTACTGATGGGCAAACTCAACATGGACGAGTTTGCCATGGGTTCCTCCACTGAGAACTCGGGCTTCTTTCCCACGCGCAATCCGTGGAACCTGGAGCGGGTTCCGGGAGGGTCAAGCGGGGGGGCCGCGGCGGCCGTCGCGGCGGGCATGGTGCCTTTCGCTCTCGGTTCGGACACCGGCGGTTCCATTCGCCAGCCTGCCGCCTTTTGCGGGGTGGTAGGACTAAAGCCTAGCTATGGACTGGTATCCAGATTTGGTCTCGTGGCCTTTGCGTCTTCGCTTGATCAGATCGGCCCGCTGACGCATACTGTCGAGGATGCGGCGATTGTCCTTCAGGCGATAGCCGGAAAAGACGAACGCGATTCCACCTCCGCCAATATTCAGGCGCCTGACTATCGGGCTGCGTTGACGGGCGATGTCCGGGGCCTGCGCATCGGGATTGCCAGCGAATATTTTGGGCCAAGTGTAGAGATCGGCGTCCGAAACGCGGTTACGAAGGCCATCGCGCTGCTGGAGCAACTGGGGGCTACGGTCTCTCCGATCAGCTTGCCCCATACGGAGTATGCGTTGTCCGCCTATTATCTGATTGCGCCTGCAGAGGCGTCTTCGAACCTTGCCCGCTACGATGGGGTGCGGTACGGGGTTCGGGCCGTCGATGCCGGGAATCTGTTGGACATGTATGAAAAGACGCGCAGCACAGGGTTTGGTTCGGAAGTGAAGAGACGGATTCTGATCGGCACGTATGCGCTGTCTTCAGGTTATTATGATGATTATTATAAACGCGCCCAACAAGTGCGTACGTTGATTCGACAGGATTTCTTGGATGCCTTTGAGAGCGTGGACGTCATTGTCTCTCCGACGGCGCCGACGACGGCTTTTCGCTTGGGAGAAAAAGTACACGACCCGCTGACCATGTATCTCAGTGACATCTGCACTATCCCCGTCAATCTGGCGGGGTTGCCGGCGATCAGCGTCCCCTGCGGCGTCATCGACGGTCTGCCCGTAGGACTGCAGATGATCGGTCGCATGTTTGATGAACAGACTCTCCTGCGGGTCGCGCACGCCTATGAGCAGGCGGCTGGCATGGCGCCGCTGCGCCCTGCTCTGGCCATGGGGGTGAAGGCATAAATGACAGCGCTGGAAACGGTCATCGGTTTAGAAGTTCATGTGGAGCTCGGTACGAAAACGAAGATCTTTTGTTCTTGCGCCGTAGAGTTTGGCGCGCCGCCAAACAGTCATGTCTGCCCTGTCTGCCTTGGCAGCCCCGGCGCCCTTCCGGTATTGAATGAGCAGGCGTTGGCGCTCGGTATTCGCGCGGCGCTGGCGCTCAATTGCAGCGTGCCTGCGCAAAGCAAATTTGACCGCAAAAACTATTTTTATCCCGACAGTCCCAAGGCGTATCAGATTTCTCAGTACGATGAACCGATAGGACAACACGGGTTCATTGAAATTGCAGTTGGTGGAGAAAAGAAGAGGATTGGCATCACTCGCGTACATCTGGAGGAAGACGCCGGAAAGTTAAACCATTCTCCCTATGGCGATGTATCGTTTGTCGATCTCAATCGCGTTGGTATTCCATTGATTGAAATCGTCAGCGAGCCCGATATCCGCAGCGCGGAGGAAGCGCGTCTCTATCTGGAAGAAATCCGTTCGATCATGCAATACTGTCTGGTGTCAGAATGCAGGATGGAGGAAGGATCCCTGCGCTGTGACGCCAACATTTCGCTTCGTCCTGTAGGGCAACGGGAGTTTGGCACAAAAACGGAAATCAAGAACATGAACAGTTTTCGCAATGTGCAACGGGGACTCGAGTATGAGCAGGAGCGACAGACGGGCATACTGGCGCGAGGAGAAAACATTGCCCAGCAGACTTTGCGGTGGGATGAAGCGACAGGAACTACTCTCGTGATGCGATCAAAAGAGGACGCTCACGACTACCGTTACTTCCCTGATCCCGATCTGCCGCGCATTGTGTTGTCTGCCGCGTATATCGACGCGCGGCGCGACGAGATTCCAGAACTGCCGGCCCAAATGCGCGAACGGTTTGAACGCGAGTACGGCTTGCCCGCCTATGACGCAGGCGTGTTGACAGCATCGCGGGGGCTGGCAGAGTATTTTGACCAAACGGCTCAGCGTGTTCGGGATCCAAAATCGGCCAGCAACTGGATCATGGGGGAACTGCTCGCCTATCTGAAAGCGGCCATGCTTGAGATCGACGAGATTCATGTCACGCCTTTCGCGCTTGCCGATCTGATCCGTCTGATCGAGGACGGAACGATTTCCGCAAAGATCGCGAAAACCCTCCTTAAGGATATGCTGGATTCGGGGAAAGACGCGAAAACACTCATTGCAGAGCAGGGGCTCATACAGATTTCCGACGAGGGTGAGTTGCGGGCGATTGCTCTGCGCGTGCTGGCGGCGAACCCCAAAACAGTGGACGATTATCGCGCAGGCAAGGAGAAAGCTTTGGGCTCCCTGGTTGGACAGATGATGAAGGAAACGAGGGGAAAGGCCAATCCCCAAATCGTCAATCGCGTCATACTTGAGCTCATTGCAGGCGGGGAGTGAGCGCGGTGCGTTCCAGAGTACGGCTCATATACAATCCTACAGCCGGAAAGGAAGCGTTCAGGGCCCAGTTGGCAGATGTCTTGCGCATTCTGGAGGAGAGTGACCTGGAAGCGTCATGCCACGCGACACGCGGACCCGGTGACGCGATTCAGGCAGCCGCAGAGGCTGCGGCAGACGGATTTCAGTTTGTGGTGGCCTGCGGCGGGGACGGGACTGTTCACGAGGTGGCGAACGGCCTCGCATCTACTGCGGAACGTCCTGTGCTGGGGATTATCCCTGCGGGCACGACAAACGATTTTGCGCGGGCATTGCACATTCCTCTCAATATCATCGAAGCTGCGCGCGTCGTCGCCAGAAGGACGGTGCAGCCACTTGACCTGGGGCGCCTTGGCGGGGATCGCTATTTTGTGAATATCGCCGCATGTGGTCGCTTGACGGAAATTACATATGATGTGCCGAGTAAACTGAAGACGGTTCTCGGGCAGCTTGCCTATTATGTCAAAGGGCTTGAGTTGCTTCCTGGATTGCGCCCGATTGATTTGGACATCCAGGCGGGCGACTTTACCTACAGCGGAAAGGCGATGCTATGCCTGATCACCAATTCCAGATCGGTGGGCGGTTTTGAAAATATCGCGCCCAAGGCGTCAGTGAGCGATGGAGTTCTGGATGTGCTTGTCGTCAAACCGACGAATCTCGGCGATATGATACGCCTTGTGAGCACCGCCCTGCGCGGTGAGCACATCCATGACGAACGCGTGCTGTATTTCCACGCCCGGCAGATTGAACTGGACTCCGACGAGGTTGTCGATCTGAACATCGACGGCGAATACGGCGGCCGCCTGCCACACAGTGTCGAGGTCATGCCGCAGCATCTGTCGGTCATCGTCACTGAGGCGCAATAACACATTCTGAAGAGCGAATCGGGGCTGGTCTATTGGTAAAGCGAGATCGTATGACACTGCCTGTAAAGGTAGGCGATCAGATCGATGTATCAGTCGAGCGCCTGGGGTATCGCGGTGAAGGAGTGGCCCGTCATCAGGGCGTCGCCGTCTTCGTGGAAGGCGTGCTGCCCGGTGAACGGGCTGCTGTGCGGATTACACGAGTCGCCAAGTCGCACGTGTTCGCAAAAGCGTTGCGTATCGTTGAGACCGCTCATGACAGAGTTGCGGCGCCGTGTCCTGTATTTGGCGTATGCGGCGGGTGCCAGGTGCAGCATCTATCTTATGAAGGACAGTTGCGTTTCAAACGACAACTCGTAAAGGATGCACTCCAGCGGATCGGAAAATTCGACGCTGATGTTGTGGACAGACTTGTGAAGCCCACCATCGGGCAAGCGGATCCCTGGCGTTACCGCAATAAAGTGAGCGTCATGGCCAAAGCGCGCGAGGGTCGGTTTGTGGCTGGATTTGTCGAGGAAGGCACACACGAGCCCGTGGAGCATGGGGAGTGTCTGATTCGGCCCGCTGCCTACGACGATGTGCAAAGGACATTGGTTCGACTTCTCGGGGAATTGGCCATTGCGCCATACGATGAGGGCGACCGAACAGGAGCGGTTGCAGAGATTGTGATACGTTCCACGCGGGCGGGAGATGTGATGGTCGTTCTTAGAACTGCCTCGCCCCTGCTTGCGGCTGGCGCGGAATTGGCGCGCAAACTCAGCGAGGAGATGCCTGCAGGGTACAGGCTTGCCAGTGTTGTCGAGCAGGCGGTTGCCCAGTCTGGACCAGGACGCGAACCTGGGTCGAGAACGGTGGCGGAACATGGACCTGGATCAGGGATTGGGCAGGCGTCTGGATCGGGGCATGGACCAGGACGCGGCCGCAGTGCGCTGCGACAGGACAAGCTGATCTGGGGTTCTCAGTACATTGTCGACGCAGTGGGAGAAGCGGGAGAGTTGCAAATGCAGGTGTCAGCGTCGTCGTTTTTACAGGTCAATCCTGTGCAGACGGACATCCTGTATCGCAGGGCTTTGGCCATGGCGGATATCGGGTCTGACGATATCGTGTTTGATCTCTACTGCGGCATTGGCACATTGTCCCTTCTGGCGGCCAAACACGCACGCTCTGTGTACGGCGTGGAAAGTGTGCCCGCCGCTGCCGCGGACGCGGTTGCAAACGCCAGGCGCAACAAGGTCGACAACGCCCACTTTATCACCGGGCGCGCGGAACATGAAGTTCCGTTACTCATCGAAAGCGGGATCAGACCGAACGTGGTTCTTCTGGATCCTCCGCGTTCGGGCTGTGAAGCAGACGTGCTGCTCGCGCTGGCGGCGGCGCAGGTTGCCCGCGTGGTTTACGTGTCGTGCAACCCCGCCACATTGGCCCGTGACTTGCGTCTTCTGGTCGATCACGGATACGTGATCGACGATGTGGCTCCCGTCGACATGTTTCCGCAGACGGCGCATGTCGAAGTTATATCGTCAATGTTTCTGGACAAATCCAGGGGGCATCGATTGCAGCGAGACTAGGGGAAAACCCTAGTCTTTCGCGTTTCTTCGGGGTTATTCCCTCGACAAATCAATATGTTGCGCAACCGTCTCCACATCCATCCCGGACAGTAACAGGTTCCTCGCTATGTTTTCTGCTGCTTGTAGCGCACCTATCTTCAAATGCTTTTTTCATGAGGGAATCCTACATTGCAATCGCGTCCAATTCTCGACGGATGTCTTCATTCTCTCCAGCTTCCAAGAGTTTTCCTAGCTTAAAAAGGTACGCAACTCTTCTTGAGACCTGATCGGATTCCGGTAATCGAGTCCAACCATATCATGTAACGGAGCAAAGTCCTTGTCATTGTTACCAATCAGAGATGCCTTGTGCAGGAGGGCAGTCGCTGCGATGATGGCGTCTGGCAGCTTCAGATTTTTCCCGGTGCGAGTTTTCCATAACCTTCGAATTTCTGCTGCTTTCCGAGCAATCCCTTCAGTAACATCGACGACACGATGTACAGCTGAAATATAACTCTCCATGTCGGTTCGGATTGTCTCGTTGTGATCCACTGCTGTTGTAGAAAGAAGCTCACTGATTTGTACGACGGAGAGGAGGATTACCGCCCCCTTGTTCAATTCAGCGTTAATTGCATCGACAACAGGCGGGTACTTCCGATAGTGATAGAGATAGATGTTCGTATCAAACAGCACATTATTCAAAGTGGGAATCCTCCCGATCATCCTCATCGTCGCGATTCGCATGTGCCAGCATATCGTCGAATACTGATCCGGGGATTTGCCCGCCTCGTCCGGCTAAGTTCTGAAATGTATCGTAGCGTTGCTTTGCCGTGCGTGGGTTACGAAAGCGAAGGATCAATTCATCCTCATCTTCGACGACATCAATCAGAACTGTCTGATCACGATGTTGACTGATCCGTGCACGGACATTTTCCAATAAGGCATCAATTTCGCTTGTTGAAAATTCCTTGCGTGCCTCCAAACTGTTCATCTCCATTCGTTTCTAACATCTCTAAATGGGTCGATGGTCTGTGGATTCATTTAAATACATTCTATCACACCATACGGGATCGAGCTTTACCGCGAGTTGATCATCAGCGAAAATCCACGCGAATATCAACGTTGTTCCCATCACGCGTATACTCGATTCGCTCCATAATCTGCTTTGCCAGGCGGTTTTCTCCATCGGATCGATATCGATGGTATCCCATGCGGCCTTAAACCCTGCATTCCCGAAACACATAACGATGATCTGATTCAAAAGGGCGAAAAGCCCCTGAGTTTATTGGGTTTTTGTCAGTTTTGACACCCCTGCTCCTCGTTATGTCTTATAACGCGTGGAACACTATGAGAACACCTTTAAGAATGACATCCGCAGCGGAAAGTTGAGTCACACCACACTGGAGCGGCATTTGAACGGCATGATGGACGCCGTGCGAAACGAAGTCTTGGCGCGTACAGCACGGTTGATACAGCAAGAAGCCGAAGAACAGGCGCAGGAGGGTAAAAAAAACGGCTCTGCCCCACCTGCGCACGAGAAACCAGAGTCAATGCGATAGACGTGCATCTGCAAATCACAACGACTCAGGGCGTCATGGACCTCGTTCGTGACTGGTATGTGTGTCGCCTCTGCGGGCACGGATTTAGCCCTGTGGATACGGCGCTTGGCATCGAAGAGATCGGGCACAAGGTGACGCCGGAGATGGCGGCGCGCATCGCGTATGTCGGTCAAATGGCGTCCTCATTTGAGACGCGAGTGAATGCTTTGGCTACCTGTTGGGAACTTCCGTGAGTGCCTCCTTGATCCGTGACGTCACTGAAGAAACGGGGAAAAAGGTGGAGCAGGAACAGCGGACGGAGGCCCTCATCGCGTATACCCACCCGGAAGAAGCAGCCCCTCAGTTCCTGCCTGCAGAGCGCAAGCGCGGCACATTGTACGTGCTGACGGATGGTTCTCAGGTCAATACGCGCCAGCAAGGTAAGGACGGATCGACCTGGAAGGAGATGAAGCTCGGGGAGGTGTACAGCGATGACCATGTGATCCGGAGTCAGGGAGGACGGGCGCTTTTGACCCAAAAGGAATATGTCGCGTACTTTGGCAGTGTGGAAGGGTTGAAGCCGTTGTTGTTCGATGCGGCGGCGCGAGCGGGCTATGGGCAGTATGAGCGAACGGTGATGATTGGAGATGGGGCGCATTGGATCTGCAACCTGTGTGATGAATTATTTCCCGATGCGATCCAGGTGCTCGATTATTATCACATGAGCGAACACGTGTACGCGTATGCCCGCTATCTGTATCCCGAGAACGAGGGGGCGATGAAGGGGTGGGCGAAGGCGACCATCAAGGACATTGAATGTGGGAACGTGGAGGGAGTGATCGCGAGTCTGGATGGCGCGAATGTACCGCCGGGAGTGGCGAATCTGCGGCAATATCTGGGCCATAACCGCCATCGAGTGAACTACCAGGAGCTCAAAGATCAGGGGCTACATGTGGGAAGCGGGGCGATTGAGAGCGGGAATAAGAAAGTGATCCAACAACGGATGAAGCAATCAGGGATGCGATGGGGAGAGGTAACGGGGCAATACGTGGCCATCTTACGGGCAAAGAGCGCGAGCATGATGTGGGCATATATGGAACGGATGCTATGTATTTCCTGGTCGCTGGGATTTATCGGTACATAGCCTGAAACCGCACCCCAATACAAAGGTATACAGAATAGTATAATTGAGGTATCATGATTCCAGAGCGGACGTCAAGAAGTTGTAGAATAGTACAAGGGGTGGTGTATATGGCCAAGTTGATCACGGTACCATCTAAGACTCTGAACCTGACACAAAGTTCAGTTCCAGAAGCATGGTTCGTTACGCGCGACTTCGTTTGGGTCATCGCGGAGAAATTGGACGAGTCCGATAGCCTACGTTCGGATCCCCAAGACCCAATGAGAGGGCTTCCTAATCTGCGTCCTGTCTTCTAGGGGACATGTGATAAACCCAATGTCGGCAGGCGCACTGCGGACTTTATCACATGTTCCCTAGCAGTTGACTACCTGAGGCACTTGATCCTCCGCTTATCTCCTGATTACCACAGAGTTTCTGAGTCCTCAACTTGTCTTAACCTATGCGAGCACGCTTGTAGTTTCGGTGGAAGGGGATTGCGATGACATCCTGAGGAGAAACGTAGCGCCGTGTTTGGCGACGCCCAGTTCATGCTTAGATTGTGCCCTGTGTCAGATGCATTTCGAGTGCCCCTTTCCAACCAGTCAAGATGACCTGACAGTCCGAGCGAGGTGTTCACGGTGGTTCTTTCGGTTGAAGGTTTGAGCAAGACGTACAGTCGTCGTGGTGATGCCCCGGTGCATGCTGTGAGCGACATGAGCCTTTCCCTAGATGCGGGCGAAATTTATGCCTTCCTAGGACCCAATGGTGCAGGAAAGACCACGACGATCAAGATGATCGCTGGACTTGTCCATCCAGATTCGGGAGATGTGCAAATCTGCGGGTACAGTGTTCTGCGAAAGAGGCGTGATGCCTTGTCCCATGTCGGTGCCGTTCTTGAGGGAAGTCGCAATCTCTATTGGCGGATGACGGCGATGGAAAACTTCCTGTACTGGGGCGGACTGAGAGGCTTGCCCAGATTGGAGGTCAGAAAGCGAGGCGCCGAGCTGCTGGAGATATTCGGACTCGCACAGAAGAGAAAGGACACCCTTCAGAAAATGAGCCGCGGTATGCAACAACGAGTTGCGATCTGTACCGCACTGCTCCATCACCCAAAACTCCTCCTGCTCGACGAGCCCACGCTCGGTTTGGATTTGGAAGCCTCCGACAGCGTGCAGGAGGTTGTGCGCGGGTTGGCCAATGATTCTGGCACAGCGATATTGCTAACCACGCATCAGATGGATGTCGCGCAGGCCCTTGCACGACGCGTCTGTATCGTCCGAGAAGGGAGGATCGTGCTGGAAGGTGAGACGAGTGTGGTGCTCGAAACCTTTAGTACAGGTTCCTACACAGTGGAATTGGCGGAGCCAGTAGCTCCGTCCAGGCAGACTGAGTTGACTGAACTCGGCGCGCTATGGCTTTCCCCCGCCAGCCTGAGAGTATCGGCCAATCAAGATCGTCCCATACACGAATGGCTGCAGCACTTGGACGGTTATCGGATCGTACGTGTGGAGTTGGAAGGAATGGATTTGGGACGGGTATTCAGGCAGGTCACCATGAAGGAGGCGAGCTCATGACGCAGGCAAGGGCACTTCTGGCGGAATTTTATATGGCACTCGTCCAGTTGCGCAGGTACCCGACGGAGTCGATAAGCCAACTGGTCGGACTCACAGTCTTGTTCTATGGACTGTTCCTGGGTGCATCGTACATGTCCGGGAACCCGCTGCTCGGTCACCGCTTGAGTGATATCATCGTGAGCTACGGCCTTTGGACGCTTTGTCTTGGGGCCGTGGCCAACATCGGTCACGAGATTGGCAATGAAGCGCAAAATGGCACGTTGGAGCAAGTGTTTCTCATCCCACTTGGCGGAGGACGGATTTTCCTGTACCGAGGAATTGCTCAACTCGTGTCACAGGTTATTTTAACATCTGTTGTGATCCTTATTATATCCTTGATCACCCGCCATCATCTTTCGTTTTCGGCGCTTGATCTTGTTCCTATGGCGATGGCTTCCCTGTCAGCAATGGGTGTCGGCTATCTCGTGGCGAGCGTGACGTTGCTGTTCAAGCGCTCCGGTCAACTGCTAAGTATAGTGCAATTCATACTTCTGTTCTTCATCATGATCCCGTTCAGCAGTTTTCACGGATGGTTGATCGATGTCACCATTTTTGTTCCTCTTGGGCCCATGATCGCAAGTCTTAAACAAATGATGGTGGACGGACATGGTCTGCTTACCGTGCATGGCTGGTTCTGGTGGGGATTCGTCAACGTCGCCCTATGGCTTGGAATCGGTTACTTGGTCTTCTTGAAGACTTCCAGGAAAGCGGCCCGTCTTGGAGTACTTGGACATTACTGATACGCTGTCGCGGACGTTCCCAGTGGAACACCACGACGACAGGTCTGGTCTCAGGGCCATTCTCCTCAAAAACCACTCGACCTGTTGGCGCGAAGGCGCGAAACCAGGGCTTTATTTGGCTCTTGCTCAAAGACGAAGACAATGGACTTCAACCTGATAAAACCATGTACGCATTGAGCAAGAAAATGCCCGCTCTGCCCGCACTCCTTCGGTGAATTGCCTTGATTCTGCTATTGATTCCTTCCAGCGGCCCGTTGCTTATCTCGCCATAGATCAAGCTGTTTTTGACAGCCTCATAATCATCGGCTAACCCTTTTGCAT